>PMBV01000471.1 GCA_003153055.1 Myxococcales bacterium
CACCCGCTCTTCTCGGGCTTCATCCGGGCGGCGCTCCAGGCCAGGGACAAGAGCCTCGCTCCCTGACGACCGCACGTGCGAGGAGCGCGAGTCGCTCGGTCGTCGCCAGTCCGAGCGGTACGTCAGGCGCTCGCGATGACCGCATCCGAGACTGGGGCACGTGTGAAGGCGGTTGCCCCTACCAGGCGACCGTGCCGCCTTCATTGAGCGAGTGGTAGGAGACCAGTGAGACCATAGCGGTGGTCCGCGGCTCCTCGTCTTCTTCGCTGCTCTCGTTGTCAGACCGCTTGGCCCCGTCGAACCGCGCGAGAAAGACGAAGGTGCGGTTGACCGACAAGAAGGGGTCGACATCGGCGAGCCGGGTGATGATCTGCTGGCCCGTGTCCTCGAACGTCGCGGTGACCCGGGCCTCCATCCTCCCTGACATGAAGGAGCCCTGCTCGGCGTACTTCGACGAGCCGTAGCGATCCGACCCCGCTGCCGAGTAGGAGGAGGATTCCCCGTAGGTCGCGCCCGAGTACACCCGCGATTCGTCGGCCCCTCGAGCCCTCTGCATCACAATCATGTCAGTGCGGCCCTTGGCTGCCTTGAAGCGCTCGATGCGGCCCACGAAGAGGAGATAGCGCCCCTTGTAGGCCTCGGGCTGAGCCAGCGCGGCGTTGAGCTCGAAAATCTGCAACCGCCTCCGCTGAACCAACTGGAGGTCGGCTCCGATGGTGCCTCCCCGGTTGGCGATGACCTGCGCGATGATGCCAGCGCTCTCGGGCTTGTTCTTGAGCTCAGGCATCCAGTCGTCGAGCAGCGACTGAAGGAGCCCGTAGTCGGGCCGGGCCGCGCAGGCTTTCATGTGAGCCCAGGCCGACGGCCGCCCGACTTGCTCGATGAGCACCCTCGCGCCCGCGGCGCACTCGCCAGGCCTGAGGAAGGCCTTCGCCCACTTCTCAGGTGAGGGCCGCTCCCTGGGCCCGGGGGACGAGTCGCCGACACTGGCCCCGGCCCCAAAGGCCTCGGCCGCCGGGACGCTGGGGGGCTTGGGCGTGGCGCACCCAGCCATCACCGCCACCACCACCACGAGGTGTTCCAGTTTCATAGGCGCTGCACCTTGGGCAAAACCGGTGGCGGAGGTGGAAGCGCCGGGAGCTCTCGGAGCGGGTCGGGCGCGCTCGCGAGCTGCGTCGCGCTGGCCAGCTCCACGTAGCAACTCTGAGCCCGAGGGGAAAACAGGCCCGTCGCGTCGAGGATCGATTCGGCTCCGTCGAGTGTGCAGGAACGGAGCGCCACCTGGATCCGCGCCACGCACGCGCGAGTCCTCGCCTCTCGCTCCTTGGGCTCGTCCACGGCCGCCTCGGCCCGGTCGCGGCACAGCGCCGACCCCATCGCGCCCGCCAGCCTGACGTTGTCCCGACTCTGTTGCTCGGAGTCCTTGGCGGGGCCCGGCTTGCCGTCGAACGTGCAGCCGACCCGCTGCCGGAGCGTCTCCACCGTGCAGGGGCTGGTCCCCGTGCTCTCGTCGACCGGCCCCACGTCCTTCAGCGCGTGGGGAGCCGCGCCTCCTTTGTACATCGGCTCAACTTGACTCAACACCAACACAACCAAGACCCACATGAAACCTCCACCTCACTGCCCAATCACCAGTTCAATGACACCCGCCCAATTGCTCTGACGAGCGGGTACTCGGACACCGTGACAACGACTCGGGCGTAGACTGGCTCGCGGCGCGAAATCAAGGACGTCGTTTGCCCGAGACGGGGACCCTTTTCGTTCTCAGTTTCTGGGAAGTCTTCTGTGCTCACGACTCCTCAGGCCTGTCGTGTTCGACCCAGGGCGTGTCCTTGACCGAAGCACGGCGCTGCTCGATTTCGCGGAATTGGAGAGTTCGCCGACACGAGAGCGTGACTGGAGGGGCCGAGCGGAGCATGGTGCCCCCCATGTACGCCGTCGCAGGAGTATCCGGCCGGACCGGAGCCACCACCGCCGAAGCATTGCTCAAACAGGGTCAGAAGGTACGGGTGCTGGTACGCGACCCCGCCCAGGGGGAGCCCTGGCTCAGGCGCCACGCCGAGGTCGCGGTGGTCGACCTCAAAGATTCGGCCGCGCTGACGAAGGCGCTGACGGGCATGACGGGTGCTTCGCTGCTCCTGCCGCCGGTCCCTGACGGCGACGACCTCCTCGCAGCCCACGGCGCGCTCACTGACAGCATGGTGCGCGCGGTCAAGGCCTCCGGGATCAAGAGCGTGTGCTTCCTCTCGTCCATGGGGGCCCAGCACCCCGCGGGCACCGGGCCGGTGGCGGGGCTTCACCGCGCCGAGAAAGCCCTCAAGGGAGCCGCTCCTTCGGTCACCTTCGTCCGCGCCGCGTACTTCCTCGAGAACTGGGGCGAGGCGTTGATGACGGTTCTGGAGACGGGCGAGCTGCGCTTCTTCGGCGCGACCCACCTGAAGTTCCACCAGGTCTGTGCGCGCGACATCGGCGAAGCGGCGGCGACCGCGCTGGCCGCGGGGGCTCCGGGCACCAAGGTCATCGAGCTCGCTGGCCGCGAGAACTGGTCACCCGAAGACGTCGCTGGAGTGCTGCAATCGCTGCTCGAGACACCGGTCAAGGCCGTCGCGGTGCCGGTGGAGAAAGCCCACGAGCTGTTCTTGACCCAGGGCCTGTCGGAGAACCGCGCCACGCTGTTGGCCGAGCTGTACCAAGGCATGGCGCGCGGCCACCTGGCTTTTGCCCACCCGCTCCAGCTCCAGCGTGGCACGACGCCGCTGTACGACGCCCTGAAAACGCTCGTCTAGGCTGGGCGATTTCGACCCCCCGTTGCGCGAGCCTGGCCGGCTGCGTACACAACACCAGTGACACTCGAAGAGCCCAGCCTCAAAGCGCTGTTGGACGAATTGACCGCTCTCACCGGTGAAGAAGAGCTCGAGGCCTTGACCCGCGCGCTCGAGGAGCGCATCGCGGTTGTGAAGCGAGAGCAGGCCGAGGAGCACCCGGGCTCCGACGTGTTGTTCGGGTATTGAAGCGCCGCGAGAGCCTTTAGAGCCCCTCGGCGACCTCGATGCTCGAGAGGGTCCCGCCTTCCTCCACGCTCAGCAGCGCCTTGGACCTCCACGCGTCGGATCTCCAGCGGAGGAACATCACCCCGCCCCGGAGCCATTCGTCGGCCGCCATCGCCGCCCACACGCCTGGGAGCCCGTACCCTAGATGCACCCCGAGGACCCACGCGCCCACCACGCCCACGCCCCACATCGATGCCATGCCCACGTACACCGGGAAGCGCACGTCGCCCGCTCCCTTGAGCGCTGGAATGATGACGGTGTTGAAGTTTCTCCCTGGCTCGTGCACCAGCGCCACCAGCAAGACCGCCCCCGCCAGCCCGAGCACCTCGGGGTCCTCGGTGAAGAGGGCGAGAATGGGCCGGTGGAGCTGCTGCACCACCACCACCGCCACCACCGAGAAACAGAAGGCGGCGGCGAAGGCCCGGTAGACGCTCCGCTTCGCCTCGTCGAAGCGCCCGGCCCCGACCAGGTAGCCCACCTTGATTTGTACCCCCGCGCCGATGGACGCCCCGGGCATGAAGACGTAGCGCAAGACGGCCAGGAGAATGCCGTAGGCGGCGAGCGACGCCGTCCCCAGCTTCGACAGCATGGCCAAGATGGCGATCTGCGACAGGTTGTACGAGAGGTTCTCGCCGGTCGTGGGCACGCCGACGGCCAGCATCGCGCGGTAGATGCGAGGAGGAATTCGCCGTGCCTCGTGGAGTGGCAGCTCGAGCCCGGCCCGCCGGCGGATGAGCCAGAACGAGAGCCCGCTGGCGACCCCTTGGCTCAAGACGGTCGACGCGGCCACGCCCAAGACGCCCAGCACTGGAAAGCCGAAGGGCCCGAAGAGACACAGGGCGTTCCCAGCCACCGTCAGGACCAGCGCCAAGACGTTCACCATCATCGGGTCGCGCGGGTGCCCCCAGGCGCGGAGGATGCTCGCCTGGCCGATGTTGATGGCCATGAGGAACGACAGCCCGCCGTAGATCGTGAGGAACTGCCGGGCGTACCCGGCCACCACCGGCTCGAGCTGGTAGCGCCCCACCAGCCACGACGAGCCCAGCGCGAAGAGCGCCGACACGACGAGCGAGAGGGTGCCTATCAGCACCAGGCTCCCGACGCCGATGAGGCCCGCTTCTCGTCGGCGCTGGGCCCCGAGGTTCTGCGCGATGAGGATGCTCGCCCCGGTGGAGACCAGCATGTAGAGGAGCTGGATGAAGAAGGCGAACTGGTTCACCAGGCTCATCGCCGCCACGGCCTTCGCCGAGTAGTGGCCCAGCATCACCGTGTCGACGCTCATCAGCGAGACCCGCAAGAGGTTCTCGACGAGGATCGGCCAAGCCAGGTGAAGGAGCCGGAGCGGTGGTTGACGCGGAGGCACGGAGGGTGCCTCCGTAGCTGCTCTGGGGTCTGCGCTCAACCGACCGCGCGCGGCTGGGGCCATCGAGCCGCTGCCTGGATGATTGCCTTCCGACGTCAATTATGTTTGCTCATATGACAAGCAAAAGTCATGAGTTGCCGTTCTCGTGGAACCCTCCTGGCATCATGGCGTCCTCATGAAACACGGCTCAACCATTCTGCCCCGTGAACGACGGAGGTCGAGCCTGTAGAGTCGCCGCCAAGGGGCCCGCACCAATGAAGAGCAGCGCGAGGCATGTGTCGGGCATTCGCGTGGAGCGGCGTGCCCAACGGGCCGCCTTCATCAGGACCTTCGCCATGCTCTACCTCGGTGGGGCCGGCGCGCTGGGCGCGGTCGCCTATGCGATCGCCGCCGCCGACGCCGAGCGAGACAGTGTCCTGGTGCTGGCCCAGGAGCTGGCGCGGGTCGAGGTGGCTGGACGAGTGCTAGCGAACTCGGTCGCCTCGGTCTCGTCGGACCTGGCGGTGCTGGCCCACACCCCGGCCGCCAAGCTGTACAGCACGGCGCCTGGACCCAGCGAGAAGCAACGGCTGCTCGAGCTCTTCGTGACGTTCTCGAACGAGAAGCGAATCTACGATCAGGTCCGCTACCTCGACGCCACGGGCATGGAGATCGTGCGGGTCAACTTCGGCGCGAACGGAGCCGTCCCGGTGGCTGACGAGGCGCTCCAGCTGAAGGGTGAGCGCTCCTTCTTCCGCGACTCGTTCAAGCTCGCCGACGGTGAGGTCTACGTGTCGCCGCTCGACCTCAACGTCGAGCACGGGGTCATCGAGACTCCCTATAAGCCGATGCTCCGGCTGGGCACTCCGGTGTTCGACCGCTCGGGCCAGAAGCGCGGCGTGGTGGTGCTCAACGTGCTGGGGCAGAAGCTCCTCGACGAGTTCCGCGGCTCCATGGGCGAGGCCGGAGCGCTGCTCTTGCTCAACCGCGACGGCTACTTCTTGCGATCGCCCGAGGCAGCCGAGGAGTGGGGCTTCATGCTCGGCCACGGCGAGACCTTCGCCACCCGCTACCCCGACGAGTGGCGGCGCATCCTCTCCGACAGAGCGGGCTCCCTCCAGACCGAGCGGGGCCAGTTCACCTTCCGCACCGTCTTTCCCCTGCTCGCCAGCCATCGGTCCTCCAACGGGAGCGCCCTGCCCTCGGGCCAGAGCGAGCACGAGCTCTCAGCCCAAGACTCCTTCTGGGTGGTCGTCTCGCACCTGTCAGGCGACGAGGTGCCACGGGTGAGCCTGGCGCGCTACCCGGCGGTCGCCCTGGGCTACGGGCTCGGACTCGTGGGGCTGTTCGTCCTCCTCGCCTACCTCGCGAACGTCATCAACAGCCGTCGAGTGCTCCGGCGGGCCATCGACGAGAACGAACGGCACCTGCGCGAGATGACCGAGGCCCTCGGAGTGGGCGTCTTCGTGCTCGACCCCCAGGGCAGGCTCACCTACGCCAACCCCGAGGCCGTGCGCATGCTCGGGTGGCCGGCCGAGGAGCTCGTCGGCCACGACGCGCACGAGCGTTTCCATCTCCACGCCGAGGGCGCGCCCAGTCAGAGCTGCCCGATGAACCAGGTGCTCCGCTCGGGCCGAAGCTACCGCTCCGAGAGCGAGGTCTTCCTCAGGGCTGACGGCACGCGGCTCCCCGTCGAGGTCAGCTGTCACCCGATGCGCCGGGAGGATGGGAGCGTCGGGCTGGTGACCGCGTTCCAGGACATCAGCGACCGCAAGCGACAAGAAGAGGGCGTGCGCCAGCTCGCCTACTCAGACGTGCTGACAGGCCTCCCCAACCGGCGCCTGCTGCTCGACCTGCTGACCCAGGCGCTCGCCCAGGCCGAGCACCACCGGCGGGCCCTGGCGGTGATGTTCCTCGACCTCGACAACTTCAAGCGCATCAACGACACGCTGGGCCACGACAGCGGCGATGAGCTCATCAGGGTGGTCGCCACCCGGCTCCAGCAGAATATTCGCCGCGGAGACACCGTGTCTCGGCTCGGGGGCGACGAGTTCGTCGTGCTGCTGTCGGAGATCGCCCACCCACGGGACGCCTCCATCGTCGCCGAGAAGATGATCGCCTCGCTCAAGGAGCCCATCACCATTGGCACCCACCACCTCGAGGTGACGACGAGCGTAGGCATCGCCGTGTTCCCCATCGACGCGACCGACGACGCCGCCGAGCTCGTCAAGAAGGCCGACGCCGCCATGTACGCCGCCAAGGCCGCCGGGCGAAACACCTACCGCTTTCATGGCGGCGACCCCTCGAGCCACGGGGCGAGTTTGACAGGGAGCCCACGGGTCCCGTAACCAGGTGTCGATGCCCGCCCGCCCACTCAATGGACTCACGCTCGAAGAGCTCTCCCGCGAGCTCCACAGCCGCGCGCGCGCGGTGGAGGCCCTCAAGTGGCTGTACCGGCTCGAACAGCTGCCCGAGCGGCTGCCCGAGACCATTCCCGAGGTGAGCCACCGGGTTTGGCGGCCCTTCGCCGCGCGGCACGGCGTCACCTCGCCCGTGGTGCGCAACCGGCAGACGAGCCCCGACGGCACCACCAAGTACGCGCTGGAGTTCGCCGGAGCAGCGGTCGAAGCCGTGCGCATTCCCTCGAAGGACCGGAGCACGGTCTGCATCTCGAGCCAGGCCGGGTGCACCCGACGCTGCGTCTTCTGCGCCACCAAGGAGCTCGGCTTCGTCCGCCACCTCACCGCTGAGGAGATGGTGGCCCAGTACATGGTGGCGAGGGCCGAGGCCGACAGGGACAAGCCCGCCAACAACGTCGTCTTCATGGGCATGGGTGAGCCCTTCGACAACCTCGACGAGGTGCTCCGGGCGGTGGAGGTCTTGACCCAGAGCCCAGTGCCTCAGCTCCGCCAGGTGTCGGTGACGGTGTCGACCTCGGGCGTGCTCCCAGGGCTTCGGCGCTTCTTGGCCGAGTCGAAGGCGTCGCTGGCCCTCTCGCTCAACGCCACCACCGACGAGGTGCGCTCGCAGGTGATGCCGCACAACAAGACCTGGCCCATCGCCTCGCTCCTCGACGAGCTCAAGAAGGACGCCGCCTCGTCAGGAGGCCGGAGAGAGACCTTGATCGAGTATGTGCTCTTCGCGGGCCTCAACGACTCGGACGACGACGCCGACCGCCTGGTCGCGCTGTTGGCCGACGTGCCGTCACGGGTGAACCTCATTCCCTACAACCCGTACCCGGGAACGGCCCTCAAGACGCCGAGCGAGGAGCGGGTGGCCCAGTTCCACGAGCGCGTCGTGCGGCAGCGGCAGCTGTGCCTGGTGCGGTGGCCTCGAGGCCGGGAGATCGCTGCCGCCTGCGGTCAGCTCGTGCGCTCGACGGGTGGGGCGGGCTTCGAGCCCACGACCTCCTCGGCCTCCTCGACCTGAGCCGGGCCCATCGGGCCTCAAATGACCCGATGATCGCTGAAATTGCCTCATGGCAACTCTGTGGGCGTTCGTGTGTCTCATTGTCGACCCACACGAGGCCCGATGGAGCTCAACATGCTGAAAACACGACAACGCATGAATGGCCTTCGAGTTGCTAGGGGAAAGTGGTCCTCCTTTCCTGGGGTGAAGGTCATGCGAAATTGGGCATTGCTCGTGTTGGCACTTGTCAGCCAAGGGTGCACGACCGAGCGCTCATCCCGGGGGCGAGACGAGCTGTACCTCCGGGTCGAGCTCGAGCAGCACGGGCGAACAGTGGCGGCTCCGCATCTCCTCGGCTTCGAGGGCGGCCACATCGTCGTCGAAAAGCGAAGCCCCAGCGCCGAGCAACTCGATTACCGGCTCGACTTGGTGCCGCGCGAGGAAGGGGCGGCGTTCGCGGTGAAGTTCGACATGGAGCTGCCCGATGGCCATCGCAGTGGGCGGGTCGCGCTGCTCCATGGCGAAGAGCGGCGAGTGACGGTCGACGCCGACACGCAGCTCAAGCTGATGCTGATGCGAGTCGACTCGCCAGAGTTCCGCGCCCTGGTCATGAAGCAGCGGTCCCGCAAGGCTGCGATCTAACCCCGCCCAGACAACGGTGCCGGGTGCGCCCCGCCGTGTCGTCGAGGTGGTGGAGGCGGAGACCAGTTGCTCATCGCATGTTCGCGACGAACCGACGGTCGGGAGCGTGCGGAGGCATGGCCGGAGGCGCAGGCCCGAACCCGTCGCACAATGGAGACACTCCATGTTCTCAATGTGCGACGCAACCCTGAGGCCGGCTCCTGCGTGCAGCCACACGGACGCGCTGGGGCTTCAGAAGTTCCGCAGGTCGTCGTCTTCCTCCTTCTTTGGAGGAGCCTTGGGTCGCGCGAGAGGTGGCTTCTCCTTCTCGGGCTGAGCCGCCTCTGCCTCGGGGCCTTTGGTCGCGGGCTTGCTCAGGGGGGCGAGAGGCTCCTCTTGGCCCTCCGAGGCGCCGGTGGCTGGCTTCGTGGTCGCTGGCTTCTCGTCGGTCTTGAGGGCGGTGCGAGACGACTTCGGGGCCTCGTCTTCTCCCAGTGAGTCCCGTCGAGCCGGCGCGGTCTCCTCCGGCTCGCGCTCCTCCACCGTCGCTCGCTTCTTCTTCGCCTTGGACTTGTGCTTCGGCGCCGGGGTGTGAGGGCTCTTCTCGAGGGCCCCTTCGTCGAGCGAATTGACGCGCGACTCGTTCTTGAGGTCCGTGCACCGCTCGGCTTCTTGCTCACAGTACGTCATGCACTTGGCGAACCGGCGCTTCATCTCGACCCGAATCGAGCCATACTCGAGCGAGCAGTCCTCCTTGCAGTCGGCGAACGTGGCTCCGCAGTCGTCGTCCGCCCTTGCCGGGCTCACCCAGAGGGCGAACGCCAAACCCCATACGTGATGGCGAACGGAGGACACCTGGGAAGCCTACCGTGTCCGGCCTGGTCCGGCACTTGCTTCCGCCCCGCAGATGGCTCTCTCTCTGAGGCTCTCTGCCCTCGCGTTGCTCTTTCTCGCCAGCTCTCCACCACCTGCGCGGGGCTCACCGCCCACGCTTCACACTGGCGACCTCGCCTTCATCCGCTCGAAGTCGAGCCGCTCGGAGCTCATTCAGCGGGCGAGCCACAGCCCCTACTCTCACGTCGGCGTGGTGGAGGTCACGGACGGAGGCATCTTCGTCATCGAAGCCATTCAGCCGGTGTCCCGTACGCCCTGGAATCGCTTCGTGGCCCGCGCCGACCACCGCCGTGTCACCGTGGCGAGAGTGACCGGCCTCGACACCGCCACCTTGGAGCGCGTGGTCACCACAGCCAAGGCGAACCTCGGCAAGGGCTACGACGCCCGCTACCGGTGGGATGACGAGCGGTTGTACTGCAGCGAGCTGGTGGTGAAGGCGTTCGCGCGTGGGGCCGAGGTGTCGCTGGGGCGCCGGCAGCGGGTGCGTGAGCTGGCACTGTCGGCCGCTGAGCTCGCCCTCGCCCAGACGCTGGGCATCGCGCCCGACACCGAGCTGGTGACGCCGGGCAGCTTGCTCGAGGGCGACCGGGTGCAGGTGGTGGCGAGGGACGTCGCGTGGTGACGAGTCGAACGTGACGGAGCCCCGGACCTCCAGCTCGCCCGGAGGACCCAACCCAGTGGCTCCGGCGCGCCTGGCAGCTCCTTGCCCCCGCTCCACCACATGGGGGAACGATCCAGGGTAGGAATGGGCCATGCCTGAGCTCCCCGAGGTCGAGTTCGCCCGTCGCGCGCTGGTTCGCTGGATGAAGCGCCGCACCGTCGTCGCCGCCGAGGCAGACCCGAAGGCCCGTACCTTCCGCGGGGCAAACCCCAAGGCCTTCGAGGCGCTGAGGGGCACGCTCGAACGAGCCGAGCGCCGGGGGAAGTACCTGATGCTCGCTTTCTCGGGCGGCCGCGGCCTCGTCGCCCACTTCGGGATGACCGGCAAGCTCGTCAAGCGCCCCAAGGGAGAAGCAGTGCCCTTCAGCCGGGCGCGGCTGGTGCTCGACTCGGGCGAGGTCATTCATTTCCGCGATCCTCGGCTCCTCGGGCGCCTCGAGCCTTTGCCCTCCGACTCGCTGGCCTCCGCCAAAGCCGTGAAGGCCCTCGGCATCGACCCCTTGGTCGACGGTCTCACCCCGAAGACGCTCGAGGGGGCCGTGCGAACGACCAAGAAGGATCTCAAGATCGCCCTGATGGACCAGGAGCGCGTCGCTGGCCTCGGCAACATCCACGCCGCCGAGGCGCTGTTTCGCGCCGGCTTGAACCCCACCCGCAAGCCCGCCTCCCTGACTCCAGCGGAGTGGACCCGGCTGTGTCAGGCCATCCTCGACTCCATCGCCTTCGGCCTCGAGCAAGCGGGCGACGCCGACGACATCGAGTACGTCGAGGAGCCTGGAGCCGAGAACCCCTTCTTGGTCTACGGCCGCGAGGGGACACCGTGCGTGCGCTGTGGGACCAGGGTCAGGGCGCTCACCCAAGGTGGCCGAACCACCCATTACTGCCCCTCGTGTCAGCCCTCGAGGCCCCGGGCGAAGACCGCGAGCGCGCCCAAGCGGGCGAAGGCGAAGCCCAAGCGCTGACCAACCAGTGGCTGCATCAGAGCCATCGCCCCCTCAGAAATCCATCGACCGGCGACGAAGATGTCGCGTGGTCCCCCGACTCGGCCCAGGAACAACCTGGGGCTCGCCGCGGAATGAGAGTTGCAAATACAGCGACGCACAATGCAAAGGCTGACCATTATTGGACTGATGACGTGGGGAATGTCGTTGAGCGGCTGCGGCCCAACGGCCGTGGAGCGGTGCAAGGCACGGAGGCCCAACCAATCGCAAGCCGTATATGGATGCATCACGACCTCGAATGACGTCGGAGAGCCTACGGTCCGGCAGATGTCTGGAATATCAATTCAAGAGTTCGAGACGGAGCCGCCGCCCACCCCAGGTGACGGCCTGGCCCCATTGGCGGAGACGAAGTCGGATGAAGAGGGCTTCTACACGCTGAGCCCGCGAGCCGGCGGCACGTGGCTCTGTACTGCGTTTCGGCGGTGCATGGCCGTGACAGTGCCTGAGGGAACGGCGGTGCGAATGGACTACGACTTCGGACTTGGGCCCGGCTGGATGCAGCCACGTTAGGCGTCTTCATTGGAGAGGAGGCCGCTAGCTCTCACCGGTCGCGACGGCCTCGTGGGCTTGCCGCCAGCCGAACCCATCGCACAAGTCTCCCCGGTCGAGCCCCTGCCCTGCCGGAAACCCCAGCGGCCCCGGCTTGGTCCCATGGGGCATCCCCCGGAGCTTCAGGGCCGCCGGGTGACCCTGGGCGAAGGTCTCGAGGGCCCGAACGACCCCCGCCAGATCCGCCGCCCCGACGTCGAGCACCGCGCTGTCGGCACGGTCGAAATCCTGAGGCGAGTTCGCCACGCACAGAGAAAAGCGCAGCTGGTCACCCAACCGAGAAGCGAAGGACTCCACCAGCGCCGGCGCCTGCTCGAAGGACACCGGGAGGAGGATTTTATTGAACCCATGGCCCACCACCACCGGCCCCTGCCCGCCACACAGGGTGAAGCGGTGGGGCCAGAGGTTCTCCCGAGCTCGAGGGAGCCTCAGCGCCACCTGCTCCGAGGGCTTGGCGTCGACCGGCACGAACTGCCCCGGCTCATCGACGAAGACCGACAGCTTCCCGTCGCTGATGAACGACCAGCCCACTCCCGACTTCACCAGGCGAAAGCTCCAGTCCCACCCGGTCGCGCCATGGGTGCTCGCCGAGAGATGCGCCACGAAGCCCGAGTCACCGCTGGCCCGGGGCAAGGCGGGCTCAGCACCAGAGCGCAGAGCGAAGCGCTGGGCGTAGAACATGCGGACCCGCGGGTCGACCCGATTCAGCGAGCTCATCGGGCCGCCTCGCCCCACAGCACCCCGGGCCAGTCCGACGGTTTGCCGAGCATGTCGAGCGCGTGCCGCACGACCCCCAGCGCCCGAGCGTCAAGCACCTGCTCGTAGTGCGAGATGCCGTACACCGAGATGAGGAGCGCGGCGCCCACCCACCGCACCACCCGCTGCTGAAAGCCAGTGTCGAGCGCGAACCCGGGCTCGCGGCCGCTGGCGTAGCCTTCGAGGAGCGCCCCGGCGAAGGCCTCGAGGGTCGCCCTCGCCAGCACCTCGCTGCGATGCTCCGGCGCCAGCCAGCCCAAGACGTAGTCGCACAACAGGCTCCCCAGGTCTCTTGCCGGGTCTCCCCAGAACGACAGCTCCCAGTCGAGGAAGACGATGATGGGCGTCTTGGGTCGGGCAACGCGGAGCAGGTTGGCCTGTCGCATGTCACCGTGGAGCAGCGCCGACTCCGACTCCCTCAGCTGCTGCTCCGAGAGCGCCTGCAGCCCGTGCATCGCCGCGCTGTCGGCCTGCACCTGGCCAAACAGCTCGATGCCCACCAGCGACAGGCGCGAATAGAAGTCGGGCCGCATTCGAAGGAAGCACTCCAAGAGGTCCGACTCGTCGCGGAAGGCGTCGGCCAAGACGTAGCGCGAGCGCCCCTCGCGGCTCATGCGGTGGAGAAACCCCAGCGCGTTGCCCACCTGTCGAGCCAAGGCCGGAGGGTACTCCTGGGTCCTCCGGTGGTAGTGGTGCATCGTCTCGCCGTTGGAGATCCAATCGAGCGCGAGGAGCCCGTGGGCTGGATCGAAGGCGTGCACGTGGGGCAGGGCCAGCGGCGACCGGGGCAACCCCGAGAGCGACCCCACCCGCTCGAGCACCGAGCCTTCACGCAACACCCCGACGTTCCCTGGGCCGTCGGCAATTTTCACCAGGAAGCGCCGCTTGCCCGCCTTGGCCACGACGGTGCGGTTCTTCGACGGCGGCGGCGACGTCGCGGAGAGATCGCGCGACAACCCCAACCCGGCCAATCGGTCGTCGAGCTCCGACTCGGTCAGCGGCGCGCGCATGGCAGTCGAGGCTCCCCCGACCCCTGGCGCAAGACAAGCAAGATGCGCCGGCTCGAGTGACGATGTCGGGCGAACCCCACGCTCACCGCGCCAGTCGCCATCGCGCTCCCTCGATGATGGCCCGGCCCTCGAGGCGGAGCTTCTCCAAGATGGCGTGGGTGCTGCGCTCGGCGATGGGCAGAACGAAGGACGCCACGTCGTCGTACGCCACGGGCACCACCTCGCTCAGGAGCGCCGGGCGGCCGAGCAACGAGAGCGCCGCGAGCACCTTGCCTTCCCTCCACTGGCGATGGGCGAGGTACTCGTCGAGCTTGGCCACCCCGTCGGGAATGGCGGGCCCGTGGGCCGGGTACAGGGTGCCGACGCGGGCCTTGAGCCTTTCGAGCTGCCTCAGGTACTCGGCCATGTCTCCCTCGGGTGGGTCGATGACGATGGTGCCCAGGCCGGCCACCATGTCGCCCACCACCGCCGCCCGGCTCCGCTCCTCGACGAGGGTCAGGTGCCCTCGCGTGTGTCCCGGCGTGTGCAGCACCTTCCACCGCATCGGCAGGGGGCCGTCGAGGGCCAGCACATCGCCCTCCACCAGCCTCCGCTCGACCTTGACCGAGAGCCGGGCCGCCGTCGCCTCATGGGCCCACACCGGGAGCCCGAGCTCGGCCACGAGGCTCCCGACGCCGCCCACGTGATCCATGTGGTGGTGGGTCAGGACAATCGCCAAGGGCCGGCCCTTCGCGGCCGAGAGGTGTTGCCGCAGCACGTGGAGCTCGCCCTCGTCCGACGCCCCGGGGTCGACCACCAGGCGCTCTCCCGTGCCGAGCAGGTAGGCGTTGGTGTGGGTCGCCGGCGCGAGGGTCGGCGTCCGCAAGGGCACGCTCACCACCCCTTCCTGAAACTCGGCGCTCGACGGCATGAAGTCGTCGGCCACTCGGAGCTCGCTGAGCGCCTGGGCCTGGCTCTCGAAGCGCTCCATCACCCGCATCACGTGGAGGTTGGGCGGGTGGAGCAACGCGGTGCCAGCGCTCCAGCGGGCCAGCGCCTCCGAAGGCCGTATCCATTCCCCCGACTCGAGCTCGCCCTTCCACACCGTGGCACCCTGGCCCTCGGGCGCCTCGACCAGGTGAAAGCGAGCGTCGAAGCGAATCGGGAACCAGGGCGGCGTCACCCACCGGCCCGCGGGTGGAAAGTCGGCCGCCTCGAGCCTGAGCCCGTGGGCCGCGAGCGAGGGCCCGAAGGCGGCGCTGCCCTCGAGCACCGCGCGACGGAGCTGCTCGAGCTCGGCGGGTCCCAGGCGCTCGACGCCCCGGGCCTTGAGTACCCCGGTCTCCTCGAGGAGCTCCCGAGCAGCGGCCACCACGATGGGCGAGGGGCTGGGAGCTCCGCCGACCGGCACCGTGGAGTCCTCGCGATCCACCCGGCCTCCGGGGAACGCGTAGAAGCCCCCCGCGAAGCGCAGCGACCGCTCGCGCTTGAGCCAGAAGACCTCGACCCCGGTGGGCCTGGTTCGGTAGAGCACCACCACCGAGGCGTCGCGAGGCGCGGGCGCGGGTGGCGCCACTGGCACGCCCTCGAGGGCCTCACTCATCGAGGCCTCCGGTGAGCCGAGTCACCACCGGGCGCGCCTCCTCGACCTGGTCGGGCCGAACGTAGACCCGCGAGAGCCGCACCGCGCCCGCGAAGCGCTGGTAGAGCGGCGTGTACCGGGCCACCTCGGTGAGCCGCCCACTGGAATGGTCCACCACGAAGAGCGAGGGGCCGTGGCCCCCTTCGGAGGTGTTGGTCAGCGACCCCAGGGACTCGATGGTGAAGTGGTCGACGCCGGCGGCGGTGAGGGCCCTCGACAGCTCGGAGAGATCGTACCCCTCGTCGCGCTCGGTGAACTGCACCACTCGCCGGTAGCCCCGGCGGGTCACGATGCGCTGGGCCCAGGGGCTCTTCGACGCCCGGAGCGCCGAGTGGAGCGCCACGTCGTCGCACTCGAGGAAGGCCTCGGGGTCGGAGGGGATCTCGAATTCTCCCGGGGCCTCCTGGTAGTAGCGCCTCAGCATGTAGTCGAAGCTGACCGAGGTGTGGTGGTAGTAGACCGAAAGAAACATGTGGTAGCGGCTCAAGAGGAAGTCCTCGAAGGCGAACACCGCCGCCTTGGACATCGCCATCACCGCCTTGCCTGCCCGTTGCTCAGCCGTCAGGTTCTGGAGAATCCACTCGATGTCGTAGCGCCCGTAGTGGACCCCGGTGAAAAAGGAGTCGCGCAGCAGGTAGTCCATGCGATCGGCGTCGAGCTCCCCCGAGACGATGCCGCGCAGCGCCGGGGTCCAGTCGATGCCACCGTCGACGAAGCCGCCTTCGCCGGCGGGAAAGTGACCCGTCACCAGGCCCGCCACCTGGGCTGGGGTGACGCCGAGCGGCGCGTAGACCTGCTCGAGCAACGGCGTCAGGCTCGAGTCCAAGATGATGCGGGCGGTGAAGTCTTCATGGGAGGCCAAGGGGCCGTGACCCGGGCCCATCCATGACGGGAGCTTTAGGCGCTCGCGAGGCGGGGCGATGCTCTCCGAGGCGTGCGACAGCGGCATGTGGCCCAGGTCGTGGGACAACACGGCCAGGCGCACCGCGGCTCGAAAGCGCTCCCGGGCCTCCGACGAGAGCGGCGCACGGGCCGTCATCACGTCGAAGAGTCTCGAGGCCACCGACATCGCCCCCAGCGAGTGGGCGTGTCGAGTGTGGGTCGCCCCGGGGAAGGCGAGGTCTCCAAAGCCGAGCTGCCGCACGTGGCGCAGCCGCTGGTAGAAGCGACTGTCGATGAGCCTGCGCTCCTCCGGCGAGAGGGTGATGGTGCCGTGAATGGGGTCGCGGATGCGCACGGTGGTGACCCGACGATAATCGACTCGCCTCGTGCTGCCATGCCTCGATGGGATGCGCTCGAGCTCCGCCGGGTCGGTGCCAATAACTCCACATCGATCACCGCGGCGTGGTACACGTTCGACGAACGGGATGTTCATCTCGATTCTCCACAACCGAGACCACACGCTGCTCGAGGATGACCCGGGCCGCGAAGCGCGCGAAGACGTGCTGCGAGTGGCCGCCGCGATGGCCCCGGTGCTGGAAGCGGGCGGGCACGTGGTCGAGACCATCGCCGTCGAGCACGACCTCTTCTCGATTCACGAGGCCTTCTCTCGGCGCAGACCCGACCTCGTCGTCAACCTCTGCGAGTCGCTGGCGGCCGACAGCCGTGGCGAGATGCTGGTGCCGGCGGTGCTCGACCTGTTGGCGGTGCCGTACACCGGCTCGACCGCCCTCTCGCTGGCGCTGGCGCTGCACAAGAACAAGGCCAAGGAAATACTCGCCGCGCGCTCGGTGCCGACCCCGGCCTTCTGCGTGGTGGAGCACGTCGAGGACATCACCCGGGTGCAGCTCCCCTTTCCGCTCATCGTGAAGCCGAGCCGAGAAGACGCCTCGGTGGGCATCGACTTCGACTCCGTCGTCACCGACCGCAAGGGCCTTGGGCGCGCGGTGACCCGGGTGCTCCGAACCTTTCACCAGCCGGCGCTCATCGAGGAGTACATCGACGGCCGCGAGGTGTACGTGCCGCTGCTCGGCAACGCGCCGCGCTCGTCGTTGCCGCTGACCGAGATTCGCTTCGGCGGGGTGACCTACTCGAACTCGAGCCGCCCGCGCGTGCTCTCATACGCCGCCAAGTGGAACACCGGCAGCGCCGAGTGCGAAGACAGCCCCTCTCACATGGCCGAGCTACCCCCGGAGCTCGAGGCTCGCTGCGTCGCGGTGGCGATGGCTGCCTTCGAAGCGCTGGAGTGTCGCGACTACGGCCGGGTGGACCTGCGCGTCACCGCTGAGGGGCAACCGCTGGTCATCGACATCAACCCCAACTGCGACCTCCACCCGCAGGCAGGGTTCGCCCGGGCCGCCGAGGCAGCCGGTATCTCCTACGGCGACCTGGCCATGCACCTGGTGGAGCTGGCGTGGGAACGTCGTCATGGAAATCAGGCCACTGTCAGCAGGCGACCGATCGCAGCTCGCCGAGTTCTTGGGCCGCATCGAGACCTTCACCCCGGACGAAGTCCTCTGCGCCCTCGAGCTCATCGACGCAGCAGCCCAGCCGAGCCATCCTGACTATCAAGCCCTAGTGGCGGTGAGAGACGGCCGGGTGCTGGGCTACATCTGCTACGGCCCCACGCCGATGACGCAGGGCACCTTCGACTTGTACTGGATAGCATCGTCTCCCGATGCCCGGGGCCAGGGCGTGGGTGCTGCGCTCGTCTCGGCGATGGAAGACGAGCTCCGCCGACGCCAGGCCCGCATCGTGCGGGTAGAGACCAGCGCGCAAGAGAGCTACGGCGCCACTCGCACCTTCTATGCTCGCGTGAAGTACGAGGAAGAGGCCCGGTTCCGCGACTTCTATCGGCCCGGCGAAGACCTCGTCATCTTGGCCAAGCGGCTCTAGGAGACTGGTGTTGAACGCCGACCGAGCCCGAACGCGTTTCACACCAGTCACCTAAAAGCGCGGGTTCCTCACAGGCCCGCGTATCAGCGCCCGTCACGCCGAGCCGCCCGCTGCACTCGGTCTCTCCCCGCCCGCTTCCCTGCGTACATCGCGTCGTCGGCCGCCGAGAGGAGCCGATCGACTTCCCCGGCGTCGTCGGGGAAGCACGCGTAGCCGATGCTGGCGGTGACCCCGTCGATGGTCACTCCGTCGACCTCGTACCGTTGGGCCACCTCTCCCCGTACCCGCTCGAGAATGGTGACGGCCTCGTCGGTCGAGCTCAAGCTCCGCAACAGCAGCACGAACTCGTCACCGCCCACCCGACAGACGGTGTCGGCCGCCCGCACCGAGCGGCGCAGGCGCTGGGCGACCTCGATGAGCACGTCGTCGCCCTTGCGGTGGCCGTGGCGATCGTTCACCGGCTTGAAGCCATCGAGGTCCACGAAGGCGACGACCAAGACCTCGTGCTGGCGCTCGGCTGCGCGGAGGGCCTGCTGCAGCCGATCCATCAGCGGCACCCGGTTGGGCAGGCCAGTCAAGGCATCGCGCTGAGCCAGCTGCTCCAAGTGTCGCTCGCTCTCCTTGAGCGAAGTGATGTCCGAATAGATGCCCACCGAGGCCGTCACGTGCCCCGCCTCGTCGGTGATGGCCGAGAGGTCGAGCAGCTCGGCGAAAACCTGGCCCGACTTGTTGCGGTTCCACACCTCTCCGCGCCAGTTGCCGCCCCGTCGCAGGGCCTCCATGATGGCCTCCGACGGCGCCTCGCCCTCGTGGCCGGCGTCGAGGAAGCGGAGGTCCCTCCCGATGGCCTCCTCCCGCGAGTAGCCAGTGGAGTGGACGAAGGCCTGGTTGACGTCGAGGATCTTCCCCCGGGGGTCGCAGTAGACGATGCCCTCGTGGGTATGGGCGAACATGCTCGCCGCGAGCTTGAGTTGCCGCAGCGTGGCGTCGCGCTCGGAGACGTCATGGAGCACCGCGAACAACAGCGTGCGCCCCTCGACCTCGATGGGCCCGCCGTACAGCTCGGCCTGCCTCGTTTCGCCGTTGGCCAGGCGCTGGGGGAAGGCCACGAGGCGCCGCCGGGCCTGCCCAGCGCCGGCGAGGAAGGCGACGACCTCGGGCTCGGGCAAACTACTCAGCTCGCCGAGCCGCTTGGTCAGCAGCGTCGCGCGGGGAAAGCCGTAGAAGTCCACCGCGGCCTCGTTGGCGTCGAGCACCCGGCCGTCGAGCGGGTCGAGCAGGAGCTTGAGCGACGAGCCCTCCTCGAAGGCGCGCCGGTACCGGGCCTCACTCTCCTCGAGGCGGGCCCGCTGCTGGGCGGTGCGCCACAGCAGCACCGAGAGGCCTCCCCCGAAGAGCAGCAGGAGGCTGGCGAGCAACGCGTCTTGCTTCTCGGCCCGCGCGTCGGCTGCCTCGATGGGGGCGAAGAGGGTCTCCTCGTCGATGCCGACCAGCGCGACGACCTCCGCCCCCTCCACTCGGCGCCAGGCGTAAACGCGTGGCCGCCCGTCCACCGGAGACCTGACCAGGAAGGTGCCGGCCAATGGAGCTCTCGGGCCAAGAAAGGGCCGGTCCAGCGGCACCTTGGTGCCCAGCACCTGCTCGAGGCGCTGACTTCGGGTGAGGTAGCTCCCGTCGGAGTGCACCACCGCCACCACGTCTTCGGCCGAGAGGCGCAGGTCGATCAGCCGATCAGCGAAGTACTGGGGCTCGAGGCCAATGACAATCACCCCGTCGAACCTCAGCTCCCGGCTGAGCTTGCGAGAGATGACGAAGCTCCACGACTCCAACAGCCGGGAGTGGGCCGGTACACCGACGACCAGGCGATCATCGAGGGAAGCCACCTGGGCAGAGAAGTAGCCGCGGTCGCCCAGGTAGAGGCCCCGCTGGTTGGAGGACAAGGACGAGAAGTGCACGAAGCCGAGCTCGTCAGTCACCACCACGCCTTGAATGCCGCTGTCCTTGAGCGCCTCGACCGCCACGCGCACCGCGCCCTCGAACTCCTCGGGCCGGCCCTGGCGGTACGCTTCCCTGAGCTGCAGGAGCGTCAAGTCGATGCCGCGAATGATGGCCTGCATCTGCCGAGAGACCACGTCGGCCATCACCCGCGCATGCCGCGTGCCGACCGCGAGCGCGTTGCTCCGCTGAGCGGCGGCGGCGCGGCGCTCGGCGAAGCCATAGACGACGACGGCCACCGCGGTCGAGGCGGCGAGCAGGTACGCGAACAACGCCAGCCGCCGGGTCGGCGACGGCCAGAATGAACCTCGAGCCCGTGCCTTGCCCTGGCGACTCTGAATGTCGTCATTCTGGTAAATGTCGGCTCCTCGCGCAAAACCTCAGAGGGTCGGTACCGCGACGAGGCGCCCTCTGATCGCGTATGTTTCTCTCTTACAAGTTCCCAAAAGAACGAGGTCGCCTGATGGACTCGCGAGGCAGAGCTGGGTGGTGGGGGCGACGATACGCCATTTCGCGCCCGGTGATGGTCGGAGTCCTGCTGGCGGGGGGTGCGGCCGGCGCGGTCGACTTCGAATACACGGTGAGCGCTCGCATGGACGGCAGAGCGCGCTCGAGCTTGGCTGGTGACCTGGCCAAGGCCCCCGACGGCGGGGTCGCCATCGCGACTGGGGAGGTCGAGCTGCTCCCCAGCGGGGAGGCAGCGCTCGGGTTCGGCCCCACCCGAGTGAGCCTGATGTACAACCCGAGCATCCTCTTTCGGGAGCCTCAGGCCGGCGGCCCTGTGGTGGTTCTCCACCGCGGGAGACTCGGGGTCGGCACCCACTGGGAGCACGGCACGTTTTCCCTCACCGAAGATGGCTCCTATGGTGAGGCCGACGTCAGCCCGCTGCGAAACCCCGAGGCCGCGGCGGTGGCCTCCGCGGCGGCGACCCAGGCCGGCTCCATTCTCAGCGCGAAGATCATCCCCTTCGCCCGCTCCTCGACCACCGCAAGCCTCGGCCTCACGTTCCCAGGGCGGGTGAGCCTGGGGTTCTCGGCCGGTTACCAGGTCGGAGGCTCGCTGGCGAACGACGCGGGCGTGGCCGACCCGCTCCCGTTTCAGTACGGGCCGACCGGCGCGGCGAGCGTTCGGGTCGGGGTGACCGAGCTCGATGGGGTGGCGGTGAGCGCGCAGGTCATGCAGGCCACCTTCGTCTACGGCGCCGAGCAGCTCCTGGCCCAGACGGTGGTCTCGTGGGAGAGACAGGTCACCCGAACCTTCAGCACCACGCTCAGCGGAGGGCCCGCCTTTTCCCGCCAGCGGGTGTGCGCCATCTTCACGCCTCCCGACGGCGGCGCGGCTCGGCGCTTCTGCGAGCAGCCGACGCCTCCGCCAGCCAACTGGGACCCCACCCTGGTGAAACTCGGCTGGAGCTCCAACGTCTTCCCCGTCGCGTCCGGCGGGGCGTCGTGGCGGACGTCGGTGGGCCAGGGAGCGCCCATCGTCTTCAGCGCCCTCGTTCGCCTCGCGCCGTTCGCCGACTACAACACGGGCCTGGTGTACGAGCGCATCGAGGGGCGGCTCCAGGCTGACTGGGCGGCTGCTCGCACGGTCGTGCTGCGGGCCGTGGGCTCGGGCGCGTACGCGGTGCAGATGGGTGGCCCGGGGACCCAGGGCGGTGAGCAGCTCTACTCGGGCGAGGCGCAGGTGACGTGGGCGCCCGAGCAATGGTTCTCGATGGTGGCGTCGGCCCGCGTCGTCTGGTCAGCCCAACCTCGCCTGCAGAACCCAGGGCGCCTCGACTGGGCAGGAACGGTCTCAGTCATTCTCCACGCACACGACACGCTGGCCTGGTAGTCACGAGCGCGCCTCCCCTTTGGTCGAGGGACCGAGCGAGCGCGTGCGCCTCGTCGACCAGCGCCGGCGGGTAGCCCAAGAAGCCCAACAGGCGAATCGCGTTGTGCTCGGTGGCCAACCCGGGCCGCAGCTTGAAGTCGAAATGCAGGCCGGTGGCGTCGAGGCCATCTTGGAAGTGCGCGTGCTGGCACGCCCCGTCGAGGAGCTGGACGATCTCGAGGTCATGGGTCGCCGCCACCACCAGCGCGCCTGCCCGACGGGCGTGGCGGAGCACCGCGACACTGGCGGCGATGCGCTCGGCCGAGTTGGTGCCTCGGAAGGGCTCGTCGATGAGCACCAGCACGCCGGGGCCGGACATGGCCAGCATCGCCCCGAGCCGCTCGGCCTCCGCCAGGTAGTAGCTCTTCCCTTCCGAGAGCCGGTCGCTCGCTCGCAGCGACGTCGTCACCCGCATGATGGGCCCTCGATGGGCACGGGCACACGAGAACCCCAGCGATTGCGCGAAGAGCTGGTTCAACGCGACGGCGCGCAAGAAGGTCGACTTGCCTGACATGTTCGAGCCAGTCACCACCAGGCCACCATCGAGCTCGAGCGTACTGGGCACGGCCTCAGCCCCGAGGAGCGGGTGCCGCGCCTCTTCGAGCACGAGCGGCGTGCCCGACTCGAGCTGGGGCACGCACCAGCCCGGCTGCGCGCGACGGAACCTCCCCGCCGCCACCGCCGCGTCGAGCTCACCCAGGAGGTCGAACAGCGCCCGCAGTTGGGGCCGGTGCGCCGAGACCAACGCCGCGCAGGCGGTCAGCCGTCGCTCCCGGGTGAGGAAGTAGAGCTGGAAGTACTCGCCGATGTCGTCGGCCGCCACGGGCGTGGGCAGCTCTCTGGCCGCCCGCCCCAGCGCCCGCAGCTCCCCAGCGAGGGCTTCGAGCCTCGCCGCCTCTGCCCCGAGAGCGCCGACGAGGGTCCGTGCACAGGCGAGCGCGGCGGCCAAGAAGTCGATGCTGGCGCTCGCGGAGAACACTCGACGGTTCCACCAGAAGTGGGCAGCCATGTTCATCACGAACGCCCCCGCCACCAGGCCGAGACCGAGGTTCAACGAAGACAAGAAGCCCAACGGCGCCAGCACGGCCAGCCCGGTCAACAGCGCTGGCACGGCGCCGAGCGAGGGGAGCCGGCCGGTGCCCCACACCGTCTCCACCAGGAGCCGTGGCAGCCGAGGCAGCGTGGTGAGCGCTCGCGACACCGCCTCGGTGGCCCCTGGCGACTCTTCGAGGCGTCGCGCCAACGCCAGCCGCGCCTGGGTGACCACGAGCGCCTCGGCCGTCGTCGCCGGGCTCCGGAGCCAGTCGTACAGCACGAGCTGGCCCAGCGGCGAGACGGTGGTGTCCAGCGACGCGAACACCCGCGGGAGGTCGAGGTCTTCCCAGGTGCCGTCGTCGACGACTTGCGACCCAGCCTCCCGCCCCCTGTGCTGCTCGGCGTACAGCGCACGCACGGTCGCTTCGTCCATTCGGGCAAGCTAACCAACCGCCGCGCCCTGTCCACGACGAGGGCCGATGCAATCACTCACGCGCTCGAGCGTGCTACGCCTCGGATTCGCGTGGAGCGCTCAGGGGCCCGAGGGTCGTCGACGAAACATGGGCTGTGGGCCCCGGTGGCGGCGTCGCTCGTCCTTCACGGCGTGGGGGTGTGGTGGCTCGGCGATCGTCGGGCTTCACCGCGCCCACCGACACTGGTGCAGAGCCCCCTCGAGCTGGCGTGGCTGGAGACTCCGACCTCGGCGGTGGAGCCGCCTCAGCCCGAAAAGCCACCTCGAGCCGTCCAGGAGCGCACGCCCCCACGAGCCGCGGCCACGCGCGCCGCTTCGACCCGACAGGGCCCGGCTCCGTCGTCAGTCGTCGACGCGCGAGACCTGCCCCAGGCGGCGACCCCCACGGCACCGGCGGAAAAGCCCAGCCAACCACCGACGAGCGCAGCGGTTGACGCGCGCGACGCCGCCCATCTGGCACCGGCCGATGGCCCCCGGGCCCTCGCGGCCCCGCCCACGGGCACGGCGCTGGAGCGAGCCGGGCTCTCGCTCCCGGCGCCCGAGGCCGCGCATGGCAGAACGGTGCACCCGGGAGACCTGCCCACGGCCGAGAAGCTGAGGGCCGAGGAGGCGGCGCATGTCACTCTGGTGGTCGAGACCCAGGTGCGCGACGAGCTCGCCAAGGCGAGGGTCGAAGGTGGCCTGGTCGATCCGTACTACCACGAGCTCCGCCGGCAGCTCAGCCGCACCCTCGTCGACGCACCCGACTTCACCGACGCCAAAGAGGGCCGAAACCTGCCCAAGACGTGGGCCGCCTCGTGGAAAGGGGGCGCCGAGCGCTACGGGAAGACGGGGACGGCATACGAGGCTCCAGTGACGCGCGAGTCCATCTCGGGCCCGGGAGAGGTGCCGTCGAAGCTCGACCCCACGGCCAATGGCATGAAGGAGCTGGCGATGAAGCTGTACGCGGGCGCCCGGCTGCGCGACTTCGGCATGGGCAAGATGGGCGTCGAGCTCTACGCGGTGGTCGATCTCCAGCAGACGGCGACCGGGGCCATCGAAGGTCTCACGCTGGTGGAGGCCTCGGGCGTCGCCACGTTCGATCGCTGGGTGCTGGAGCGCGCCAGCTCGGCGGTGGGGGCAGTGGGTGCCCTCGACGGGGGCGCCCGAGCCCAACGGCATCACTCCGTGTGGGGCTTCACTGGGCGGGTCTCGTACATGCGCTCGACCAAGGAGCTCGCCACGGGGCGGGACTGGGCCTATCTCGCGGTGGCGTCGTTGGCGGGGCTGACGACCGGCACCTTCGACGAGGTCAGCGGAGAGGCGTACCTCGTCGACCTCCGCAACCCTCACTACGAGTGCGCGGTCAAGCTGCTGCGGGTCTACGACAACGCCTCGCCCGAGTGACCCTCACTGGGGCACAGGCGGAGGATTGGTCGAGTAATGCACGACGCCCTCGGCGTCCACCCATCGGTGGATCTCCGGGCCTTTCGTCTGGTCGCCCTTGGCTTGCTCTTCTCTCTGCCTGGTCACTTCTTGCTCGCGAGCGAGCTGCTGGGCCGCGGTCTGCTCCTGAGCGGCGAGCTGCTGCTGGGCGGCGAGCTGTTGCTGGGCGACGAGCTGTTGCTGAGCGGCGAGCTGCTGTTGGGCAGCCAGCCGTTGCTGCGTGGCGAGGAGCTGTTGTTGCTGCGCGGCGAGCTGCTCCTGGGCCAGGCGCTGCTGCTCGGCGGCCATGCGCTGAATCTCGAGGAGCTGCTCTTGTTCGAGGGCTTGCTGCTGGGCTGCCACGGCCTGCTGCTTGGCGAGCTCGTCGCGCTGGGCCACGAGCTGTTGCTGGACCGCCAGCGACTGCGCCACGACGGCCGCCTGCTGCCACGCGAGCTGCTCCTGCGCCAGCACCGTGCGCCGCTGTCGCTCATCGAGGCGAGGGTCCACCAGGCCCATGGACCGCACCGGTCGGGCGACGAAGGGCGAGTCATCGACCCAGCCCCGTACGTAGCCCGTCCACATACCTTGAGTCTGGGCCGAGGCCTCGACTCCGACACACAACAGCAGGGCGATGAGTCCGCGCATAGGCAGTACGTTAGCGGATGGCCCGCGACAGTTCAAAGCTCCGGTGGAGTGAGAGACCCAATCAGATTTCCGTCGTTGCCGCCGCTCCAACCCCGCGAAAGAATGAAATCGAACGGCGGCCCTCGGCTTGCGAAGAGACTCCTCATGAAATCAGCGGGACGACTCGTGTTCGCGCTCTCCGTCTGGGCGCTGAGCGGCTGT
The DNA here is from genome assembly GCA_003153055.1 of Myxococcales bacterium. Next base: position 25,379 of record PMBV01000471.1, read on the forward strand.
GGCGGGAGCGTGGAAGCGAAGCACTATGACCAGGCCTGCACCCAGGACTCGGACTGTGTTCCGGTCTACTCTGGCCCCCTGTGCCAGGCGTGTGATGGCTGTCCCAACGCCGCCATCAATTCCTCGGCCAGGGCGGCCTACGAGAAGGACGTCGCGGGAATCAGCGCCTCATGCCCGCCGAGGCCACAGGTGAACTGCTCCCCGTGCTACCCCCCAGTCGCCCGCTGCGCGACGGGGAGCTGCGTGCTCGGCCCGCCGTGAGGCAGTCGAGGGAGCGATGCGAAGAGCGACAACAAAGTTGTCGCGATCAGACGTCAATTCGCGACAACCAGGTTGTCGCCCCCACAAGGGTGGCACCCCTCGCCTCTCTGGTCGTGTCCGATGGGCCAGGCGAGAGGGCGAGGTCGCCGCGGGAGCGGAGGAGACTTTCGGCGATGCGGCCTCAACGGGCGAGCATGCCTCGAGGCGCACTGGGGTGGGGCCGAACCCCACGCGGCGGGGCGGTCTGGCCAGCCCCTCGACCCGAGAGCGCGGTGAGCACACGCAAGGGAGCCACGAGCCCGGACTGTGTCGACCGAGGGTGCCGGGTGGCTCCCCTGCCTGGGTGTCACCAGAGCTGTCATCATTGTTGACGCATCTGTCATCCGTGATGACGGCTCCCGAGACCGCGCGCCCGCCGAGGAGTGCCGGTGACCACGCATGACCCTGGGCCCACCACCGCGCGACCGACCGGCCGAGGGGCTGGTGATGCTCGCCCAGAGCCTCTGCCGCCCGTCTCCACTCGACCCACGCTTAGGGCGCTGGTCGAAATAGCGTCGCCAGGGATCGGCGTCGAGACGCCCGGCTGGCGAGGCGCGAGGAGGGAGCATACCCGTCGGT
>PMBV01000290.1 GCA_003153055.1 Myxococcales bacterium
AAGCCGCTGCTGAGTACGAAATCACCATTCAGGCAGGAAAAATGGTCCACTTCCTGCCATGCTGAAAGGGACCGATCGACCGAGGACGCTCGAATCACCCCATGAAGCTCTATTTGCCCCAGAAGACGCTCGAAGATTGGGTCACCGCTGACAAAGCCGATCTCCAAGACGGGAAGTTGGTGGTGAAGGAGTCGAAGACAGCGCACCCTGTGTCGCCGGCGGTGCATTTTCAGCGGCTCATCTCGGGTGACGACGAAAAGGGTCTCTTGGGGCGGGTGAAGACCACCGCGCAGCTCGAAGCTCTGGGGGCCGAGCACCTGGCTGACTCGTGCATCGTGGGAGAAGTGGCCTACGAGGTGGTCGAGGGGTACGTCACCGAGGTCCAGGCAGCGGCTCAGTCGAAGGCCGACCCGAAGAAGAAGTCCTCCTCGCCCGAAGCCGACCTCCTGGCCGCCTTCATCCTCGACAAGCTGTAGCCTCCCAAGATCAGGCACTTGAGCGGTCTTTCGGGTAACGTCGGCCCGATGCGAGCGCGCGTGGCGAGCCTGGTCGTCCTCCTTCCAGCCCTCGTCTGGGCCACCACCATCGCCCCTCACTCGTTGCTGGAGCGGGCGAGGCGGAGCGATCGAGTGGCCTATGTGCAGGTGTTGGATCGCTGGTCAGAGCTGAGCCCTGACGGGCACCTCTTGAAGACCTACACCCGGCTGGTGGTGGGTGAAGACGTGAAGGGCAGGGGGCCCAGCCAGCTCACTCTGGTGCAGTTGGGTGGCCGCTCTGGCGCGCTCGAGATGAAGGTGCCCGGTGACGCCACCTTCGAGCCAGGCGAGACGGCGGTGGTCTTCCTGGCCTGTCGGGAGCCCGCTCGGTGCACTTTGGTGGCCCTGGGCGAAGGGAAGCTCTCGGTCGAGGGTGGAGCGGTGCGGTACCGGGACCTCGTGCGGCGGGCGTGGGTCGAGCGGCCCTTGGGTGAGCTCCTCGCCGAGCTCCGGGGGGCGACTCAACAAGCCGACCCGGTCGTCACTCGGGTGGAGCGGTGAAGCAGCTCCTCGTCCTTGGTCTGTTGCTGAGGGCGCTGTCAGCCGCCGCCCAGCCGTTCGATTACCTTACCTTTCGGATGATCAACGACGCGCAGCACCCCTTCCCCTTCTACGTCGACGCCCGCGTGTCGTCTCCGGCACAGCTGAGTGTCGATGGGGTCAGGGCCGCCGCGGAGCGCGCCTGGGGTACGTGGAACGCGGTGTCGTGCGCGGCACCCAAGGCGGTGTCGAAGGGCTTCACCACCGGGCAGGTGCCCAACCCCCTCGACAGTTACGATACCTCCTCGGTGACACCGATCTGGCTTCTGACCCAGGACGCGGACTTCAGCGCGCTGCTCGGCGACGGGCTGGTCGAATCGCTCACCCTGCCGGTGTCCTACGCCGGGGTCCTCGTCACCTGCGACACGTACCTCAACGGGGCGACGAAGCGCTGGAGCCTCGAGACCGTGACCCCACGTGACGCCTACGACGTCGAGAGCGTGATGGTCCACGAGGTCGGCCATTGTTTGGGACTGGGGCACTCTGGCTCGGCCGACAACGTGATGTGGGTCGACCTGTATCCAGGCGACGTGAAGCGCCAATTGGGCTCCAGCGACGCGACGGCCCTGTGCGAGCGGAACCCAGTCTCCGGGGCCGAGGGGTCGCCCTGTGACGCCGATGGAACCTGTGCCGGGAGCCCGACGCTCAAGTGCCTCGATCAGCCGGTGACCCAGGGCCTCTCGCTCAAGCGCTGTTCCAAGGGGTGCACCGTGGGGACCGGCGGAGGGTGCGCGCTGCCGCTGACGTGCCAGCCCTCTTCTGCGTTCCTCGGGTACACCGGAGCGTGTCTGCTCCCTGGCACCGCCACCACGCAGGTGGGCAAGGCGTGCGGCGATGTCTCGGAGTGCGGTTCGGCGGTGGCGCTGTGTCGTGGTGTCCCGACCGAGACGCTGCCCTCGGGCTATGCCTTCTGGCAGGGCGGTTACTGCACCCAGCCGTGTGGAGCAGGCCAACCGGAGTGCCCGGCCGGATCGACCTGCGTGAACGATGACGCCCAGCAGCCGCGGTGTGTGGCCGATTGCCGGCTCGGTCTGGCTGACTGCCGGCCCGGGTACGCCTGCGTCGAGCTGGGCGGCGGAGCGGGCGTCTGCTGGCCCAGTTGTTACGCCGACAGTGATTGCGGCGACCAGTCGCGGTTCTTCTGCCGGACCTGCGATGGGCTGTGCATGTCGCTCAATGACCCCTCCAAGCAGGTGGGCGATGTCTGCGCGATCGACGGCGGGCCATGTGGACCAGGTCAGGTGTGTCGAGCCCTGGCCAAGAGCGGCGCACCCCAGGTGTGCACGCAGCAGTGCGCTCGAGGCTGTGGGAACTGCCCCGGCTCATCGACCTGCGCTCCCATCGTCGGCGGCGAGCTGGTGTGCCTCAAAGACTGCACCACCCGGGGTGACTGCCCCGCGGGGCTCCGGTGTGGTGACAGCCCGCTCGGCAAGGTGTGCGTGGCTCCGTGCGTGACGTCGGCCGACTGCTCCAACCATCAGACGTGCGTCGGCGGCGACTGCGTGAGCGGTGACGCCGGCTGCCAGGTGCTGTGCGCCGACATCGACGCCGGCTCCGAGGTTCTCCCCGGCCATGATGGCGGCGCGGGCCACCTGGGCGGTACGGCGGGCTGTGGGTGTGAGGCGGCCGATGGGCTCCTGGGCTGGTGGGGTGTGCTCGTGCTGTTTGGGAGGCGCTCATGGCGACGGGGTTAGCTCCAGCGGAGAAGAAGCGGGCCACGGACTTCACGCTCCCCTGGCTTCTGGAGGTCGCGGTCAAGGCGAGGCTCCTCACGCAAGCCCAGGCCAAGGACATCTCGGCCAAGGAAGGGCAGGCCAAGGCGCGCATCATCAAGCACTCGGGCTCCGAGCGCCACGAGCCCTCGCCAGTGGAGATCATCGCCGCCTTCCAGGTGCCGCTGGCCGGGCGCGCTGGGGAGACGGTCGATCAAGATCGACTGAGCGAGCTCGCCGCCCAGGCCGCGGGCATCGGGTACCGGAAGATCGACCCGCTGAAGCTCGACATGAACCTGGCGGCGCGCACGGTGTCCAAGCCCTTCGCCCACAAGCACTGCATCCTCGCGCTCGAGGGCGGCGGTGGGCCGATGGCGCCCCTGACAGTCGCTGTCGCCAACCCGTTTGATCACGAGCTGTTCGAGAACCTCTTCCGCCTCACCAGCTCGCCCATCGTCCCGGTGATGTCAGCCAAGGCCGACATCTTGAAGGGCATCTCCGACGTCTACGGCTTCAAGCGCACTCTGGCCGCCGCGGCCACGGAGCACGCCGAGGCGGGGGCGGGAATCTCGAACTTCGAGCAGCTCGTCACGCTGTCGAACAACAAGGAGCTCGACGCGTCGGATCGCCCGGTGATCCAAGCCGTCGACTACCTCATGCGGTACGCCTTCGACAACCGGGCCTCGGACATTCACATTGAGGCCAAGCGCGACAAGTGCCTGGTCCGGCTGCGCATCGATGGCGTGCTCCACGGGGTGTACGAGCTCCCGCCTCAGCTCCACGTGCCGGTGGTGGCGCGGGTGAAGACCATCTCGCGGCTCGACATCTCCGAGCGCCGTAAGCCCCAAGACGGGCGCATCAAGGTCGACCGTGACGGCCGGGAGATCGAGATCCGCGTGTCGACGCTGCCCACGGCCTTCGGCGAGAAGGTGGTGATGCGCATCTTCGACCCCGAGACGCTGGTGGTCGATCTGGCAACCCTCGGCTTCGACCCTGAAGAGAAGGCCATCTTCGAGTCGTGGATCTCCGAGCCGCACGGGCTCATCTTGGTGACCGGCCCCACCGGCAGCGGAAAGACGACCACCCTCTACTCGGCGCTCAAGCTGCTGGCCGGCCCTGACGTCAACGTCACGACCATCGAGGACCCCATCGAGATGGTGTGGGAGGCCTTCAACCAGGTGCAGGTGCAGCCGAAGATCGGCCTCGACTTCGCCAACGCGCTTCGGCACATCCTCCGGCAAGACCCGGACATCATCATGGTGGGTGAGATCCGCGACCCGGAGACCGCCGACAACGCGATCCAATCGGCCCTCACCGGTCACCTGGTGCTCTCCACGCTCCACACCAATGACTCGGTGGGCGCGGTGGGGCGCCTGGTCGATCTGCAGGTCCCTCCGTTTCTGCTCTCGTCATCGCTCTTGGGGGTGATGGCCCAGCGGCTCCTGCGGCGGGTCTGCCCTGGCTGCGCCCAGCCCCACCAGTTGACCGCTGAGGAGGTGGCTGCCCTGGGGGTGCCGCTCCCGTTGCTGCCTGGAGGGCCTCAGTTCAAGAAGGGGGCCGGGTGCGTCAAGTGCCGGGGCACTGGCTTCCACGGGCGCACCGCGGTGTTCGAGATCTTCTCCGCCACGCCCGAGGTCAAGCAGCTCGTCGCTCACAAGGCGCCCAACGATGCGCTGATCGCCGCGGCGCGCAAGGCGGGCCTGCGAACCCTCCGGGAGGCGGCGGTGAGAAAGCTCGCCATGGGTGTCACCTCGTTCGACGAGGTGCTCCGCATGACCACGGTTCACGGGTGAGTCACCGGCTAGCCGATGATCATGTCTTCGCGCTCCAGCCGCCCCTCGGCGAAGCGGCTCAGTGAGAAGCGCTCGAACAGCTCGTCCGACTCGCCGGTGGCCATCCACTTCGCCATTCGTTCGGCCACCGCCGGCGCCATCATGAAACCATGGCCAACGAAGCCGCTCATCTGCAGGAGGTTGGCCAGGCCGGGCGTCTTCCCGAGGATGGGCGAGTTGTCGGGAGTGACGTCGTACGGCCCGCTCCACTGCCGCAGGACCTTGACCGAACCCACCATCGGCAGTTGCTCGGTGAGCGCCTGGGCGTAGCGAGCGAGGAACTGAGCGGTGGAGCCGAGGTTCATGCCCGCCGGCTCTCGAGGATTACCCATGCCCCCGACAATTTCCCCGCGCATCGACTGTGAGAAGTAGAGCCCAGAGTCCAGCACCGAGACGAGCGGCCCCAAAAAGGGTTTGAGCGGCTCGGTGGAGCAGATCTCGTGGCGGTGAGGCTCGTTGGGCAGGTGCACTCCGGCGAGGCGCGCCACCTCGGGGCTCCAGGCACCGGAGGCCAGCACCACCGTCTCGCAGTCGATGCGGCCTCGTTGGGTCAGCACCGCCTTGATGCGGCCTTGAGAGACGTCGAAGCCCGTCACCTTGGTGAAGGTCTCGATGGCCACGCCACGCTTCTGGGCTTGCTTGCCGTACCCCCAGAGGAAGGGCCAGGGGAAGATGACCGCGTCTTTGGCGTTCCACGCGCAGGCCAGCACGCCCTTCATCGACAGCTGGGGGACTATCTCTCGCGCCGCGTCGGGGAGGAGGATCTCGGTCGGCACGCCGTGGCGATTGTGCAACGCCGCGCTCCGCTCGATGCGCCGCGCGATGGCCTCGGTCTTGGCGAGGAAGAGGTAGCCTCCCTGCCGGAACCAGACGTTGATGCCCATGTCATGGGCGAAGTGCTTCATCAGCTCGAGGCTCCTGCGGGCCAGGCTGATGAGCGTCGGAGTGCCCCACTGGGCGCGGATGCCACCGCCGTTGCGGCCCGAGGCGCCGGCGCAGAGGTAGCCCTGCTCCAGCACGACGATGTCCGATTCGCCGAGCTGCGCCAGGTTGTGGGCCAACGCCAAGCCCATGATGCCGCCCCCGATGATGACGATCTTCGCCCGGGCTCGAATGGGCTCTCGTGAGCGCAGCGCCGGAGGGGCATCGACAGCGAGCGCGGGGGGCACGCCCCCTGAGGCTGCCTGCTGGGCGTCGACGGGCATGCTGGCCCAGAACGAGAGCTCGGTGGGGAACAGCGGAGGCCTCGGAGTGAAGGCCAAGAGCTGCTCGGGGCGCGCAGGCTGGGTGGCCTGCCGCTCGAGGAGCCGGGCCACCGCGGACTGACACTGCTTCCCCTGGCACATGCCGGTGCCGAAGCCGGTGTAGCGCTTCACCGACTCGAGGTCGCGGTAGCCCTTGGCGATGGCGTGCTCCACCTCGCCCTGGGTCACGTCTTCGCAGGGGCACACCAGCGCCTTGCTCATGGGCGAGCTCCTTCCAACACCGAGCCGCCGACCCTGGTGCCCTCTTCCGCCGCGCTCTGCGACGATTGGGGCCCTCGCTGCTCGCCGGCGACCCAGAGCCCCGGCACGCCGGTGCGACCCAGCTCGTCGGAGTCGACCACGAAGGTGTGAGAGCGCTCGTCCCAGCGGATGGTCGCTCCGGCGGCTCGGGCGAGCTCGAAGGAGGCGCCGGCTGGCCCGCACACGGCGATCACCTCGCAGCGCTGCTTGCTCGTCGTGCCTTGATCGATGGTGGTGACGGCCTCGACCCGCCTGAGGCCGTGCGCGCGGACCACCTCGGCGCCGACCGCGATGGCCGTGCCACCCGCGGCGGTCACCACTCGGGCTAGGGCCTTGGCCTCGGTGGGCTCTCCGACGCAGGCGATGACCTTCCCGGGGAGGACGCCGTGCCGACGCACCAGAGTGCTCACGGCCCGGCTCGCCATCACGCCCGGGAGATCGTTGTTGGGGAAGGTGGGGAGCACGGGGTGGGCTCCCAGGGTCAGCACCAGTCGCTCGAAGTGCACCAGCGTCAGGCCGCCTCCTTCGACGACCGCGAGGAAGGGAGAGCCGTCGTCAGCGAACAGGCCCACCACCAGGGCGCCGAGGCGGGCCCGGCTCGCGGGAGGCGTCCAGCGGGGGCCTTCGGTGTCCTCCGCGCTCCACACGAGGCGCCCTCCAAGCTCCTGCTCGCGCTCGAAGAGGTGGTACAGGTGGCCGGCGTCCTCGAGGCGTCTCGCGACCGCCAGTCCGGCCGGGCCTCCACCGACGATGACGGTTCCCAGCCGCTCGAAACGGGCCGCCCGGCGGGAAGGGGCGGGGCGCTCGGGGAGCACGCCCAGGCCCGAGAGCTGGCGCGCGACCTTCACCAACACCGCCTCGGCGATGGGCAGCCCGGTGAGGAACTCGTGGTGGTTGAACCACTGCTGAAAGACGAAGTCGGTGGCCCGGAGGAGATCGATGCGAGCGTCGGGCATGGCGTTCTGGCGCTCGAGCCGCAGGCCCTCGCGGGCTGGCACGCGGCAGGTCGGCACGTTGGGCACGCCGTCGACCCGCATGAGGCACTGGGAGCAGCCGCCGCTCAGGCAGAAGGGTCCTCTGGGGCGGTGGTACTTGGGTGATCGCGCGAAGAGCAGCTCTCCCTGCGCGACCAGGGAGGCCGCGACCGGCTCTCCTTCCCGGGCGCGTATCGGCCGCCCGTCGAGCTCGATGGTGACGGGGTGCTCCAGTGGCGTGATGCGACTCATGCCCTCGCCTTAGCCCACGCTCGCCGCGCTGACCAACGAACCGCTGAAGGCTCCACGGCACGGAGCGCGGCGTTATAAAGCGCTCCACCCGCATTTCTTCTGGAGCTGCCATCGTGATCACCTCTCAAACCCGGGTCCCCACTCCTACCAACGAGCCGACGAGGGCCTACGCGCCAGGCACTGCCGAGCGGGGCGAGCTCAAGGCTGCGCTGCAGCGCGTCGGGCACGAGCAGGTGGAGATTCCTGCGTTGATCGGTGGCCGAGAGTACCGGAGCGAGCAGCGCTTCGAGATTCGCGCGCCCTTCGAGCATGCCCGGGTGCTCGCCACGAGCTTCCACTCCTCGCCCCAGTGGACCGAGCAGGCCATCGCCAACGCGATGCAGGCGAAGCGGGAATGGGCCGCGACCCCGTTCCACCAGCGGGCTGCCATCTTCCTCAGGGCGGCCGAGCTCCTGGCGACCAAGCACCGCGCGCACATGAACGCGGTGACCATGTGGGGCCAGGCGAAGACCGCCCACCAGTCGGAGATCGACGCGGCCTGCGAAGCGATCGACTTCCTGCGGTTCAACGTCGCCTTCGCCGAGCAGATTCTCGGGCAGCAGCCTGCGTCGTCACCGGGGGTGTGGAACCAGACCGACTACCGCCCGCTGGACGGCTTCGTGCTCGCCGTGGCGCCGTTCAACTTCACGTCGATCGCGCTCAACCTGTGCACGGCTCCGGCGCTCATGGGCAACGTGGTGCTGTTCAAGCCCGCGGAGACCGCCACGCTCTCGGCGTGGATGGTCATGCAGATCCTCCGCGAGGCCGGGCTCCCCGATGGCGTCATCAACTTCCTCCCGGGGCATGGTGCGCCGGTGGGCAACGTCGCGCTCCAGCACCCGGACTTCGGCGGCCTGCATTTCACCGGGTCGTCGGCGACCTTCAACTCGATGTGGAAGACCATCGCCGAGAACGTCGGGCGGCTCCGGCAATATCCGCGCATCGTCGGGGAGACCGGCGGNNGACTTCATCTTCGTGCACCCGTCGGCTGCCGATGATCTCGATGCCATCGCCACGGCCGTGGTGCGCGGGGGCTTCGAGTTTCAGGGGCAGAAGTGCAGTGCCTGCTCGCGGGTCTTCATCCCCCGGTCGCTGTGGCCCGCGCTCAAGGATCGCCTGGTGGGGCTCACCGAGGCGCTGCCCATGGGGCCCCCGACTGACTTCCGCAACTTCGTGTCGGCGGTGATCGACGACCGGAGCTTCATTCGCATCGGTCGATACCTCGAGATGGCCAGCGGGCCCGACGCCCGCCTGCTCGCCGGGGGGCACTGTGACCGAAGCGAGGGCTGGTATGTTCGGCCCACGCTGGTCGAGGTCGACGACCCGCGGCACCCCTTGATGACCGAGGAGATCTTCGGCCCGCTGGTGTCGATGGTCGTCTACCCAGACGGTCAGTACGCCGAGACCCTGCGGGCCTGCGACGAGGCCGCGGGCTACGCCCTCACCGGGAGCATCTTCGCTCGAGACCGCGCGGCCATCGCCCAGGCTGCCCTCCAGCTCCGGTCGGCGGCGGGGAACTTCTACATCAACGACAAGCCCACGGGCGCCGTGGTGGGCCAGCAGCCCTTCGGCGGGAGCCGAGCGTCGGGCACCAACGACAAGGCTGGCTCGTGGCTGAACCTCCTCCGCTGGACCTCCCCGAGGACCATCAAGGAGACCTTCGTTCCCTCCACGACCGTGCCGTACCCCTTCATGGCTGAAGAGTGAGGGCTCGTCGTGTTACTGTTGCAACTGCGATGGCAACGACTGCGAGCCCAACGCTCGACGAGCTCAGGACGATCATTCGGAAGGTGGGGTTACGGAGTACCAGCCCTCGGGTGGCGGTGCTGCGGCGGCTGATGGAGGCAACCAACCCCGTGTCTCACGGGGAGCTGGTGGGCAAGCTGGCCGACCAGGGCATGGATCGAACGACGGTGTACCGAAATCTGGTCGACCTGACCGATGCCGGGTTGGTGCAGCGCACTGACCTCGGCGACCACGTCTGGCGGTTCGAGCTCAAGCGGCGCGGCGGTGACGAGCCTCGGCATCCGCATTTCACGTGCACCGATTGTGGAGCCGTCTCGTGCCTGCCAGAGGTGACGCTCTCGGTGAAGCCGGGGCGCGGTGTTCCCAGGGCGCTCAACCGCCAGAAGGTGGAGATCCAGCTCCGGGGAGTGTGCGACGACTGCAGCTGAAGGTGCCTCGGTCCCCACCTGCGGAGTGCACGCACGGGGCGGCGCATGAGCACGGGCTGGCGTCCGGGCACGATCAGAACCTTCGGGCTGCCTACCTTCACGTGGTGGCCGATGCGTTGACGGCGGTGAGTGCGCACGCCAGCTCGTCGATCACGACCCTTCGACGGAGCTCAGGGATCGGGTGTTGATCGCGCTCGAAGGGGTCTCCGAGACCAAGGTCGAGGACATTCACCTGTGGCGCGTGGGGCCTCAGCAGGTGGTGTGCGTGGTGTCAGTGTCGTCGACTCAGCCTCGGTCTCTCGAGGAGTACAAGGCGGCCGCTCTGGGCGCGGCTCCGATCGACCATCTCACGGTGGAGATCTGTCAACGGGCGAAGTGATTCGGACGCGAAGTCCAGGCGTTCAGCGTGAGCGGGCGAGCCTGCCTCGAGGGGCGTGGTTGGGCCGGTGACCATCCCCCGGGCGGTCTGACCAGCCCCTCGGCTCGCGATGAGGTGAGCACACGTGAGAAGCCTCGCGCTTGGCGCCTCGCTCGCAGAGCTCGAAGGCTCGGGGAAGCGGAAGCAATCATCGAGCCGTCGCCGCGACTCGAGTGTTGGCTTGTTCCATTCGTGACGGCGGCCGTGGAGCGGGCTTGAGGCTGGAGCTGTGACTTCGGGTAGTGGGGCTGCGGGCGAACACGACGAGGGTTCGCGTGCTGGGTTCTCTCCTCGAAGCGGACGGGGCCTCCTCAAGCGGGCGGAACATTGCCTACCACCTTGGGCGAGCAGGTCGCGTCAGCCCTGGCGCTCGTCGGGGCCCCTTCCTGTCTTGCGTCGCGCACGGCGAGCGAAGGCTCAGAACCTGCCGACCTCGGGCGTGGTGACTTCTCCCAGGCTGTCATCACGGAGTACGGATTTGTACACCGTGATGACAGGCTCGGGGACCCGTGCCCACCAGCCACCTCGGGTGGCGGCGAGGCACTCCTACGTCTTTGGAGAATGATGGAAGCTGCTCTTCCATTTGGCCCTCGCCACCGCGAGCCGACGGCCTGGTTCAGGCGCCAACAGCCCTTGCCTGGCGAAGGCTCGACGGGTGCTCCCAGTGCGGCTCGCGCTTCGGGCGCAAGGCAGGCGGCTGGGGCTTCGGGCAGCATCAGGAGCCCGACGGCCAGTCGGTCGAGTGGAGGTGTATGGCCGGGCTCGTGGCCCCTCACGTGTGCTCACTGCGGTCTCGGGTCGAGGGGCTCGCCAGACTGCCTCGGTCGGTGGGCACCAACCCAACCCGCGCACCTCAAGGCCAGCTCCCGCCTCCCTGGAGCTCCACGCCGACCCGAACCCCTTCAGACCGCGGCGGACGAAGGCATCGAATCGAGCACCGGGGTTCCCTTGGCCGGCTGCCCGAACCGGGTGCGGATGATGGCTCCCAAGGACACGAACACCGCCGCGGCCATCGCGATGGGACCAAGCACTGGGACATTGGCGACGAGAATGAGCGCCAGGATGCCCAACGCCAGGACGAGGGCCTGCGTACGACGCAGAGGGCCGGTCGGGAGCGCACCGCCGATGATGTTGGCCACCGCCGCCAGCCCCACCGGGACGAACAGCCCGAGTATCACCCACATGAGGAGAAAGACCGGGATGCCTACCAGGGTGACGATCAGCAGCAGCGACGCGGGAATCGCGGCAAGGAGCCCCAAGAGCCCAGCGAGGCCGTTCTTGGTGGGCTCTGCCTTGATGGTCGCCTCGATGGCCCTCATGCGCTGAGGCGCGAACACCATCACCACGAAGCCCAGCCCGAAGAAGAGTGCGAACTGCAGCAGCGAGACCGCTACCCGCTTGCCGAACGACGAGGCCTCGCTCGAGTCCTTGTGGCGCTCCTTCATCCGCTCGCTGTTGACCGCGATGTTCCCCACGGCGTTGCCGAGGCTCGAGCTGCCCATCGACACGGTCTCTCCCCTGACGACCGCGTTGGGGCCCTTGATCACCTTGCCCCCGAAGGCCACCGCGTCTCCATCGACCACCGCGTTCGCCTTCAGCTCGACGTTGCCTCCGAAGGCGACCGCGTCACCTTCGACGACCGCGTTCTCTTCGACGATCACCGGGCCGCCATAGGCGATAGCGCTGTCGACCGTGGAGTTGGCCTCGACGTGCACTGGACCACCGGCGCTCACCTTGTCTCGCTCGAGGTCGGCGTTGGCCTGCGCGACCTTCTTCAGCGCGGCTGCTTGCTCCCGCTTGGCGGCGGCGAGCTCCTTGGCCCGGTCGCGGAGCTCCTCGGCCTTTTCCTTGGCCGCCTCGGCCTTCTCACGAATCTTCTCGGCCATGTCGGCAGGCGAGAGCTCGTCGTGGGCGGCCTCCGCGGCGTCAGCCTCGACCGGCGGCTCCGCTGGGACGACGGGCACGATGGGCACGACGGGCATCGGCGGTGGCAGAGGCACTGCACCCAGGGCTGGAACCGGTGGCGCCGCGTGGTGGGGCAGCTCGCGGAGGATCCACAGCTTGCCCTGCCGGGTGATCTCGAGGCTGTACACCTTGGCGACCGTCTCCAGCGCCTCCTCGGCGCTCACATCGGTGAGGTTCACCTGCACCGACTCGTCGAGATCGCCAGCGACGACTACGTTGATGTGGCCTTTGAGGGCGATCTCCTTGAGCGCGTCTTTGAGGGGGCCCTCGAACTGGAGCGAGATGGGCTGGGCCAACAGGACCATCGTGGTGACGATGGGAAACATCATGGGAGCACCTTTGCGGCGACCGGCTTCGCGACCCGACGAAGCATGGCGAGCGAGAGCCAGACGGCTGAAGACAGCCCGACCGCCAACGGCAGCGCGGCTGTGGACCAGAGCGCCAAGAGCCCGCTTCCCATCGCGACGAGCCCGCTGCGCAGCTTGATGGCCAGATCGGCCAGCGCGAGCCCAAAGCTCGCACCGTCGCTTCCGGCGAGAAGGGCCCCGACGGCGACCCCGACAGTGGTGAAGACGATGCCCAAGGCGGTCACGACCTCGGCGCGCGAAATGGGGCGGCTCGGGGCCGCCGCCACCCGATGCATGACCTTCTGCACGAAGTCTGACGGAGGTAGGGGGTCGACCAGTCTGAGGAGGCCCTGCTCCAAGAGCCGATGCTCCTCGGCGATCTCGGCCCGGCCCTCATCGGTGTCGGCCAACTCATCGAGCAACGCCTTCAGCTCAACGTCGTTCCAGTCGGTGCTCATGCGACGACTCCACGGGGCTCGGCCGGTTTCATTCGCTGTCGGAGCTTCTCACGAGCGCGGAACAGCCGGGCCATGATGGTACCTGGGGCCACGTTCATCACCTGGGCAATCTCACGGGTGGTCCGCTTCTGAACGTAATAGAGGGCCAGCACTTCCCGATCGTCCGCCGAGAGGGTTCCCATGGCCTCCTCCAGCGACTGATGCTCTTGGCGCGTGATGGCTCGATCCTCCGCGCTCGCCTCGCCCGACGAGAGGGCCTGGGCGTGATCGTCGACGTCATCGGTCTTGATCTTCGAACGCTTGCGCAAGATGTCGAGGCAGAGGTTCCTCGCGATGGTGAGGACCCACAGGTCGAAGGGCCGTGAGTCATCGTACCGGTCCAGGTTCTGATACGCGCGGAGGAACGTCTCCTGGGCCACCTCGGCAGCCTCCGCTTCCGTTCGCAGCAGACGCAAGCACAGCCCGAATACCGGCCGTTGAACCGCTCGCACCAGGGCCGCGAAGGCGTTTGAGTCACCTCGACGGGCTCGCCGCACCTCGTCGACCCAGGGCTTGAGCGGCTCCGCCACGGTCAGCCCCAGAGAGAGGCTGTGGAGCCCGGTGAGCGGAAAGACGGCTGACGGCGGCAGTATGGTCGCGTCCACGTCGAGGAGTACGCACCTCGGTCGACGATGATTGCGCCGCCCCCCGAAAGACTCACGCCGACGGCCCCCGCCTCACCGTCGTCGTGCCGCGGTCTTCTTCGGTGGGCGAGGACGCTCAACGCCCTGATTCCCCTTGCGTTGAGGGGGCCGAGACTCCGGCGCCGGTCGATTGTCTGACTTGCCCTCGCGCTCGACGCCGAAGTGAAACAGGCGCTTGACGACGAGGGTGGCGTAGCTGCCTGGGGGCAGGGTGAAGGCCACGTTGACCTTGGTGAACCCCCGGTTGATTTCGTCGGGGCGGGGTTTCCCGAGCACCAACTTGTGCGGGTAGACCAGCAGCGGGCGCTCCTCGTGCTTGAAGTAGAGGTAGCGAGGCGCGGCCTCGATGCGGAGCTGTGCGAGGGTGAGCTTCTCTTTGCCCAGCACCCACCGTACGGCCTCCTCGACCTTGGGGTCGGTGAAGGTGGTGTCGGGTGCGAGCAGCGGGACCGAGGCGCCGCGGAGGTACGCGAGCACCTCGGGCGCGGCCTCCCGGTGGTGCAGCAAGGTCCCCGCCTGGTACGGCATGGGGAACAGGTGCTCCCGGGGCAACACGAGCTGGAGCAGGCGCCGGGCACTCTCGTTCCACAGGTACGACTGGTACGTGAAGAGCAGGAGCGCGCGGTAGTCGGAGTCGATCTGGAGGAACGCATTGACGAAGTCCTCCGGGGTGTCGCGCAGCGCCCGCAAGATGCGCTGGTACTTCTGGTTCGCTTCGTATGGGCACCGAGCGTTCCAGTGGCCCCAGTTCTCGCGCCAGAAGGCCTTCACCTTGGCGTCGTCGGTGACGTCGAGCGGAGAAGGGACCGCCAGGTAGTTGTGCAGCGCTGCCTCGAAGTCTCCGCGGAGGAGATCCTTCGCGATGTAGCCCTGGCCGTGCTTGAGGCTGCCGAAGCGCTGGCTGTCGAAGTAGTTGATGACCCCGAGGCGGGCGATTTCGGACGCGGCGATGTTCACCTCTTGCAGCTCGGCCTCGCGGATTTCTCGCACCGTCACGGCGAAGCGGTTGGAGGTGGTGTTCTTGGCCGAGAGCGCGTGGTCCGTTCGCCCGAGGAACTTGAGCCTCAGGTCGGGCTCCTGCAGGTCGACCTCGAAGTCTCTCACCGCGATGAGCTGCTCGGTGCGGCCCTGCTTGTCCT
>PMBV01000306.1 GCA_003153055.1 Myxococcales bacterium
CGATCTACGACAAGCCGATGGTGTACCACCCGGTGAGCACCCTCATGCTCGCGGGCATCAGGGACATTCTCATCATCTCGACCCCGACGGACCTGCCGCGGTTCCAGGAGTTGTTGGGTGACGGCTCGCAGTGGGGCATCCACTTCTCCTACGCCGAGCAGCCCCGGCCCGATGGGCTCGCCCAGGCGTTCATCATCGGCAAGGACTTCGTCGGCAACCAGCCGGTGTCCCTGGTGCTGGGCGACAACATCTTCTTCGGCGATGGCTTCTCGGGGCTCGTCAGGAGAGCCGCCTCGAGCCCCTCGGGGGCCACGGTGTTCGGCTACCAGGTGAAGGACCCCGAGCGCTACGGGGTGGTCGAGCTGAACTCCAACGGCATGGCCGTCTCCATCGAGGAGAAGCCACAGAAGCCCAGGTCGAACTACGCCGTCACCGGGCTCTACTTCTACGACAACGAGGTCATCTCCATCGCCCGTGACCTGAAGCCCTCGCCACGGGGCGAGCTCGAGATCACCGACGTGAACCGCGAGTACCTGAGGCGCGGGGTGCTCCGGGTCGAGGTGATGGGTCGCGGCTACGCTTGGCTCGACACCGGCACCCACGAGTCCTTGATGGACGCCTCGGAGTTCGTTCGGGTCATCGAGCACCGGACCGGCCTCAAGATCGCCTGCCCCGAGGAGATCGCCTGGCGCATGGGGGCCATCGACGATGCCCAGCTCGAGCGACTCGCCGAGCCGATGAAGAAGAACGCCTACGGCCAGTATCTGCTCTCGTTGCTTCGGGTGGGGCAGGCGCGATCATGAACGTCACCCAGACACCCTTGTCCAACCTGCTGGTGGTGGAGCCCCGGGTCTTCGGCGACAGTCGAGGCTTCTTCCTCGAGACGTTCCACGCGGGGAAGTACGAAGCCATGGGGCTGCCCCAGCGCTTCGTGCAGGACAACTGGTCTCGCTCGACCAAGGGCACCTTGAGGGGCCTCCACTTTCAGCACCCCATGGCTCAGGGGAAGCTGGTGTGGTGTGTCCGAGGAGCGGTCTTCGACGTGGCCGTCGACGTACGGGTGGGCTCGCCCACCTTCGGCCGCTCGTACGGCCTCGAGCTCTCCGAGGCCACCAAGAAGCAACTGTGGGTGCCCCCCGGGTTCGCTCACGGCTTCTGCGTGCTCTCCGACGAGGCCGACTTCGTCTACAAGTGCACCGAGCTCTATGCCCCCCAGCACGAGCGATCGGTGCTGTGGAGTGACCCCGCCCTGGGCATCGACTGGCCAGTGAAGCAGCCAATCATCTCGGAGAAAGACGCCAAGGCGAGACCCCTCGCCGAGCAGACCAACCTGCCAACCTTGTAGGGGCCACGGGGTGTGGTAACGCCCTGAGGCATGCGCTGGACGCCGCGGATCGCGCTGAGCCTTGCACTCCTCGTGGGGCTCATTGCGCGTGCCTGGGGGGCGTTCGACGACGGCATCTACTGGCCAGACGAAATCTACCAGTCTCTCGAGGTGGCTCACGCCCAGGTCTACGGGTACGGCCTCATTCCCTGGGAGTTCGTCGACGGGGCCCGGAACTGGTCGCTCCCCGCGGTGGTGACCGCGCTGCTCGAGGTCTCGAAGCTGGTGGGCCTCGACACCCCTCTTGGCTACGTGCGCCTGGTGAAGCTGGTCTTCGCGTTCTTGGGCGTGCTCACGACCCTCGGGGTCTTCAGGCTCGCCCGGGCCTTCTCGGCGCCTCCATGGGCAGCGGCCGCGAGCGCCGCGATGTATGCCTTGGCGGCCCCCGTCATCTACTTTGCCCCGCGGGCGATGTCCGAGAACGCTGGCGCGGCGCCGCTCGTCTGGGGCCTGGCGCTCCTCTTCGAGGACCCGGCCCCCAAGCCGCGGAAAATCCTCTGGGCGGGCTCCCTCGTGGGGCTGGCGGTGCTCTTTCGGCTCCAGTTAGCCGCGGTGGCGCTGGGGCTTGTCGGGGTCCTGTTCATCGGCCGGCGATGGAGCGTGCTCAAGCCCCTGGTGCTCGCCCTCTGCGCTTGGGCGCTGCTCTATGGCGGGCTCGACGCGCTGACCTGGCATCAGCTGCCGAGCGCGAAATACGGAGGGTGGTTCCACTCGGTGCTCGTCTACGTCCAGTTCAACGTCGTCGAGGGCAGAGGGGCCCACTGGGGCACCAGCGCCTGGACCTACTACTTCCGCTTCCTCTTCACGTCGATGCCGACGGTGACGGTGGGCCTCGCGCTGGGGCTGGCCGCGACGCTCTGGCGCCGCTCCTGGGTCCTGCCTCTCCTGACGGTGCTCTTCCTGGCCGTGCACCTCGCCACCCCCCACAAAGAATTCCGCTTTCTCGTGCCCATTCTGCCGCTCCTCTTCGCCTCCGTCGGCGTGGGCATGACTGGCCTCGCTGATGGGCTGGTCGCCCGCCTGAGCGTGCTCGGCGTGGCGGCGGGCGTCTGGTCGACCCTTCAGCTGACCTCCCTCACCATGGGCGAGTTGGGCGCGTACCTCGAACAGAGACCTCAGGCTCCAGCGTGGGGCGACTTCGCCAACGTGAATCGGCTCCTGGTCACCGCCGGACAGCGGCCGGACCTCTGCGGCATCCGCATCGATGTCGCCGATCTGGCGTGGACGGGCGGCGCGACGTACCTCCACAAGCGAGCACCGCTGTACCGCCGCAACGTGCCCCCTCAACTCGGCTACTTCAACTACCTCCTGGCCGCGAAGGGCCTGTCTGGGTTGGAGCTCATCTCGGAGGACCAGGGAGTCGCGCTGTATCGGCTCCCCATCGCCACCTGCGCCACCGACGCAAGCTACCCGTGGAAGCTGTTCTAGCGAGCGTCAACCCTGTGACGTTCCCGGTTTCCCTGACGGCGCATAGGGTCATCTTCACCCGCTGAGCCAACCCGACCCAACGACGACTCCGTCGTTGCTGGTGGATAGGGCTGGCCTCGTTCTCGCACGACGCCGCCTGACGCCTCAAGGCCGACCCTTCAGGCGCACCACCACGGGTCAATCGACCAACGGCATAACCCAACAAGGGGGCTTCACATGACACGGCGTGCATCAGGCTTCAAACTCACTCTCATGGCGGCGCTGACCGCCGTCGGGTTCTGGGGCTGTGACACCCCGAGCCCTCAGACGACCGACCCGGGCAACACTGGCCCTACGGCCGTGCCGAGCAACTTCCAGGGGGCCGATGAAACCGCGGAGAACCTGGCTCAGCTGGCGACGCCCTGCACCTTCGTGGTCGACAGCGGCATCGTCACCATCGCCATGTCCGCGGGCGAGTATGCCCTGGTGGGCCGGAGCGACGGTGGCACGATCCTGGTGAACGGCACGGCCTGCAGCACGGCCAACGCGACCAATGCGACTCGCATCAACATCAACGGCTCGCCTGACGGTGGCAACGAGACGGTGATCCTCGACTACCTCAACGGCGCCTTCGCCCTGGGCACCACGTCCACCGCCGGAATCGCGGTCGACCTCAAGGGTGGCACCGACGCACTCAAGGTTCGCGCCTCGGGTGGCGCGGACACGTTCTACGTCGGCACGGTCGCGCCCGACGCGGGCACCACCGGCACGTACGCCCTCAGCGTGGGCATTGGCGGCACTCCGAGCGGCGTCAAGAACGTCACCTTCACCAACGTCGAGTCACTGGTCATCAGCACCGGCCCCGGCGACGACTCGCTGAGGAACAGCTTCCCCGACGCTGGCGGCAGCGGCACGACGCCCTTCGGCCGGTCGACGACAGACGCTGGCCCCTCGTTGATCTTCTACGGCGGCGATAACAACGACACGCTCAACATGGGCGTCACCAAGGCCAGCTCGCCGGTGACCTTCTATGGCGGCGCTGGGCTTGACACCATCGACCTGAGCGCACGCACCGCCGACCTCACCATCACCCTCGGCGCCGCCGGGCACTGCGAGGCCACCGAGACCTGCACGATCCAGGATGACGTCGAGGTCGTCCGCGCCGGCTCGGGCAACGACACCCTGGTGTGCGCGGACGTCGTCGACAGCGGCTGCGTCATCTACGGTGGAGCCGGCACCGACACCATCACTGGCTCGAACGGCGACGACACCCTGTACGGCGAAGCCGGCAACGACGTCATCATCCCGGGCGAGGGCAACGACACCGTCGACTGCTCGACCGGCACCGACACCGTCTCGTACGCCGATCGCCACGACGACGGCGGCACGGTGGGCGTCACCATCGTCCTGGGCGACGCGGGCGTGGCCACGGCGGGCAACGGCAACAGCACCCTGAGCGAGACCGACTCCATCGCGGGCTGCGAGAACGTCATCGGCACCGCTGGAGCTGACACCATCTTCGGCAACGAGCTCGACAACGGCATCACCGGTGGCGCCGGAGCCGACTTCCTCTTCGGCGGCGCCGGCAACGACACCTTCTACATGGGCGTCAGCGCGCTCGCCAACGGTGACGACACCGTTGACGGCCAGGCCGGTGAAGACACCATCGACTTTAGCCTGCGCACGGCTGACGTCACCGTGGTGCTCAATACGTCGACCCCCTCGGCCAACAACGGCGAGCTGGTGACCGACGGCGGCGTGTCCGAGAACGTGACCCTGTCGAACATCGAGAACGTCCTCACCGGCAGCGGCAACGACACCGTGACCGGCGACTCCGCCGACAACCGCATCGAGTGCGGCGGTGGCAACGACACCATCTCGAGCGGCGCGGGCGACGACACCATCGCCCCTGGCCCTGGGACCAACACCATCACCTGCGGCGACGGCAACGACATGGTGCTCGAGGGCGCTGGCGAGACGAACACCAAAGACAGCACCTGCGAGCTCTGACACTCGCGTCAGTCTGAAGCGACGTACCGTGGCTACGCAGGTCGAGCTGAACAGACCTGCGTAGCCGTTGTGTTTGAAGGGCACGCTGGGGAGCGATGGTCATGTGGAGCAACACCCACCATCCCGAACGCTTCTGCTTCCGGTGCCTGGCGGCCGTGCTGGTGGCGGCCTGCAGCGCGCCGACCTCCACCGGCCCAAGCCCGGTGGTCGATGCCGGCCACCAACCCGGCTCAGTGGGGGTCGAGCCGCTCGCCATGCCCTGTGCCATCGCCAACGGCGTGGTGACGATTTCCCTCGCAGCCAATGAGCAGGCGTCGCTCACCCTCGACGGCCTCGGGCAGCTGGTGGTCAACGGCATCGAGTGCGGCACCGCCACCACCGCCACCATGAAACGCATCAACATCGCCACCGCTGACCTCACCGCGGGCTCGGACGAGACGGTGATCATCGACGGCGCCAACGGCTTCTTCGCCTTGGGCAGCTCCTCCAGCACGGGTATCACCATCAACCTGGGCGGCGGCTCGGCCGACGTCGTGCAGATCATCGGGACCCCAGGTGACGACGTCATCATCGCCGGCAAGGGCACCTCGGAGGACTGGGTCGACGTCAACCACGACGTCTACTGCGATTTCCACCTGATCGGGGTCGATGCCATCACCTTGAGCGGCGGGGCGGGCAACGACGTCATCACGGGCGCCGGCCTCTACCCCACCTGGGTGCGGGCGACCTACTACACGACGGGCCTGGCGTCCGTGAAGCCGCTGACGCTCGAGGGAGGTCCTGGCAATGACGTGCTGGTGGGGGGCGACGGGAATGACGTGCTCTCGGGCGGAGACGACGATGACACGCTCTCGGGCGGCCTGGGCGACGATCAGCTGAACGGGGACTTGGGCAACGACACGCTCGATGAGGGCAGCGCCCCCAACGGGGCCGATGTGCTCATGGGCGGCGATGGCATCGATCGGGTGACCTACGGTGCCCGAACCACGCCCATCACCGTCACCGTGGGCTCCTCGGCGAACGACGGCGCGCCGTCGGAGGGCGACGACGTGCGAGTCGACGTGGAGATCATCGTGGGCGGGTCGGCCGACGATGTCCTCACCTGCAACGTGAGCGCCGGATGCACGCTGCACGGGGGGTTGGGAAATGACACGCTGAACGGCCGCGACGGAGACGATTCGCTCTTCGGCGAGGAGGGCAACGACCTGCTGAGACCCGGAGCTGGCTCCGACGTCGTCAACGGTGGCCCTGGCCTCGACACCATCACCTACGACGATGCCTCGAGCGGGGTTTCGGTGACCTTGAGCGCGCCGGGAACGCCGACGAGGGGTAACGGCGTCATCTCCCAGGAGGACGACTCCATCGACCTGGTCGAGAACATCATCGGCAGCCCCTTCGACGACGTGCTCACCGGCAACGACCTGCCCAATCGAATCACCGGCGGCGAGGGCAACGACGTCCTCTCGGGAATGGGTGGAAACGACATCTTCGACGAGGGGAGCGCGGCCAACGGAAGCGACACCATCAGCGGAGGTGACGGAGAAGATCGGGTCGACTACGGCGCCCGCTCCGCGGCCTTGCTCATCACCCTCGACGGCGTCGCGGACGACGGCCAGGCCTCGCCTCCTGAAGGAGACAACCTCGGCACCGACCTCGAGGACATCACCGGCGGCTCGGGTGACGACAACATCACTGGCAACGACCTCGAGAACAAGCTCGACGGCATGGCAGGCGATGACACGCTCAACGGGCTGGGGGGCAACGACGAGCTCTCGGGCGGGCCGGGGTACGACATGCTGTACGGCGGAGACGGAGACGACATCTTGGATCAAGGGCCCGACGGCGCGTTCTGCGACTGCGGCGACGGGTTCGACATCGCCATCTGCAGCACGGCGACTCTGACGTGTGAGGTGAGGTGATGGGCCCAGCCGCCCTGCTCCTGGCCGCGCTGGTGAGCTCGAGCGCTCCCTACGTTCGCTCGCACACGACGACCGACCCGGCGTCGCACTGCCTGTGGTGGCCCACGTCGACCATCACCTGGCAGCAAAACTCGGTGGGCAACTCCGCCACGGGAGCCGCCGCCTTCATCGCGGTGACCAACGCCTTCGCCATATGGCAGATGGCGATGGAGGACTGCGGCAGCGTCACGCTGACTGAGGGGGCTCGCATCAGCACCCGGCGCATCGGCTTCGATCCCGACGGAGTCAACAGCAACCTGATGCTCTTTCGCTTCAGCAGCTGCACCAAGAAGGTGCCCGCCACGGCGGCGTGCTGGGCCGACGGGAGCTGCGGCAACGCCTTCGACTGCTGGGGGCACGCATCGACGCTCCTCGGGGTCACGACCGTCTCGTACGACACTCAGACCGGCCGCATCTTCGACGCCGACATCGAGCTCAACGCGGCCAACAACGTCTACACCACGGTGAACGAGCCTCCCTGCTCGGGGGTGCTCAATCAGACCTGCGTGGCGACCGACGTGCGGAACACCATGGTGCACGAGATCGGCCACTTCCTGGGGCTCGGCCACGCCGAGGGCCGGACCTCGACGATGAACGCGACCTCCTCCATCGGAGACCTCGCCAAACGCACCCTCGACCCCGGCACCAAGGCCTTCGTCTGCGAGGTGTACACCAAGAACCTGGCCCCCAAGGACTGCGTCATCGACGCCAGCACCGATGTGCTCGGACCACCGGCTGAGGTGAAGACGAGCGGCTGCGCCTCAGTCTCGGCAGGCCCCAGCTTCGTCGTGCTGATGGCCCTCGCGGCGCTGTGGACTCGCCGGAGGGCTGCCATGGGGTTGGTGGCCGTGCTCGCCACCAGCGCACAAGCGACGACCGTGCTGGCGCTCGATCTTCCCCGGCTGACGCACGCCTCCGACGCGGTGGTGCACGCCAAGGTGGAGCGGGTAGAGGCACGCTGGTCCACCGACCATTCCCGCATCGTCACCGACGTGGAGCTCGTGGTGGTAGAGCCCCTCAAGGGCACCCCGGGAGCCAGAGTGGTGCTCCGCCAGCCAGGAGGCAACCTCGGGCGCGTCGGCCAGCGGGTCGAGGGCGCTCCCGTCTTCGTGCCCGGCGAGGAGGTGGTGGTGTTCCTCGAAGCCCAGGGGCCTGACTTCACCGTCACTGGCCTCTCGCAGGGCAAGTTCCGCGTCGAACGGGCCACGGCCGACGCGCCACTGGCCCTGCAGTCCATGGGCGAGGCCCTCTACTTGGACCCGATCACCGCGGAGCAGGTGAGCCCCGTGCCACTGGCGCTCCCCCTCGAGGTGCTCAAGGCGCGCATCAAGGCCGCGGCAGCCGAGGAGGCGCCGATGAGCCAGCCCGCGCTCTTCGCCCCCTGAGCGGCTCTCGTCAGGAGCGCCGCTTGAAGCGGTACACGGTCGCGGGCTTGGAGGTGGTGATGCGCTTGCCTGGCGCTTGCTCGATGAGGCCGTCTTCCAGCATGCGATTGAACTTGCGCCGGAAGTTGCCCGGGTCGACGTCCTTGTCGAGGACGATGGAGTGGACGTTGCGCAGCTCGGGAATGGTGAAGGTGAGCGGCACGAGGTCGAAGGCCACGCTGGAGGACTCGAGGCCAGTGCGCACCCGCATCAACCCCGCCTCGATGATCTGCCGGTGATCGAACCCCAGCTCGAGGCGCTTGAGCTCGTCCATCGACACCCAGCGCACGTCGGCGGCATCGCCCCCGGCCTTGACGATGGGAGCGAGATCAGGCCGCACCAGCGCCACATAGGCGATGGAGATGACCCGCATGCGGGGGTCGCGGCCAGCCCGACCAAAGGCGGCCAGCTGCTCCACGTGGACCCGCTCCGGGTCGAGCCCGGTCTCCTCGAGGAGCTCGCGGCGAGCCGCGGCGTCGAGGTCCTCGCCTTGATCCTGCGCCGAGGTCCCCACCCTGACGAACCCACCGGGCACGACCCAGGCCCCCTTGAAGGGGTGCTCCTTGCGACGAACGACGAGCACGACCAGCCGGGCATCGATGATGGTGAAGATGACCAGATCGACGGCGACCGAAGGCCGCGGGTAGTCCTGAGGGCGATACTCGTCGAGGTACTGGCGCTCCTCACTGGCGGCCTTGCGGGTCACGCCGAGGTCCTCGCCTTCTTCTCGGCCTTGCCCTTCGCGCCCTTCTTCTTCGCCTTGGGCTTGGCAACGGCCTTGGCCGGGGTCGCCTTCGCTCCACCCGCCTTGCGTTCCTTCACCTTGGGCTCCTGGACATCAGCCTTCGGGGCCTTCGCCTTCGCTTTGCCGGGCTTTCCGGCCTTGGCCTTGGAGGCCTTCCGCGCGCCCCGGGCAGCGGCCCTTGCCTGCCCCTCGGCCGAGGCGTCGTATTCCCGCCGAGCCTGGAGCAACTCGACGGCCCGTTCGGTGGTCAGCTCGGAGGGCTCGTCGCCCTTGCGCAAGGTCGCGTTGGTCTCGCCGTCGGTGACGTAGAAGCCGAAGCGCCCCTCCTTGAGGACCATCTCCTTCCCGCTCACGGGGTCGTTGCCGAACACCTTGAGCGGAGGCTTGGGCTGGCCCCGGCCCCGAAACTGCTTGGGCTGCTTGAAGATCTCCATCGCCTCCTCGAGCGTGATGGAGAGGAGCTTGGCCTCGTTCTCGGGGCCCAGGTTACGGCTGTCTTTCCCCTTGGTGAGGTAGGGGCCGTAGCGGCCGTTCTGAGCGGTGACCGCCTCGCCGTCTTCGGCCGTCCCCACCACGCGGGGCAGCCGGAGCAGCTCGAGGGCCTCCTCAAGCGTCACCGCCTCGGGCTTCATGGCTCGGAACAGCGACGCCGTCTTGGGCTTGGAATCGTCGGTCACCTCACCCAGCTGCACGTAGGGGCCGAAGCGGCCTTGCTTCACGTACACCGGGAGGCCCGAGGCCGGATCGCTGCCGATGGGCGTGTCACCCTTGGGCGCGGAGAGCAGGGCGAGGGCCTTCTCGACCGTCACCTCGTCGGGCGGGAGCGTCTGTGACAACCCGACGGTGTCCTCTCCCCGGCGCACGTAGGGGCCGTAGCGCCCCGGCTTGACGACGATGTCGACCCCGGCCGGGTCCTTGCCAATCAAGATGGAGTTCACCTGGGCCGCGTCGATCTGCTCGATGTTCTGAGTGACGAGGCGCTTGAGCCCTTG
This sequence comes from Myxococcales bacterium, assembly GCA_003153055.1. The sequence continues at coordinate 9,921 of PMBV01000306.1, forward strand.
GTGCTTCTTGTCGCCGAAGTAGAACTCCTTGAGAAAGGCGACCTTGTCTCGCTCGCCTCGGGCGATCTGGTCGAGGTCCTCCTCCAACTCGGCGGTGAACGCGAGCTCGACGAGCTCCTCGAAGTGCTTCTCCATCAGGGCGACGACAGCGAAGGCCTCCCAGTTGGGAATGAGGGCCTGCCCCTTCTTCCACACGTAGCGGGCCTGGAGCGTGCCCATGATCGACGCGTAGGTCGACGGCCGGCCGATATCGAGCTCCTCGAGCTTCTTCACCAGCGACGCTTCGGTGAAGCGCGCCGGAGGGCTGGTGTTGTGGCCCTTGGCCTCCAGGGCCGAGACGGGGACGAGCTCTCCCTCTTTGAGGGGCGGGAGGACGCTCTCCTGGTCATCGGCCGAGTCTTCGCGATCGTCGGCCCCTTCGACGTAGACCTTGAGGTACCCGTAAAACGAGATGGAGCGGCCCGAGGCCGAGAACTCCACCGCCTCGTCGCCCTGGGTGGTGACGGCCAGCTTGGCCGACATCGACTCGCCCGCGGCGTCGGCCATCTGGCAAGCCAGCGTGCGGCGCCAGATGAGCTCGTACAGCCTCATCTCGGCGGCGTTGAGCTCGCCCTTGAGCTCCTCGGGCTGCCGAAACGCCTCGCCAGCCGGCCGAATGGCCTCGTGGGCCTCCTGAGCGCTCTTCACCTTCTGGGCGTACTGCCGGGGCGCGGGCGCGAGGTACTGCTGGCCGAACAGCTCGGCCACCTGGGCGCGGGCCGCTGACACCGCCGTCTCGGAGAGCGTCACGCTGTCCGTACGCATGTAGGTGATGTAGCCGCGCTCGTAGAGATTCTGGGCGACCCGCATGACCTGCTGAGCGCTCATGCCCAGCTTGCGCCCACCCTCCTGCTGGAGCGTGGAGGTCTTGAACGGAGGCTTGGGGGCGCTGGTGTACGGGCGCTTCTCGAGCGCCTTGACGGTGAAGCTCTTTCCCGCCAACCCTTCGACCAGGGCCCTGGCCCGAGCCTCGTCGATCCACGCGGCGCCGGCGGTCTCGAGCTTGCCGCCCTCGTCGAAGTCCTTGCCCGAGGCGACCCGCCGCCCACCGACGGTGAAGAGCGTCGAGGTGAACGCCGGCGCGGTGGGGTGGCTGGCCGAGAGATCCCAGTAGGAGACGGAGCGAAAGCGCATCCGCTCGCGCTCCCGCTCGACGATGAGGCGAATGGCCGGCGACTGGACCCGGCCCGCCGACAGCCCGGTCTTGACCTTGCGCCACAGCACCGGTGACACCTCGTAGCCGTAGAGGCGGTCGAGAGTGCGTCGGGTCTCCTGGGCGTCGACCAGGCCCATGTCGATTTCGCGGGGTCGCTTCACCGCGTCGGCGATGGCCTTCTTGGTGATCTCGTGGAACACCATTCGATGCGAGGGCACCTTGGGCTTGAGTTGCTCCTTGAGGTGCCAGGCAATGGCTTCTCCTTCGCGGTCTTCGTCTGTGGCCAGGTAGAGTTCCGAGGCCGACTTGAGCGAATCTTTGAGGTCGCGAATGACGTCTTTCTTGGTCACCTCGTAGGTCAGCTTGAAATCGTCGTCGACATCGACGCACAGGCCACTCGAGGGCAGATCGACCACATGCCCGACGGAGGCCATCACCTTGTACTCACCGCCGAGAATTTGCCCGATGGTCTTCGCCTTTGCTGGCGACTCCACGATCACGAGAGGCTTCGATGCCATGGCGCTCGGGTCGCTAGTTCGTCCAGCCGTAAGCCGTCAAGGAGTGTTCACGCTCTCTTCGCATCCGCCTCTGATTCAACACGATTGGGGAGACGTTGCGCGCGGGCCCATCGTCCGTTATAACGGACGCACGCATTCACCGGAGGGCCTCATGTCACGGATCCACGCAGACAACAGTCGCAGCATCGGCAACACCCCGCTGGTCAGGCTCAACCGCATCACCCAGGGCCTGGGCGCCACCATCGTGGGGAAGATCGAAGGACGCAACCCAGCCTACTCGGTGAAGGACCGCATCGGGGCGGCGATGATCGAGGCGGCCGAGCGGGACGGGCACCTGAAGCCCGGCTCGCGGGAGCGGACCATCGTCGAGCCGACCAGCGGC
>PMBV01000285.1:0-8468 GCA_003153055.1 Myxococcales bacterium
CAGGGCATCTTCGAGCTCAAGTACTTCTTCAACTCGTCCATCGCCCGTACCGGCGGCGACGACATCGCCAGCGAAGCGGTGAAGAACCACATCAAGCAGCTCGTCGGCACGGAAGACCCGAAGAACCCCTACTCGGATCAGAAGATCGTCGAGCTCTTGAAATCGCAGGGAATCGAGATCGCCCGGCGGACGGTGGCCAAGTACCGCGAGGTGCTTGGAGTGCTCCCGTCGAGCAAGCGCAAGAAGTACTTCTGACGGTCTGGAGGTCCCATGAGCCTGCCTGAGGTGTTGGTCGTCGATGACGATCGGATGCTGCGGTTGATGGTGCGGGACGCGCTCAGTGACGTGCCCTGCGAGGTGACCGAAGCCGAGTCGGGAGACGCGGCGATGAAGGCCATCATCGAGCGGAGGCCGGCGGTGGTGCTGCTCGACCTGGTGATGCCGGGGAAGAGCGGGCTCGAGGTGCTCAAGGCGCTCAAAGACGATCCGGGCCCCTCGCGGGTCATCGTCCTGTCGGCCTACGAGACCGAGGCGCTGGTGCAGCAGGCGATGTCCGACGGTGCCCACGGGTACCTGCCCAAGCCCATTCACCCCCTCGATCTCCAGAACCTGGTGCGGGGCGCGCTGGAGGCCGCCCGGAGCGACTCATGAATCAAGAGTACTGGCTGGCCGACAGCGAGGCGCGGGTGCTGGGGCCCGTCAGCCTCGACGTGGTGAGAGACCTCGCCATTCGCGGCAAACTGGCCGACGTGCGGGCGGTGTCTCGCGACGGCAAGAGCTTCGTCGCGGTGCGCGAGGTGGCCGAGGTGCAGGCCGTTCTGGGTCAACCGGCCCAGGCCAGCGAGGTGCTTCGGGCGCAGGTGCAGGCCACCCATCAGATTCGCCAGTGGCTCGGCGCCATTCGCGATCGGCCCACCGCGGAGGTGTTTCGGGTGCCATCGGGAGCCAGCCGCGAAGCCCACCGGGCGGCCTTCTTCGCGCTGGTGCAGCGGTATGTGCCGGCTCGACTCCCCGCCGACGCCACCGAGGAGCTGCGAGTGGCCTGCGAAGACGCCTTCCTCCACCTCTCGGAGCGCATGGTCGATCTCGAGCGGCAGTTCCGCAACAGTGTGCCGCCCGAGGTGCCACCGATGCTCACGCCCTCGCCCGTGCAGGGCCCCAGCTCGGCCGCGCCGGTGGTGACGTGGCGGGGAGGAATGGTGCACGTGCGGCTGACGTTGAGCCGGGGAGACGCACGACCTTTCACCGCCGACCCGGAGTCGAACTGGCGATCAGACTCGCTCTTCGTACAATCTACCGAGAAGGTGATGGTCGGTACACCCGCAGAGGTGACGATTTCGCTCGAGGGCCACGTCACCCAGGTGAACGCCGTCGGCCGAGTCGTGGGGGTCAAGCTCACCTACCCCCTGGGGTTCTCAGTACGCCTTCTCGACATCGAAGAACCGCAGCGATCCCTCATCCGCACCTGGGTGGCGCGTTCGTCTCGATGAAGGAACGCGCCTGAGCTAGCCTTGTTGTGTGAGGACGTCACCGTCCACACGAGGCAAAGGCGTCGCCCCCTTTGGACGACGACTGATCTGGAGAGGCTCATGCAAATGAACATCACCTTCCGCCACATCGATCCGATCGACTCGCTCAAGAACTACGCGCGCGAGAAAGTGGAAAGGGTGAACAAGTACCTCGACCAAGCGACCGAGGCGACCGTGGTGCTCTCGCTGGAGCGCCACCTGCACCACGCCGACATTCGCATCCAATCGGGGACCTACCTGCTCCGAGGGCGAGAGAAGAGCGAGGACATGTACGCCTCCATCGATCTGGCGATGGACAAGATCGAGCGGCAGCTCAAGCGATACAAGGAGAAGCTGAAGAGCCACCATGGACGTGAGCGTGTCCACCACCGCCACGAGCTGGTCGAGCAGTTGAGAATCCGTCACCAGATCTTCGAGGCCACCCCCGAAGTAGACGACTCGCAGCCCAAGAAGGTCGTCAAGGCCAACGAGTTCCTGGTGAGGCCAATGTCGGTCGACGAGGCGCTCATGCAGATGGATCTGATGAACAACGACTTCTACGTGTTCACCAACTCCACAACCATGGAGATGAACGTGGTCTACCACCGCAAGGACGGCACCGTCGGGCTCATCGAGGCCTCGGCCGTGCAGAAGAAGTCACTCGTCGCTGAATAGACGTGGTCGGCCCGACGGGAAATTCGCCCGTCGGGCCGGTTGTCGCCGCGAGTGGCCAATCGGCAAGCCGGGAATTCAGGCGTCACGAGACACTGCCAGCCACGTGAGCAGCGCGAGCACCAGGCACAGCGGCGAGTAGAAGCGGCGATTGAGCGTGACGAAGGGGCTCCCCACGGTCTGCGGCCTCAGGAGGGTGTCCATGAAACCTTCCAGGCCGCGCGCGAGCAACACCCCTGCCCCGCCCAGCACCGCGGTTCGGTTGAGCCAGGGATCGATGGGCACGGGTACGAGCCCGGCGACCCCCAGCACGGCCACCGCGGCACCGACGAGTATCGCCGCCACGCCCCAGGTCGCGGCCGCGGAGGGCCCGCGCATCCCCGATGGGCCCCCCACGACCGTGCGGCTCAGGCTGTCTCGATCGTGGCCCGGCCAAAACCCCCCGAGCGCCCAGTACCCGTGGACTCCAGCGATGGTGAGGAGGGCCGCGGCCGCCACGCCAGCGGACAGTCTGGCGACGAAGGGGTCGATCATGCCTCGCTCCAGCAGGGAGGGCTCATGTACATACCATACCGTATGGTCCGAACGACGTGCACCATCGATCGGCGGTCGGGCTGGTGCGCGCGCGGGTCCGGGAGCCTCGGCGTCACTCCTTGCCGTGCGCGGCGGCCTCCCCCCGTAAGCGAACGGTCACCAGGGAGCGGCACCGCGGCTCAAGGGGGACGAGTTGGGTGCCCTGGCGCCCTCCCAGCCAAGTGCGGGCAGCCCCTCGGCCCGACGGCGGGCCCGAAGTCGAGGGGCTGGTGGCGGTGAGCAGGAAGAGGGCTCCCTGACCCACTGCCCGCCCCGCGAGGCGGTTGGGCGTAGGCAGCACGCCCGTGTCGGTGGACCATCCCCGAGGCGCCGGAGGCAACCCGTCGAGGACCCAAGAGAAGTCGGCGAGGACGCCCCAGGGCGCCGACGAGAGGGCTTCGGAGGAGGGAGCGCAGTCGAGTCAGTCGGTTGGCCCTGAGGAGGAGCCGGGTGGCCGCAAGGTCGGATTCAGCGACGACGACGGCACGGATCCGCGCCTCCGCGGGCTCCTTGTCGCCCTTTTTGCCCGTGCCTCCGCGGGCAGCGAAGCCCAGCAGGTCGCGCCAGCTCCGGCGCTCGCAGGAGCTTCATCCGTTCCTTCGCCACGAGCTGGGTTCTCGGAACCTCGGTACCGACCTCGAGGCCTCGCCACTCCCATCGCGCGGGTACGTCGCCCAGCCCCAGGCCACTTGCCCTCGGTTGTCACCTGTCACGAATGGAAGCTGCTCTTCCATTTGGCCCTCAGCCCCGCGAGTCATGGACCTGGCGTCGAGAGGGCGCCCTTCTCGAGTTGCGGCTTCGGCTCGATGATTGCCTCCACGCCCTGGGGCTTCGCCCACTGTCGGTCGCCCCCCACGTGTGCTCACTGCGGTCTCGGGTCGAGGCGCTGGTCAGACCGCCTCGGTCGGTGGGCACCAGCCCCACGCTCGCACCTCAAGGCATGCTCGCACCGTCCTGCCCGCTCGGAGAACGCCGGAACTGCTCAAGGCGCCGAGATGTAAATCTGCCTTCCATTTAGACCCAACATCGAAGCCGGGCCCCCGCCGAGAACCCCGCATCACCAACTCTCTGGGGGAAGAAGTCATGGAGATCGACAACTCTACCGATGTGGGCCGAAGGATGCAGATCGCCCAGGCCCAGACCAAGGCGGCCACGCAGAAGGTCGAGGAAACCGCGCCCAAGGCGAAGGCCACGGGCCACAGCGGCGAATCGACGTTCAAGGCGAGCGACGACTACGCGAAGTGGGAGAAGTTCGCGAAGGCCCACAACGTGCCCGTGGAGCACGGCAAGGTGACCGTCATCGGCCTCCGCAACGACAGCACCGCGGACAAGAAGTCCGGGTCCACGTACGAGGACCAGATGGTCGTCCTCAAGAAAGACGGGACCACGGCCACCTTCACGGCCAACACCAAGCCAGCCCAGCAGCCCGGCACACCAGGGTCGGCCCCGGACGTTAATGGCGACCACCAACCGGATCTCGGCATGGCGAGGCCTGGCAACTACAAGGCCTATGGGAACCGATCGTTCGCCGGTCGGCCTGCTTACCAGGTGAGCAGCACCCCGGGGAAGGACGAGGTCCCCGCCTGGAGAGACACGGACCACGACGGCAAGTTCAGCCCGGAAGAGAAGCAGGCCAGCGAGACGCGAGGTGACAAGCTGAGCGCAGTGCGAATCCATGTGGGGTTCGATGAAGGTGGCAGCCAGGTTCAGGGCAAAGATGGAAAGCCGATCTCGGGGAGCGGACCCTGGAGCATCGGGTGCCAAAATGTTCCGAGTTCCAAGATCGATGAGTTCGTCGACGCGGTCGGAGGGCAGAAGGCGAACTTCAACTACTCGGTCGTCGAAACGCCCGTCGAGCGGGCTGACCGCCCCCAGAACGACGCCGGCCAGGACAAACAGCCGGCGAGCTCCGGCAACTTCCTCGAGAACCTCTTCAAGTAAGCGGGAGGTCCCTCGGCCTTGGGGGCAGCGGCCACCGTCGAGAGACGACTCAGGGCCCCATGCGCGAGGCCGGGCTGATGGTTCCCGCTGGGAGCCGAGGTCGTTCGGCCGAGCGAGACCCCAGCGGATCGAGTCCGAAGCCCAGCGGCGCGCCAGGGAGCGCCACGGGCAGCCGCCCCGGCGTGCCGTGTTCGCCCAGGAGCGCCCCCGCCGCGGCCGCGGTCGCCGCCGGGCGGTAGGAGTACACCACGACGACGGTGGGGCCGGTCTCGTGCATCTGGGAGACGAGGTAGGGCGCCCCCATGACCACCACCATCACCGGGCGTCCGGTGAGCGCCGCGATGGTGACGAGCTCGAGCTGCCGGGAGTTGACCACCCCGACCACCACCACGTCGGCCCGCATCGCCAGCGCCCGGGTCTTGAGCTTCAGCCCGTCACGAGCGCCAGCGTCTGGGTACGCGGGAACGAGCAACGTCTCGGTGCGCTTGACCCGCGATGACAGGGCCTCGGCCAGGGAGGCCTCGGGTGTCACCACGGCCAGCCGCTGAAATCGGTCGATGGGAAAGCCCTTCGATTGCCGAAGCAGCGTCACCCCGGCGTGGGCGATGCGCTCGGCCAGGTCCCGCCCGGCGCCCAGGGCCCCCAGCCGCTCCTCTCGAGGCGGCAGAGGCTCGAAGACGCCTCGCCGTTCCTTGACGACGAGGATCCGTCGCACCGCCTGGTCGAGGCGCTCCCGGGGCAGCACACCCGAGCGAGCCGCGCTCAACAACGAGTCGTAGACCTCGGCCTTCTTCTCGGTGTGCCACGGCACGAGCACCATGTCGGCTCCAGCCGAGATGGCCATCACCGCGGCGTGGCCCACCCCGAAGCGCCGGTCGATGGCGTCCATCTCGAGCTCGTCGGTGAGCACCAGACCGTCGAACTTGAGCTCGCCCCGGAGCACTCCCCCCAGGGCGCTCTCTGACAGCGTCGCCGGGAGGTCGTCGCCAGTCAGGGTGGGCGTGGCGATATGGGCGGTCATCATGCCGTCGAGGCCAGCGGCGGCCGCCACCGCGAAGGGCTTGAGGTCTTCGCGGATCTGCTCCGAGCTGGCCCGCACCACGGGGAGCCCCCGATGCGAGTCGACGTCGACGCCCCCGTGGCCAGGAAAATGCTTGGCGACGGTGGCGATGTGGGCGGCCTGCTGCCCCTCCACGAAGCGGGCTCCCAGCTGAGCCACCAGCGTCGCGTCACTGGCGAACGCGCGTACGCCAATGACGGGGTTTCTCGGGTTGCTGTTGACGTCGAGCACCGGGGCCAGGTTCATGTTGAAGCCCAGGCGGAACAAGTCCTCTCCCTGCCTCAGCCCCGCCTGGTAGGCCAACTCGCCATCGCGAGTGGCGCCGAGCAGCATGTTTCCCGGCAGCACCAGGTTGCCATCGTCGATGCGAACGACGTTTCCTCCCTCTTGGTCAACCGCGATGAAGGGCGGAACGGCGTCCGAGAAGAGCACCCGCAGCTCGTCGTTCAGCCTGGCTATCTGCCCCGCGCTGGCGATGTTGCGGCCGAACAGACACACCCCCCCTACCCGGCGCCGCTTCACCAACTCCACCACCGAGTCGTCGATGGCCTGGCCGGCGAAACCGACCATCATGAGCTGGCCGACCTTCTCTTCAAGAGTCAGGCTGGCGAGGAGCCCGTCGACTCGATTCAGGGACACCACCGGGAGAGCCTCCACCGCCGACCCGACGGAGGGCCGAGTCGACGCGTAAGGCACGCACCCCAGGACCAGCAAGAACAGCGCCCCGCTGAACCCAGCTCGCACGCTCGCCAGCGTATACCGGGCTCGGGCGGGGCGTGTTCAAACCCGCTCCCTTGCGCCAGCCACTCCCCATGGGCTATTTGCGCAGCCCCGACATGCGCATCGCGGAGTTCCTCCTTCCAGATTGCATCGTCCCGGTGCTGGCGGCGACCGGCAAGGAGGCTGTCATCCGCGAGCTGGCGGTGACGCTGGCCAAATCCCTCCCCTCCGTCTCCGCCGAGCGGCTGTTCAATGTGCTCCTCGAGCGAGAGAACGTGGGCTCCACTGGCATGGAGAAAGGCGTGGCCATTCCCCATGCTCGGTTGCCAGAGCTCCCGACGTTGGTGGCGTGTTTCGGCGTGTCCAAGGCCGGCATCGCCTTCGACGCCCGAGACGCGCGGCCTTCGCACTTCTTCTTCGCCCTGGTCGCCCCAGAGAATTCGGCCGGGCTCCACCTCAAAGCCCTGTCGAAAATCAGCCGCCTGTTCCGCAGCGACACCCTCCGCGACCGCATCCTCGCGGCCTCGTCGGCGGCGGAGATCTACTCGCTCATCAACGCTGAAGACACCCCAGCGTAGGCCCCTTCCCCACATCTTGACCCGATGAGGGCGGGAGGAAGGTCCGTTTAGAATAGGCGCTCCATGGAAGTCGTCATTCGGCCAGCCAACGATCGCTTCCTTTCGGAGGTGGTGTTTCCCGCCTTCGAGATGGGGGTGGTGGAGGCAGCGCCAGCCCTCGACCACCTGTTGCGGTTCCTGAGCGACGAGACGACGCGAGTGCTGCTCGAGCTGGTGCAGGAGCACGCCTCGACGGGGAGCTTCTTCGGCCTCGCGGACCACCGCTGGCACGAGGCGCTCTACCGCATGCTCTTCTTCGAGTGGCACCCCGACTCGGAGGGCTGGACCATCGGCCACCAGTTCAGCGGGTACGCCGGCCCGTGGGAGGAGACGTTTCACCTGGCGCTGATGCTGGAAGACTCGGACTACCCCTACGCCGACGAGCATCGCGCCGACCTCTACCGGCGGGCGTTCTGGGGTCAGCCCAAGAAGCGCCACGGGCTCTCGACCCTGCTCTGCGGCGCGTGGGACCCGTTCCCGCCCTTCCCGCCGGATCAGGTCCTCACGATGGACGGCAACGGGCTGTACAACCCCAGGCTGGGCATCGCTCGGGCCGATTGGGCCTGGCGCCCGATGCTCACGGTGAACCAGTGGGCGGCCAAGATGCCCAGCGCCCTGAACCGCCTGCTCGATCGCGAGGTGAAGCGGCTGTCACCCGTCGACCCACCGGAGCGCTTCGAGGTCCTCGACTTCTGGCTGGGGCGGGTGCCCAACCCTCCGGTGCTGGCGGTCAGCTTCTCGGGTCTGGGGCCACGCTCCAGCGAGTGGATTCGGGAGATCGGCACCCTGGGGCACCTCGTCCGCTCGGCGGCGGCGGAGCAGCGGGGGCTGACGGCGGTGATCAGCCGACGGGCGACGGTCGGCCAGAGCGAGTGAGTCGCACCCTGACGTAAGCGCGCGACGAGGGCGGCCGTTAAGGACCCGCCGCTGGCTCAAGCGAAGGGGGTTCTCCATGGAGAAGGTGCTGATCGCGATGACCGTTCTCACCTCGATTCCCGGGGTAGCGAAGATGACGACCAAGAAGATCGCCTACGACGTCGACACGGTGCGCCTCGAGAGTGTGCTCGTCTACGATGACGCCAGCCCACCTCGGCCAGGCCTGCTGATGGTCCCCAACTGGATGGGCGTCTCCGCGGCGAACCTGAGGCAAGCCGAGCTGGTCGCCAGCCGGGGCTACGTCGTCTTCGTGGCCGACGTGTATGGAGCCAAGGGCCAGCCCAAGAACATGGACGAAGCAGCCAAGGCCGCGGGAGCGCTCAAGGGCGACCGCCAACTGTTGCGCAAGCGGGTCACCGCGGCCCTTGCGGCCCTCAAGGCCCAGAAGGACGCCAAGCTCGAGGTGACCAAGCTCGCGGCCATCGGCTTCTGCTTCGGGGG
>PMBV01000285.1:8522-8867 GCA_003153055.1 Myxococcales bacterium
GTGCACAGCTTCACCGACCCCGACGCCAACGTGCCTGGCAAGCAGCAGTACAACGAGAAGGTGGCCCGCCGCGCCTACCAGATGATGGACACGTTCCTTGCCGAATCGTTCCAGTAGTCGACCGTCAAACCCCTGACACTTCAGGGTTTGGTGAAACGAGCCGAAGAGCAGGCGTGGACCAGGCATCTGCCCGCGCGGTCTTGACCAACCTCCTCTCGGGGACCAACTCCGTGGGAGCGTCGGACCTGCACCTGAGGGCCGACTTCCCCCCGTTCGTGCGCATCGATGGGCAGATGCAGCGAGTCAACGGGCCGGCGATGAACGCCGAGCACCTGGAGGCCATCA
>PMBV01000300.1 GCA_003153055.1 Myxococcales bacterium
TCGCCGGTCGCCTGCTCGGGGCTCATGTACTCCGGCGTCCCAAGGGGAAGCCCGGTTTCGGTCATGCGGCCGCCGGCTGCCGCACTCACGGCGAGCGCGATACCGAAGTCCATCACCATCGCTTCACCTTCATGCAGGAGGATGTTGTCTGGCTTGATGTCTCGGTGTGCCAATGGCGGCTGCCGCTCTTCGAGGAATCGAGCCGCGGAGGCAACCTTCCCAATTATCGACCAGATCTCCCCGCGAGGAACATCGGCGATCATTGACCCAAGAGCTAGCGCGTCGACCAATCCCATCACGACGAAGAAATAGCCGCTGGCCGAGCATTCGCCCCCATCGAGAATCTCGACCAGATTCGGGTGACGCTGATCTCGAAGCGCCAGCTCTCGATTGACCCGACCCAGCTGAATTTCTCGACCAAACCGTTCTACCATCTCGGGATCGAAGACCTTGACGGCCGCGGCGAACCCGTTCCGCTCGCCACGAAAAACGATTGCGGACTTACCTGCCCCCAGAACATGACCAACGGTCCAGTCGCCCACCTTCTTGCCAAGGAGTTCCGCTGCAATCCGTTTGGCGCGGGCCCGGTCCATTCAAGCTCTTAAGTACCCCCGTTCGGTCGTCCGGGTCCATCGGGAATGCTACTGCAGTACGCCTCCCACCTGTGTGAGTGGAATGACCTCCTCGCCGGTCCACATGAGGACGTCCGCCGGGAGCGGGCGCCCCTGAGCGTCCCTCCCTGGGACGGCGGTCCCGATGATGGTGCCAGGCGCCTGCACGGCCTGAGTGGGCCCATACACGCCTGCATCCGGCACGAGCACGATGACGCCACGAGGGCCCTGTCCCAGGACAGCCAAGGGGCCCCCCGTCGTCAAGGTGCCGAGGGTGCCCGAGAGTATCGGTGTGCTGCTGGTCCCGCTCACCATCACGCCGCCGTCGTTGTCCACCCGAACGAGGTTGGTGAGCTGCACGAAGACCGCGGTGGAGCCTATGCGGCCGACCAGCGCCGGGCTCGGCCCGTTCGTCATGCCCTTGGTCTGAGTGAAGGCACCGAACTGCAGCGTCGCCCCGTGGCCGGTAGCGAGGCTGGTGTAGAAGAAGGTCTTCCCGCTGCCTGCCGCGCACGCGGTCACCACGTCATCGACTCCATCGCCATCGAGGTCCACCGGCTGGGCGCTGTTGGTACACCCCGCGGGGAGCGCCACGCGGTGAGCGACGTACGGCCCGTCGCGCACCACAGCCACGAGGCGGTTGGCCGTGGAGTCATAGCCGAGGAGGTCGAGGCCACCGGCGCCTCCGAAGTGGGCCACCTTGAGCTGGTCCAACGGCGCTCGGTCCAGCGCCCCCGCTTGGTCGAGCAGCGGCCTCGGCTCAGCGAACGTCCCGGCGGGCGCTCCCGCGGCGAGGTACAGACCGCCCACGAGCTCTTGGTAGAGGGCGTCGGTGTGCCTCGCGCCGAGGAAGTCGCCGGTGAGGAGTTGATCCGCTCCCCGAGGAATGGCCGTCTCGGGCCCCACCGCGTACTGGTGCCCGCCGCCCCAGAGGACTGCCAGCGATGGGTTCTGCGTCAGCGCCACCAAGTCATCGGCTCCATCTCCATCGACGTCTCCGATGGTGAAGGTGCCGACGCGGAAATGGGCGCGCTGTCCGAAGCGCCCTTCCCCGTCACCCCACAGCACGTCGACCCAGGGGCTCGAGTCGCTCCCCAGCGCCAGGTCTACCACTCCGTCTCCGTTGACGTCTGCGATGGTTGCGATGGAGACGGCGTTGTCAGTGAGGGCGACTGGAGGGGGAAAGGCGAGTGTAGCACCCGGAGGTAGCGCTCCGAAGGACAGCGCACCATCGAGGCCATTCCAGACACCGACGTAGGATGACGGCACGGCTCCGTACAGGGGCGTGAAGCCGACGTAGCCCAACAGGCCGATGGCAGATGGGCTCCCCGCGGGCATGGGGTCCACCGGAGCCTGGGCCCAGCTCGGCGTGGTGCCCAACCCCGTCGCCACCGCGATGCGCGCACGGCCACCGGGCCCGACGAGGAGCACGGCCACGTCGTCCGGTCCCGCCAGTGGGGTGACGAAGCGCCCCGCCACGAGGGTCTGGTCGTGGTTGGAGAAGCGGGCCTCTGCGAAGGTGAAGCCTGTGGGGAGCGCGAGGGTCGCGGAGACATAGGTTCCCGCCGAGGCGTGGAGGAGCCGCAGGGGCCCGGTGCCGGGGGAGTCTATCCACGCGAGGTCCGGCAGCGTGCCGTCGCCTCCGAAGCTGCCGGTGGTGAGCGCGCTGAAGCTCGAGCCGGGGAGGGTCCCGGGCAGACACGTCGTCGGAACGCTGGCGGCGTCGACCCAGGAAAACCGCACCCAGCCGCTGGAGCAGGCGCCTCCCACCCAGGCGATGAACGTGGTGCCGTTGACGGCCTTGACCTCGGAGATGGAGCCGGTGATGGTCGGCCCCGCCACCAGCTGACCGGCGAAGTCGGGCAGGTAGAAGCGGCTGCCACTCGCGCCAGCGAGCACCACCTGCGGAGGGCTCGAGGTGACGATGAGGTAGGGGTTCGGCGGCGCCACGTAGGTCTGGAGCATGGGTGTACCGCCCGAGAGCCAGGAGAACGTGGTGAGCCGATTGGGGGGAACGTAGGTGGGCGAGAGGAGGAGTAGGTCGGCGCGGCCGTCTTGGTTCAAGTCCGTCGCGCGAAGTTCTCCCACCGTCGTCGGTGCCTGGAAGCGATAGGGGCCAACTACCAACGGCTGCGGCAGGGTCGCGGTGGTGCCCGTGGCGTCGGTGACCTGGAGGAGATCCTTCGCTCCGACGTTGGGCCCCGGCGCGTAGAGGCCGTTGACCTGGTCGACCGCCCCTCTGCTTCGATTCCCCCGGTCGACGAAGGAGAAGTGGTACGGCGCCTTCCCGCCGCTCGCGACCAGCTGCCGAGACTGCCCGGGCCGCACCTCGAGGCCGAACAGCGCGAGGCTCATGGCTGGCCCGACCGTCACCTTGGCGACGGCCGTCTGCCCGTTGGCGTCGGTCGCCATCACTCGGTCCTCGGTACTTCCCACGCCGCCGGCCGAGTACGCGCCGCTCCCGTCGATGGACCCGCCAGAGCCGTTGACCGACAGCGACCAGGCGTAGGGCGGCTGACCCCCAAAGGCGATGAAGGCGAGTTGCTCCCGCGGGGCCACTGGGGCGGTGCTCGCTCGGTAGACGGTGAGGGCTGCCCCGACGTGGACCTCGGCGGTGGCAGTGGCCGAGGGGTCTCGGGTCGCGTCGGAGAGCACGACTCGATCCACCGAATCACCGGTGGCGCCCGCGGTGTACCGGCCGGTGGCGTCGATGCTGCCGGTGCCTCCGTCGGCGATAGCGAAGGAGTAGGGCGGCTTGCCCCCGCTGGGCGTGAAGGCCACCATTCCGCCCGGGGAGGTGCCCGCGAGCGCCGGGCTCACCGAGAGCCGGGCTCCCACGGCGATGCGCGCGGTGGTGGTGGCCCCAGCCGAGTCCGTCACCACGATGACGTCCTGGGCGGAGCCGAGCGACCCTGCTCGATAGGCGCCAGCGTCGGCGGAGAGCGTGGCATCGGAACCGGAGAGCGGTCCACCTTGCGCGAACGCCCAGTGGTACCCGCCCGCGCCCGAGGAGGCCTCAAAGGTGATGGCCTCTCGAGGGGCGAGCGCGATGAACGACGGCGTGACGGCGAGGCGCTCGGCCGAGGGAAGCTCCACATCTCGCATGCAGGCCGAGGCTACGAAGCCGAGGGTCACCAGCAGGCGGCAGCGCATGCCCGTGGTTCTACTCCCTTTGGAGAGGGACCTCGGCGAGCGCGGTCGCGTTTCTTCAAGACGAAGAGGCGGGGCCTGGGCGTACCATTGACCCATGAGCGACCAAACGAAGACCTACCAGGGAAGCTGTCATTGTCAGGCGGTCCGTTACGAAGTCACCATGGCTCCACCAGACAAGGGCTTCGCGTGCAACTGCTCCATTTGCTCCCGGTCCGGGTGGCTGTTGACCTTCGTTCCGAGCAGCGCGTTTCGACTCCTGTCGGGGGAGGGTGAGCTGGTGGACTATCAGTTCGGCCGGAAGCATCTGCATCACACGTTCTGCCGAGTGTGCGGTGTTCGGCCCTTCTCTCGTGGAACCTCGAAGGACTCGGGTGAGACCGTGGCGGTCAACCTGCGGTGCCTCGCCGGCATCGACCTGACGAAGCTGCCGGTGGAGACGTTCGACGGCGCGTCACTGTGACGGCAGTGCCTACTGACGAGGCGACCAGCGGAATGAGGCATCGATGAGTGACAAGAAGACGCTGCTGGTGACGGGCACCGGAGAGCCATACCAACCAGTGCGGCTCAAGTGGACAGTCCCCGCCAAGGCGTACTGCCACGAGCGGCTCAAGACGCTCGAGTGCGTCGGGATCGATTCCGACACGAACCTCCTCTCGCTGTTCAACACCGCCGAGGCGCTGGGGATGAAGCTGGGAACTTCCTTCGGCGCATCGCAGGCTCCGCCAAGCCCTCTCGGTGGAAGGCTGGTCGTCCTCGGGACGTTCCGGTTCCCCGAGGCGCGCTCGATGGTGCTGGAGGTCCGCTCGATTCCCCGTGCCATGGCGATCGCTCGCATGCTCAGACCGGTGCTGGGGGATAGGGCGACGCTCACGCGTGCACGCGTCGTCAACCGCTGGTTCTCCGCGAACGAGCTCGCAGACGGCCTGGCCCATCTCGACAAGTGGCTCGACAGGGACGTGACGGTGATCCACTGGGAGGACGTCGCCAACGAGCTCGATGCCCTGGTCGAACGTGGCCGGACTCCAGAAGAACGACAAGCGCTGCTCGCCGCCTGGCACGAGTCCCGTCGAAAGCTCGACGTGCCCCTCGTCGAAGACTTCCCGTGTCACCCCGAAGACGAGAACGAGCAGATGGGAGACCTGGCGAACACGCTGACCTTCCGCTTCCTGCGGGCGACTCGGCACTGGAGTGGGGAGCAGGTCACCCTGCAAAAGGTTATTGAGGAGGCTGTAGCGGAGGGCTTTCGTCCCAGCCGGGCAGCACGGTGACCGGGGATGCGCCCCCAGGGCAAGTGGGAGCAATTCATCCACCGCGTTATCCGCGGGCTACGGCACCGACTGGATGAAGACGTCGATGGCCCCGTTGAGGTCGTTGGGGAACAAGTTCGAGGCGGGAGACTGGAAGACGACGAAGTCGCCACCCGCGGCGACCGACAGACCGTACCCTGTGCCACCGTTGGGCGCGCCGAGAGCCAGGCTTGGGCCGATGAAGGTGAAGGTCGTCGAGGGCAGGTCGAGCACGTAGGCGTTGAGGAGCCCGTTCACGTAGCCTGGGAAGGTCCCGGCCGACCGGAAGGCCACCCGTCTCCCGTCGGCGCTGATGGAGGGCATCGAGCAGTGCCCTTGCGCGGCCTGGGGATCGAGATCGAGGTTGAGCCGCACCTTTGCTCCGCTGCTGAGATTCACCAGGTAGATGTCGACCTTCCCGTAGGTGTCGATGGTGGCCATGAGATCCGTCGCGCCCGAGCTGAAGACGAGCAGCCGGCCGTCGCCGTCGAGCGCGGGCTCAGCGCTGGCGCCGTTCCCCGGAGTGCCGCCGGGGTTCGAGCTCGCCCGGGTGGTGACTCCGCCGCTGCGAACGAAGACATCCCAACGGGTGTCTGCTTCGACCTGACCGTCGACCAAGTTCTTCGCTGTCGAGGCAAACGCGATGACCTGACCATCGCCGCTGATGGCCACGTCGCTCGAGGGGCCATCGCTCTGGGCCCCCGAGCTCGAGACGCTGACCCGCGTCGTCGTCGCCAGGGAGCGATCGCGCACGAAGACGTCGGCGAGCCCGTTGGTGTCACCCGGCACGAGGTTGGTGGCCTCGCTCTCGAACACCACGTAGCGGCCGTCGGCGGAGATGCCAGGCTTCCGGAACACGCCGCCGCCCGCGCTGCTGTCGGTGGACGACGGCCCGTTCGCGCTCGCCCCCGCGCTCGACTGGCTGACTCGATCGAACGAGGCCGTGCGCAGGTCGTAGACATAGACCTGAGCCATGGGCGTCTGACCCGCGTCGGTGCTGCCATCGAGGTTCGCCAGGGTGACGAAGGCGATGAAGCGACCGTCGGGCGTGATGGCCGCGCCTCCGCTGCGGCCCGGGAGGCCGAGGCGCACCATGCCGCCCCCTGCGCGGTCACGGATGAAGAGGTCACCTGCCGAGGTTTCTCCACCGGCGAGGTCGCTTGCCGTGCTCGTGAAGACAACCAGCCCGCCGTCACCGCTCACCGCTGGATCCATGCTGAGGCCATTTCCCGAGGCGGGCGGCACCGCGGACGTGTGGCTGATGAGCTCCACTCCGTTGGCCGCCGTCAGGGTCAGCTTGACCCGGAAGGTCTGTGAGCTGCTCAGCCCCTCCGCGTCCGTCACCCTCAGCGTGACGTCGCTGGAACCCTCGACCGTCGTGCTCGGGCTCAGAGCGACGGAGAAGGTCCCGCGGCCACCGTTGCCCCCGATGATTGGCCCCAGCGTGATGCCATCCACCGGCAGGAAGGACAGGTTCGAGGACTGGCGAGTCAGCACCAGGGTCGTCGGGTCGGGGCTGTCGTCGTACGCACCGACGAGGAACGAAGGAATGGGGAAGCCCACCACCGTCGCCGTGTCTGGAATGAGGTCAATTGACGGCACTGCGTTCACCCGCAACACGAAAATCGTCTCGGCGAGTGTCATCCCGTCATCGACACGCACCAGCACCGTGTAGCTGGCCGCCAGGTTCATGGAGAATGGACCTAGCACCAGCGCGCGGTCGAGCCCGCTGCCCGTCACCTGGAGCCCCTGGGCCGGAAGAGTGATGGGGGAAGGCAGCCCGATGCTCTCCCCAGTCACCGAGACCGAAGGGGCCGCGCTGGCCGAATGCGTGATGATGAGCGGAATCGGCGGGAGCGTCACGCCTGGTGCGATGACCCGATTGCCCAGTGGGCCCACCGCCAGTGTGCCTCCATCGTCTGGCGCTCCTGCGTCGAGCTCGATGGCGCCTGCATCGGGCTGGCCGGCGTCGAGGCCTCCGTCGGGCTCGGGGCTCCCTCCGTCTGGCTCGAGGCTCCCTCCGTCTGGCTCGAGGCTCCCTCCGTCGGGCGCTGCCGTACTCGCGTCCAGGCCGGAGTCACTGCTGTCGCCCGCATCGATCCCACCGTCGGACCTGATGGGGCCGGCGTCGTCTCCCCCATCGTTGCCCCCAGGGACCTCTGGGCACGCCGCCACCAGCATCGCCAGCGCGAGCAGACTCGCCTTCATGGTTTGAATGGCGCTCATCGTCCCCCTCCCGAGAGCAGGTAGTGGCTGTTGTTTAGCACGTTGCTCACCGGGAAACTCCGGCCCACCTCGCCCGACACGCGCTCCGTGGGAGCAATGCCTACCTTGCCGAGGCGGCGGCAGGCGTTGGGTGTCAACCAAGACATGGGAGGAATGGCTGTGCTGAGCTGGCCCGCAGCGCTGGGTCAGCCCGCTGCCAGGAGTCGCTCGAATTCCTTCGGTGGGTGTCAACCTCTCGAGGTAGGTTCTCCTCGCGCACGCCGGTGGCGCATCGCTTGCTCCAGAGCGCCGACTGATGAAGCTGCCTCCCTCTCTCCAGGTCGAGGATGACGACGGGCATCGCAGGCTGGTGGCGCTCGTCTACGCCGCCGTTGGCGTGCCCTCCGTCGCGTGCCTCTGGATTCTCGGTGGGTTTTCGGCCGCGGTGATGGTGGGCTCGGTCGTGCCCGTTTCAGCGGTGCTGTTTCTCCTCTTCGTTCGGCTGCCGAGGAGCTGGGTTTGGATCTACCCGCTGGGTATTGCACCGCTCCTCACGTGCCTCGCAGGAGCGGAGGTCTCTGGGCAACCGTCGCTCTTCATGCCGCTGCTCATGGGCCCCGCGGGCCTCAGCGGCCTCCACGACACTCGGCGCTCGGTCGTCGGCGCGTGGCTGTTCTGCTCGGTGGGCTACTTCGTGCTCGCTCGGGCGCAGAACGACGGCTCCTGGGGCTTCGGCGCCGCCGCGGTGGCGACCGTCATGCACCTCACCATCAGCCTGGTGGGGTACTTCAAGGCCGAACAACATCGCCAAGCAGTCACCGCTGCCAAGGACGCGAGCTCCGAGGCCCAGTCGGCGCTCGCCGTGGCGACCGACGCAGCCAAGACGCGAGAGCGCTTCCTCGCCAACATGACGTATGAGCTGCGCACGCCACTGACCGGCATCATCGGCATGGCGCAGTTGCTCCCCCCCAGCGCCGAGCCCGAGGTCAAGGAGGTGCTCGACACCGTCAGCACCTCGGCGAGCAGCTTGCTGGAAATCGTCAACGACCTGCTCAGCTTCTCGAAGGGCCGCTCGGGAACCCTCGAGCTGCGCTCAGCGCCCTTCGCGCCCGGAGCGGTCATTCGAGACGCGGTCCGCAGCCTCGCCTCGGAGGCTCAGCAGAAGCGCCTCGAGCTGTTGCTCGATCTCGCCCCCAACCTCCCTGTGGCGATGCTGGGCGACGAGCTCCGCTTCCGGCAGGTCATCATCAACCTCGTGGGCAACGCGCTCAAGTTCACCGAGGAGGGCGCCGTCACGGTGCGAGCGTTTCTCGGAACCACGCCGTTGTCCCTCGTTGGAGAGGTGGCCGACACGGGCCTCGGGTTGACCATCACTCGGCAACTGGTCGAGCTCATGGGGGGAACGGTCGAGGTGGAGAGCGAGATCGGCCGCGGCAGCGTCTTCCGGTTCCAGATTCCATTGAATCCAGCCGACACCCGCGTGCCCCTGGTGGTGGTCGAGCGCTGGCTCGAGGATCGCCGCGTCGCCCTGGTGGCTCCCCGGCCGGGTGCCCGTGCCTTCTTGCGGAGGACGCTCGAGAACGTGGGCGCGACGCTCAGCGAGCCCGAGCGGCTGGGGGTGCTCGCCGTCGAGCTCCAGCGGCTGCGGAGTGCGGGGCGGCCCGTCGACGTGGCAGTCGTCGACTTTCCCCCGGACGGCGCCTGGCACGACCTCGCGGAGGCAGCCAAGTGGGTCTCGGTGCTGGTGCTCGTCACCCCTCAGCAGCGCGCCGCCGTGGCCCAGGCCGAGATTCCCCGGGTCACGCTCCTCGACAAGCCCTACTCGACGCAGGAGCTGCTCGAGGCCTTGCGGGTCATTCCTCTGGGCGAGGGGGCGCACGAGCGCCACGCGGTCGAGCGGAGGCCCGGCTCGGGGCTCGACGTGCTGGTGGCTGAGGACAACGCCATCAATGCCCGGGTGGCGCAGGGGTTTCTGGCGCGGCTCGGCCACCGCTCCGTCGTGGTGCCGAACGGACTCGAGGCCCTCAGGGCCCTCGCCCTGAGGCACTTCGACGTCGTCCTGATGGACATGCAGATGCCCGAGATGGACGGGCTCGAAGCCACCCGGCGGATTCGCGCTCAGGAGGCAGAGGCCAACCTGGCGCACCTCCCCGTCTTCATGGTGTCGGCCAACTCGCTCGCCGAGGACGAGACCGCCGGGCTCGCTGCTGGGGCCGACGCGTTCCTCTCGAAGCCCATCGGGCTGGCGCGCCTCGAGGCAGCCTTGGCCGAGCTCCCCACGGCCGTCGCCTCGGAGGGCTCCTGAGGCTCGTCGCTTCAGGGAATGGCGGCGGTGACCTGCGCCTTCTCGATGAGGCACTTCTCGGGCTGGCACACGCTGAACAGCACCGTGCCCGACACCTTGGCTCCAGCTGAGGCGCTGGCGTACTTGATGGACGAGCTCGACTCGCAGGTGTCCTCGGCCTTCTGCGCGCAGGGCTTCTTTGTCTCCTGGGCCAGCGGAACCTTTGGCGTGTCGAACGTCACCGCACCGGGGTCAGGCCGAAAGGCCGTGGGGTAGTCGGGGTTGATGTGCAGGGGTGCCTTGGCTGTGATGGTGACGGTGCCCTCGGAGGCCCCGGCCGAAAGAGCCACCACGTACTGCTCAGTCTCCACCCTCGCGCGGTCCGCGGTCGTGGGGACCGCCTTCGGAGGAGCTGCCGGCGCGGCGCCTTCCTTGCAGCCGACGAGAGGAGCCACTGCCAACAGCACCAGAGGGAGCGTACGGACGAACATGATGCAGCGACCCTACCGGGTTTCCCGCGCGGCTTCGAGCTGCCGGCCCGAATACCGCCCAGCGTCGGCTCAGTGGGTCGGCACGGTTCCGACCAGCTCGCGGAGGTCCACCCGAGGCTTCTGGGCAATCTCCCTCAGGTTCTTCGCCAAGACCCAGCTGCCCAGCGAGAGCATCAGGATCGATATGAACTGGCTGATGGAGAGGTTGTACCAGGCGTGCTCTGGAACGGCGTTGGCTATCGCGGGGAAGTGCCCAACCACGAAGCCATGGAGCGTGCCGCGCTCGACGTCGCCGCGGAACATCTCCACCGAGCTGCGGAGGAAGGCGTAGCAGATGAGCCACAGCGCGAAGATTTGCCCGTGGAACCGGCGGTACCTCCTGGCGGTGAGCAAAAGGACGAAGAGAATGGTCTGGCCGATGGACTCGTAGAGCTGCGTCGGGTGCACGGGTAGGGTGTGACCGTGGCGGCTGACCCAGTCGGTGATGAGCTCCGAGCCCGGAATCATCTGCGAGGAGACCTCGCCGGTGGACTCGACGACCCAGCGCGTCTCGTGGAGCCGGTCAGCTTGTGACGAGAAGGCGAGGCTGGGCGTCGAGCTCGCTCCCCCGAAGATGTTCTTCACCAGGCCGGTGCCGGGGAACTCCACGGCGAAGCGGGCCTTCTCGTGGGTCGTGACATCGCCCCAGCAACAGCCGGCCGAGAAGCAGCCCAGGCGCCCGAGCGCTTGGCCCAGCGAGACGGTGGGCATGGCGACGTCGGCAAGGCGGAGGAACTCGATGCCGTTGGCGAGGCAGTACCACAGGGCGGTGATGGAGGCGCCGATGAGACCGCCGTAGAAGACGAGCCCGCCGCCCAACATCTCGAAGATTCCCGCGCCACCTCTGCCGACGAGGAACGAGAACAGCACCCGGCCCCCCACCACGACGGTGAGGAAATACTGAAACGCCCTCTCGACCAACCTGGCCCGGGTGCCCGCGGCGGCGAAGAGGCGCTCTCGGAACACCACCGCCACGATGAGGCCGGCGAGGACGATGAGGTCCACCACGACGGCGTAGGCCTCGGCCACTCGGGAGCGATCCTCGAGGTAGCTCGACCAGTTCACCAGAACGAAGAGCTCTCGGGAGCCCAAGATGGCCCCGATGAAGATGTAGAAGGCGATGTCGAAGAGCTGCTCCTTGCGTTTGACCCCGAGCGCCCCGGGCCACTCGCGCTCGGCGAGCCACGCGGCCACGGTGACGGCGCAGACGAAGCCCGAGCCGACCAACACCCCATAGGTGTGAATGGGAATGCCCTCTCCGCGGCCGGGCCCCAGGAACGGCACGGTCGGCAAGGCATAATAGAAACCGGCCATCGAGAGCCCGACGCCGATCAGCGCGAAGATGATGGCGCGGTTGCGGCGATCCTCGCGAGTGGGCTCGGTCAGCTGCCCATTCACCTCCGGGCCGGTGGCGGTTCTCCAGCCGTTTCGAGCGGCGTACACGACCAACCCGAGAGCGACGATGTACAGCGCCAGGCGCGAGGCGTCCGTATCGAAGGTGAAGCGGTAGAGAACAGGGAGCACGATCGGGTCGTTACTCTCTCCTCCGCGCCTTTGGCAACGGCATTGGGGGTAGGTTGATGCGGTCATGGCCGCGCCACCGATGCCCGAGACCTTCACCGCGAGGCTGGTTCGTTCCAGGGGCGTTACGCCTCGGGTCAAAGAGCTCGTCTTCGAGCGCCTCGACGGTCAGCCCTTTCGGTTTCAGGCGGGCCAGTGGGTCAGTCTCCGGCTCCCCTTGGTCGATGAGAGACGACAACCGCTCCGACGACCGTATTCGATCGCCTCGGTGCCCGATGGCGGTGCGCGCTTCGAGCTCATCGTGACGAGGGTCGAGGGAGGCGTCGGTTCCACCTGGCTCCACGAGGTCGGTGAGGGCGTCGATCTCGAGGTGAAGGGCCCCCAGGGCTTTTTCCGGCTCGCGGCTCAAGCGCCCAGCCTCTTCGTGGCGACGGGCACGGGCATCGCTCCCATCCGCGGTATGGTCCACGAAGCCCTGGCCCGTGGTGGCGCGGAGCCTCTCTGGGTGCTCTTCGGGGTGCGCGCGCTGGCCGACGCCCTCTACAAGGAGGAGCTCGAGGCGCTGGCCACGGCGCACCCACGCCTGCGGCTCGCGCTCACGCTCTCTCGAGCGGACGAGGCATGGAAGGGGCGTCGAGGCTACGTGCAGGAGCATGTGGTCGAGCTCTGGTCAGCGTTGTCGAGCCCCGAGGCACCGCCGCACGCCTACGTCTGTGGGGTGCGGAAGATGCTGAGCGAGGTGCGGGACGTCTTGCGTGTGAGACTCGGAGTCGAGCGCCAGCGCCTGCACCTCGAGAGCTACGACTAAGGGCCACAAGCCGGGGAGGTCCTGGATGGAACCATTGGTATCGTTCCCGGCGACCCTCGCCAGGTCCGAGGTGTTGGGCGGGACCGGCGCTTGGCCACGCGACATGGGCCGCTCGGATCATTCCCTCGGCACTGCCATCAACCACCACAGCAACAGCCCACAGGGGACGGGGCGGTGGGGGTGGCCTCCGCCGTGCCTCCGTCGACCAGCCCCTCGACCTCGAGGCATAGGTCGCGGACCGTAGCCTCATCGGACCCGCGTCGGAAGGCCCCACGTGGGGCAGAGGTCACCGCGAACGATACCAATGGTTACATCCAGAGCCACGGTCCCCGACCGCGCCTTGCCTTCAGCTTCAGTACAGCAGGCCCGATGCTGCTTCGTGCCGGGCCACGAGAGGTGTGTGGGGGGCAGGGGTCTCCCAGCGTGTCATCACGGTGTACAGATTTGTACTCCGTGATGACAGGGCTGGGAGAGAGCACCCTCGAGGTCGGTGGGTTCAGAGCCTCCCCTCGCCGTGAGCGTCGCAGCTTCACGTCGCGGCGAAGGACCGGATGGCTCCTGCGAGCGCCGGGCTCGGCGACGCCCACGTGGCCACGGCCGGCGGAGGGGCGGCTGTCGGGCGCCGCTCGACGCACGAAGAGCGCTTCCCTGGCCTCGAGCCCAGAGCACCCAGCCAGTGCCCGAGGGGCTCGATGTGTTCGCCCGCAGCCCCAGTTCCCCCAAGTCACCGCCCCAGCCTCAAAGCCGCGGCACGGCCGTCCCCGAGCGATCCAACCCCGCTCTCAGCCCCGCGACGAACGGGCCCACCGGCTCGCCTCGCGCCATCAGGTCGACGATGGCCGACCCCACCACCACTCCATCGGCGAACGCACCCACTCGCTGGGCCTGCTCACCCGAAGAGATGCCGAACCCCACCACCACCGGAGTCTTCGACTGCGATCGAACTCGCAGAACATGGGGCCCGATGTCCGGAGCCGCCGCGCGCGCCCCGGTCACGCCCGTCACCGACACGAAGTACACGAAGCCCGTCGAGGCAGCGACGACGGCCGCCTCGCGCTCGGGCGTGCTGGTTGGCGCGAGGAAGAACACGGTGGCCACGTCGTGCGCGCTGGCGCTGGCGCTCAACTCCTGGGCCTCTTCCGGCGGGAGGTCGGGAATGATGAGCCCGTCGACTCCGCACTCGGCGCAGCGGGCGACGAAGCGCTCCACGCCGTACGCCAGCACCGGGTTCAAGTACCCCATCAACACGATGGGCACTTCGACCCGAGCCCGCGCGGCTTTGGCAATCTCCAGCACGCCTTCGAGCGTCGTCCCTGCCTCGCGCGCTCGCATGGCGGCCTTCTGAATCACCGGCCCGTCGGCGATGGGGTCCGAGAATGGAAAGCCGAGCTCGATGACGTCGGCGCCGCTCTGCGCCAGCGCCACCACCGCGTCCACCGTCTTCTGGGCACCGCCGTCTCCTGCCATCAGGTACGTCACCAGGGCTTTGCGCTTCTTGAAGGCCTGACTCAACCGGGCGACGCTCATGGCTTGAGCTCCTTCTCGAGGGTGCCGAGGTCCTTGTCGCCGCGACCCGACACGTTGATGAGCATCACGCTGCCCTTGTCGAGCGTCTTGGCCAGCTCGACGGCTGCGTGCACCGCGTGGGCTGTCTCCAAGGCGCAGATGATGCCCTCGGCGCGAGCCATGGTCCGCACCGCCTCGACCGCCTCTTCGTCGGTCGCCGACGCCAGCTCCATGCGCCCCGAGTCTTTGAGGGCCGAGAGCTCGGGGCCCACCCCCGGGTAGTCGAGGCCGGCGCTCACCGAGTGCGCGTCGATGATTTGCCCGTCGGCGTCCTGAAGCACATAGCTCATCGCGCCGTGGAGAACGCCCGGCCGACCTTTGGCCAGCGACGCTCCGTGAGCGCCCGATTCGAGCCCGTGGCCCGCGGCCTCGACCGCCACGAGCCGCACCTTCGGCTCATCGATGAAGGCCGAGAACAAGCCGATGGCGTTGCTGCCTCCGCCCACGCACGCCACCGCGACGTCGGGGAGCCGGCCCACCGTCTCGAGACACTGCGCCTTGGCCTCGGTGCCGATGACCGACTGGAGCGCACGCACGATGGTGGGGAAGGGGTGTGGCCCGGCCGCGGTGCCCAGCACGTAGTGCGTGTCTCGCACGTTGGTGACCCAGTCTCGGAGCGCCTCGTTGAGGGCGTCCTTCAGGGTCTGCGAGCCCGCTGTCACCGGCACCACCTGGGCCCCGAGGAGCCCCATGCGCAGCACGTTGGGCTTCTGCCGCTCGACGTCGACCGCGCCCANNGCGCCCGTCTCGGCGATGATGCGCCGCTTGCCCATGGCCTTGGCGAGCAGCGCCTGCCCCAGCGCGTTGTTCAGCTTGTGCGCTCCGGTGTGGAGGAGGTCCTCCCGCTTGAGGAGCATCGTCACCTTGTCGCTCCCCGGGAGGTTCCGGGCCCGGGTCAGCGGCGTGGGGCGGCCGGCGTAGTTGGCCAAGAGCTCGTCGAGCTCGCGCTTGAAGGCGGGCGCCTGGGCCACCGTGCGCCAGGCGTGCTCCAGCTCGTCGAGCGCCGGCACCAGCGTCTCGGGCACGAAGCGCCCGCCGAAGGCCCCGAACCGTCCGGGGAGGGAAGTCGTCGTCATGTCAGCTCTCCTTGCGCCGCCCGGGCCGCGCGAATGAACGCCCGCACCTTGCGCACGTCTTTGATTCCAGGGGCCCGCTCCACGCCACTCGCCACGTCGACCCCCAACGGCCTCACCTGCTTCACCGCCTGGCCCACGTTCTTCGGGTCGAGACCGCCAGCCAACAGAATGGGGCGTTCCCGTGCGATGCGTCGCGCCAGCCGCCAGTCGAACGTCTTGCCGCCTCCGCCATAGCCGCTCTGGGCCGCGTCGAGCAGCAGCGCGTCGACGTCTCGGTAGCGAGCGACCTCCGCCGTGACCGAGGTGTCCCTCACCTGCAACGCCTTGATGGTGAAGCGGCCCGTCTGCGAGGCCTCTCGGGGCGACTCGTCGCCATGGAGTTGCACGCCGTGGAGCCCCACGGCCTGCGCCACCGCCTGTACCTCGGCGACCTTGGCGTTGACGAAGACACCCACGACCCAGACGAAGGGCGGCACGGCCTCGATGATGCGCCGAGCCTGGGCCACCGACACCACCCGCTTGGAGCCGGGCCAGAAGTTGAGGCCGAGGGCATCGGCCCCGGCAGCCGCCGCCATGGCCGCGTCCTCCGGCGTGGTGATGCCGCAGATTTTCACCACCAGCCGCTTCACGAGACCCGCCCGCCCTTGACCAGGAACTCGCCGACCAGGAAGTTGGAGACGCCCACGGCCTCGAGCCGCCGCATGTCGTCGTGGCTCTTGACCCCACTCTCGGCCACCAAGATGACACTGGACGACACCTTGGGCGCGAGGCGCTCCGTCACGGCCAGGTCGACCACGAAGGTGCGGAGGTCTCGGTTGTTGATGCCCACGATGCGCGCCCCGGCCTCGAGCGCCAGGGTGAGCTCGGCCTCGTCGTGCACCTCGACCAGCACCTCGAGGCCCGCGTCGGTGGCCGTGCTCAGCATGCGCCGCAGCCCTCGCCCCAGCACCGCGGCGATGAGCAGCACCGCGTCGGCCCCCGCGGCGACCGCCTCGTCGAGCTGAAAGGGGTCGACGATGAACTCCTTGCGCAACACCGGGAGCTCGACCGCGGCGCGCACCGCCTCGAGGTCCGCCAAGCTCCCGCCGAAGTGGGGCCCGTTGGTGAGCACCGAGATGGCCGCCGCGCCCTGCGCCTGGTAGCGCTGAGCCAGCGCGCCGGGGTCGGGGATGTCTGCGATGAGGCCCACCGAGGGCGAGCGGCGCTTCACCTCGGCGATGATGCGGCGCGGCCCGCCGGGTCGTGACAGCGCGCCTGCGAGGCTCCTGCGGGGGCTCGAGGCGGAGGCTCGATGGAGAGGCCCTCGCCGGCCGCTGGAGGGGTTGGCCTGGGCGACTATCTCATCGAGCGTCGTCGTCTCGCCCCGATGGATGCGCACGAAGCGATCGAAGTGCGCCTCGGCCGCCCCGGAGTCGAGCACCTTCGCCGCTCGCGACACCCCCTCGGTCAGCGAGGCGACCTCGTCGGCGACGTAGAGCGCCGCGGCCGTATTGGCCAGCACCGCGTCGCGGGGAGCGCCCGGCCTCCCCTCGAGCACGGCGCGGATGATGGTGGCGTTGGCCGCCGCGTCTCCACCCTTGAGCGCCGCCGGAGGATGGCGGGTGAGCCCCAGCTCTTCGGGCGTCACCACGAAGCTTCGCCGGCCCTTCGCGCGAACCTCTTCCACCACCGTCGGCCCACAGACGGAGATTTCGTCCAGCCCCTCGCCGTGCACCACCAGCGCGTGCTCGGCGCCGAGGCGCTCCAGCACGTCGGCCATCACCGGCACCAGCTTGGCGTCGAACACGCCCAGCACTTGCCGGGTGGCGCCCGCGGGGTTGGCCAAGGGGCCGATCAAATTGAACAGCGTGCGCACCCCGAGCTCCTTGCGCACCGGGCCCACGTGCTTGAACGTCGGGTGGTGCGCCGGAGCGAAGAGGAAGCCGAGGCGGGTGAGGGCAATGACCCGGGCGATGGCCTCGGGCGTGAGGTCGAGCTTCACGCCCAGCGCCTCGAGCACGTCGGCGCTCCCGGCCTTCGACGAGACCGAGCGGTTGCCGTGCTTGGCCACTTTCACCCCACACGCCGACGCCACGATGGCCGCCGCCGTCGAGATGTTGAAGGTGCCCTGGTTGTCGCCCCCGGTGCCGCAGGTGTCCACCACCGGGCCCGCTCCAGCGTCGACGTGTGTCGCCACCGCGCGTACCGCGTCGACCGCTCCCGCCAACTCATCGGCCGTCTCGCCCCGTACCCGCAGCGCAGCGAGGAAGGCGCCGAGCTGTGCCGGCGTGGCCTCGCCCGAGAGGACACTGCTGATGGCGTC
>PMBV01000371.1 GCA_003153055.1 Myxococcales bacterium
CCAGCGCCACCTCCCGCCCAGCCTCCACCAGCGCCACCGCCCGCCCAGCCTCCGCCAGCGCCGCCACCCGTCCAGCCTCCGCCAGCGCCACCGCCCGACCCATCTGCCATCACGCAGAACAGATAGTGCGGGTCGCAGACCTGCGCGGAGGGGCAGTCACCATCGGTCTTGCAATGCTTCAGCGGCCCCCAGCACCCTGCCGCCATCGAAGAAACTGCCAACAAAACACCAAGATTGAGCCTCACCCGAATTCCCTTTCGCATCGACCTACAGCGACCGGCCGCTGCTTAGCTGCCGAATCACCGAGGACGCAACAACCTCCGTCGCTGATGTCCGTACTGAGGGCGACCAAGAGGGCTGTGCCTCCTGCTCCTTCGCTGTTGTCGCCTTGCATCACCTACGGGGGCGCCACCGAGCAGCATCCGGGCCAGCACCAAATCCCGATGAAACCAAGGGGATGGCTCACGCGAAGCACTTTCGGAGTCCAGCTCGGCGGACGTTCAGTCCGCGGCTGCGGACGGTCGGCACGGCCAGGCGCGCCGACGCATTTCAACGAGCCGGTACCTCCCAGGCCAGGCCGGCCGAGTCAGTCAGTTGGCCCGCGGGCGCACTTCACCGCGACGCTTCGGCAGCACCAGCGGCTCCTCGAAGCTCGGCTCGCTCGCCGGCAACTTGTCAGGCGCCGACGTCCGCAGCTCTCCCACGTCGACCACGAACCGCCGGGTCAACGCATCAAGCTGGTGCGACTGCGTCTTCAGCACCTCCGACATTCCAGACAACTGCTCACTCTCCGCCGCGTTGCGCTGGGTGACGGTGCTGATAGTCGACAGCTCCCGGGTCACCGAACCAATAGCGTCGACCTGACCCTGGAAGCTCTGGGTCATGGCATCGACCAACTTCGTCAGGTGCGCGGTCGCTACCCCAATCTCCTGAAACGCCTCCTCCGAGTCCTTCGCCAGCGCCTCGCCGGCCTTCACCTTGGCGATGGTGTCAGCCACCAGGCTTCGAACCTCCCGGGCTGACTCCGCGCTCCGCTGGGCGAGCGTGCGCACCTCATTGGCCACCACCGCGAAGCCTCTCCCGGCCTCTCCTGCCCGGGCCGCCTCCACCGCCGCGTTCAGCGCCACGATGTTCGTCTGGAACGCGAACTCATCGATGACCGAGATGATCTGCTGCACCTTCCGCGAGGCCGCGCTGATCGCCGCCATCGACTCCCTCGACTTCAACATCACATCGGCCCCACTCCGCGCGTGGTTCTGCGTCTGCAGTGCCGACGTCGACGCCTGCGAGGCCTGCGACGAATTCTCCCGCACCTTCGTCGACAGCCCGTCGAGGTCGGTCACGGTGCGCGACACCAGGTCGGCCTGCCGCTGCGCACCCTCCGCCACCTCCGCCGTCGACTCGGCCAGCCGGAGCGACGCCGAGCCCACTTCAGCCGACGACTGGCGCAGCTGGGTCAGCATCCCGCGCCCGGTTTGAACCGTCGCGTTGAGCGACTCCTCGAGCTCACCCAGCTCGTCGCGGGCCGACACCTTCACCTCGACCGTGTAGTCGCCCTCCGCCACTCGCCTCAAGGCCGCGCCCAATTCGCTCATGCGCCGCACGATGCGGTTCGAGATGAGCCACCCGAAGAAGAGGCTCAAGGCGATGGCTCCCGCGCCCACTCCGAGCAGCGTCGTCTTCGTCGCGCGCACCGTTCGGGCGGCCTGTGCTTCCTGTCGCTTGGTGCGCTCCTGGGCCAGCGCCACCACTTGATCGATGGACGCTCGATGGAGGGCGAACAACGGCTTGAGCTCGACGCGCAGAACCTCGGCGGCCTTGGCTTGATCCCCCGCGGCCAACACCGGGAGGTACCCTTGGTCGACCGCCGCGAAGTACTGCTCGGCCTCCCTGTCAGCCTTCTCCACGGCCGCCTTGAGCTCTCCGGGCTCCAGGGCCTGAAGCCAGAATTCCCTCCGCTCGCGGAAGTCTTTCTGCAGCGCGCGCCAATGGGCCACCGCTGCCTCGCGGGCGTTGGCGTCGCGGTTGATGGCGAGATCCAACACCAGCGCGTGGGCCTCGAGAACGAACGCCGGCGGTGGCAGCACGTCTGCGATGAGGTCTTTCGTCTCCAGCACCGGCCGGTACACCGAGTCCTCCGCGCGCTCCGCCTGGCTCTTCCAGGACAGCGCGACGAAGCCTCCAAACACGACCGCGAACGAGCCGATGAGAGCGAGCAACTGTGTCCTGATGCGCATGGAGGTACCCTCGGCCCCCAAATCTGCAAATCGAGGGCCGCCATGGGCTGCTCTGGAAGTCCGAGGTCCTACCTTTCCCCGGCCTGGGTCTGCCCAGACCAGCCCCTGTGTCAGCTCGGCGCCAGGCGCCGACCCACCACGAAAGCCAGGCCCTGGGCGTTGAGTGTCAAGTCCATCTCGAGAATGGCCTTTTCCTCGGGGCCGAGAACGAGGCCGACCTCGGACGCCCGGTGCTCGAACTGCTGGGCCAGTCGCTCCCTGAGGAAGGTCTCGGCTTCCACTCGCCCGGCGAGCACGCACTCCTCGACGGCGGCTTGGGAGGAGTCGATCCACCGCCGGAGCTGGTCGGCGATGCGCTCCTTATCCTCGTACTCGCCGAAGTGCGTGAGGCACACCGAGCGGGTCTGGAGCGCGAGGATTCGCCCGATGGACGCGTGGGCCTCCTGGGCATCGAAGTCGATGGGGCTCGTCGAGGGGAAGGCGAAGCGGCCGGCGCGCTGCAGCGCGGGGAAGACGAGCCCGAAGGCGTCTCCAGTGAAGACCGTGTCGTGGGCCTCGTCGTGCACGACGAAGTGGTGCTTGGCGTGCCCCGCCGTGTGGAGGAAGCGCAGGCTGGCCTTCCCCAGGGCCAGCGCCTCACCGTCGGCGACCTCGCGCACTCTGGCTTCGGCCACCGGAGCGATGGTGCCGTACAGCGCCGCGAAGGCCTCGGCGCCGTAGACTCGCACCGCGCTGGCCACCAGCCGAGAAGGGTCGACCAGGTTCCGCTTGGCTCGAGGGTGGCAGACGAGCATCGCGTTGGGGCAGGCCGCCAGCACCGCGGAGGCTCCCGAGGCGTGATCCAAGTGCGCGTGGGTGACGATGACGTAGCGCACATCGTCTGGCGAGAGCCGATGCTCCTCGAGCGCTTCGAGCAACCTCGGCAGCGCGTGCACCGTATTGGTCTCGATGAAGGCCGCCTCCCCGGCGTCCACGCGGAGGTACACCGCCGCCGCTTGAGGCCTCACATATTCAGTGTCGATGGTGACGAGCATGGGGGAGCGGAGAATGTCACGGCGGAGGCTCCCGCGCCTTTCAATCGCCCGTCCGAGCCGCTACACCGAGGGCCCGGTGAAGCGCTCACTCCTCTTTGTCACCGTGCTCGTCATCGCCACCTGCGGCCTGGTGTACGAGCTCGTCGTCGGCACGCTCGCCAGCTACCTGCTCGGCGACAGCGTCACCCAGTTCTCCACGGTCATCGGCGTCTACCTCTTCGCCCTCGGCATCGGGGCCTGGCTCTCGCGCTTCGTCGACAAAGGCGTGGCCCAGCGCTTCGTTGAGATTGAGCTCGCCGTGGCGGTGGCGGGGGGCTTCTCGGCGCCCTTCCTCTTCGCCACCTTCGCGGCCGGCGCGGCCTTTCGGGTCGCCCTCT
Source organism: Myxococcales bacterium (assembly GCA_003153055.1). Next base: position 3,649 of record PMBV01000371.1, read on the forward strand.
ACGCCGTGGTGCTGGTGGTCGGCTCGCTGGTGGGCCTCGAGATTCCCCTGCTGCTGCGGCTACTCAAAGACCAGCTCCAGTTCAAAGACCTGGTCTCGCGCGTCCTCACCTTCGACTACCTGGGCTCGCTGGCCGCGTCGCTCCTGTTCCCCATCGTGCTGGTCCCCAAGCTGGGCCTGGTTCGCACCTCGCTTCTCTTCGGCCTCACCAACGCCTTGGTCGGCCTGTGGAGCACCTGGCTGTTGGCCGAGGTGCTGCCCAACGTGACGCGGCTCAGAGCGCGGGCGGTGGCGGTGGCGGCGCTGCTCACGGCTGGCTTGTTCGCCGGCGACTGGATGACGTCGCTCTTCGAGGAGCAGCTCTACACCGAAGAAGTCGTCCACACCGAGCAGACGCCGTACCAGCGCATCGTGGTGACGCGCACCCACCGGGGCTTCTCGCTGTTCCTCAACGGGCATCTCCAGTTCTCCTCGGTGGACGAGTACCGGTACCATGAGGCGCTGGTGCACCCGGCGTTCCGGGCGGCCGAGCGGCGCGCGCGGGTGCTCATCCTCGGAGGCGGTGACGGGCTGGCGGCTCGCGAGGTGCTCAAGTACCCCGAGGTCGAGTCAGTGACGCTGGTGGACCTCGATGGAGCGATGACCAAGCTGGCCGTCTCGTCGGAGGAGCTGGCCCGGCTCAACGGCCATTCGCTCCAGAACCCCAAGGTGCGGGTGGTGAACGACGACGCCATGCAGTGGCTCGCCGAGGAGAAGGGTGCCTTCGATGTCGTCATCGTCGACTTCCCCGACCCGAACTCGTTCTCGCTGGGCAAGCTGTACACCACCCGCTTCTACGCCCTGCTCAAGGCCCACCTCACTCCGGGAGCCATCGCTGTCATCCAGTCAACCTCGCCGCTCTTCGCCCGGCAGAGCTACTGGTGCATCGACGCGACGCTCCGGGCCGCGGGCTTCACCACTCAGCCGTACCACGTGTGGGTGCCGTCCTTCGGCGAGTGGGGCTATGTGCTCGCCGCGCAGGGTCCGGTGACGCCCCGGCACCCGCTGCCCGAGGGCCTGCGATTCCTGTCTGAGGAGACGATGGATGCGTTGACCAGCTTCCCCAAGGACATGGATCAGGTGCCCGCTCAGGTGAACCGGCTCAACAACCAGGTGCTGGTGCACTACTACGAGGACGAGTGGAGGAAGTGGAACGACTGAGTGCCCCTGGAACTCCGGCGCCGGAGCCAGAGGAGCCCCGCGATGAGCCAGGGTGCGGCGCCGGTGCTGCAGCCACAGCCCGGAGTGGCGGAGGCCCGCGGGCACTGTGCTGGTTCACAGGTGCCGGCGTCGGTGACCACGCCAGCGTCGAGCCAGTCGCCTCCGTCGGTCACCACGCCCCCGACCGCTCCGCCGTCGGCCATGCTGCCCGCGTCGTCGGCCGTGGCGGTGCCGGCATCGAGAGCACTGTCGGGGGTCGGTGGACCACCGTCGGCCGTTGTGGGGCCACCGTCCTCGTTCGAGCTCCCTCCGGCGTCGGAACCGGTGGCGCCCGCATCGTCACCGTCGGAGGGTGCACCCCCGTCGACCTCCATTCCGGCGTCGTCGGGCGGAGCCGCGCCGCCATCGCAGGAGGTCGGCCCTCGTCCCCTTGGGTAGATGGCGCACAGGCCCATCAAGGTGCCTGGGTCGACGGTCCTTCGCGAGAGCTCGCCGAGGTTCGACACCGAATGCATCGTCGAGGTGGAGCTGGGGAGGAAGCCGAGGCCAACTCCGATGCCGAGCATTGGCATGACATGGTCGCGGAGGTCGATGGCCACGCACGCCGAGTTGATGTTCCCGGGCTGACAGATCGGCGAATCGACCGTCGTGAAGAGGAAGCCGGAGGAGTTGAGCTCGATGTCGGCGTCGAGGATTTTCCCAGTGCTCGGGTTGTAGCTCACCGTCGGCACCGCGATGAGCGCGCGTGAGAACTGCCAGCAGTCGTGCACGTTGCCGCACGCATCATCCTGCCAGCATGGGTCCGAATATGGGACCACGTCGGAGCACGCCCTCGTTCGAAACAGGATGACGTTCTGATTGAATCCGCCGTCGGGGGATATGCCGACCCATCGGCTCGACGATTGGCCTCCGAGGCTGAACGTGAAGTCGCTGCAAGAGCTGGCCGCCGCCGCCCAGGTGTCGACCGACGTCGAGATGGCCGCGAGCTCGGCCGCGGTCGCCGTGGAGTCCACCCAGACGCGGAGCTCGTCCCCGCGCCAGAAGAGGCACATTCCCTCACCGGTGGTTTGGCGGGCGAACGGTTGCCCCAGGGCCTCGGCGCCGAGCAGGAGCCAGAGGGACGCCCAGCGCACGATGGGCCACCGTCGCCGGCTTCTCGGTGAAGCAGCCTGAGGTCGTGCCATCGGCACCATCTACCACGTGAGCCATTGGCGCCAACCTCGGCTTGGGTTGGTCGAGCATCGAGTGGGGAAAAATGGACACGGGTTGTCCAAATTTTCGATCTCGATCCGAGAGTGGCGGTCTCTCAGCGCCGCGCCTCCAGGAGCCCAGGCGCGTGAGTGTCGGTCCGCACCGCACGTACGGGGCACGAGGCACACCTGCATCCCCCCAGTGACGTCGCTAGCCTTATGGCATGGGTGCTGCCCGCCAGTTCATCAGGCTCCGCGACGCCTTCTTGCCGCCCGGGCTGGGCGGTGATGACCCCGCGACGCAGACCCCGCGGCGTCGGGCCCAGCGCTTCATCGCCATCTTGTTGGTGCTCGGCGCCGGCTCGTTCGCGTCGGCAGTCGGGCAGCTCGTCCTCGGGTTGTGGGTCTCTGCCGTCGCCGCGATGGTGGGCGTCGCACTGGGGCTGCTGGGGCTCGAGATGCTCCGACGGGGGGTCTCGTATCAGCCTCTGGTGGCGGTGTTCCTCTCGCTGACGGGTGCCCTCGGCGCGGCCATGGCGGTGGCGGCGGGCCATGACGGCATCATCTCGCTGTTCTGGCTCACGATGGCTCCGCCTCTGGCCCAGTCGCTGGCCGGCCGGCGACTCGCGTTGATCGTGCTCGTCCTCGACGCCCTGCTCATGTCGGCGAGCATGTTCGTGATGTACCTCGTCGACTACCCGCCCCTGTTCGATTCGCACCACATCGTCGGCGCCCACCTGGTGTCGTTGCTCGGGGTGCTGGCGATGTTCTACGCGCTGACCCACGCCTACGAGCGCCAGACCGAAGGCGACATCGCCAAGCTCGAGGCCAACAACGCCGAGCTCGCCCGGGCCCGCGCCGCAGCCGACCGCGCCAGCCGAGCGAAGAGCGAGTTCCTGGCGACGATGAGCCATGAGATTCGCACGCCGATGAACGGTGTCTTGGGCATGACCAGCGTGATGCTGGGGGAGCGGAGCCTACCGACGGTCGTGCGAGAGGGCCTCGAGACGATTCACCAGAGCGGCACCACCTTGATGGCGGTGCTCAACGACATCCTCGACTTCTCGAAGATCGAATCGGGGCGCCTCGAGCTCGAGCGAGCTCCGGTGGACCTGCGCGCCGAGCTGGCCGCGGTCTCCGAGCTCCTCGAGCGGCTGGCGCTGGAGCACGGCGATGAGCTCTTCCTCACCGTCGACGACGATGTCCCCGCGTGGGTGATGGGCGACGCCGTGCGGCTGCGGCAAGTGGCGCTGAACCTCGTCTCCAACGCTCTCAAGTTCACCGACCATGGAACCGTACGGCTGCGCCTGTGCCGGGTTGGTGCGTCGCTGCGATTCGAGGTGACCGACACGGGCATCGGCATGACCGACGAGGTCATCGCCAAGCTCTTCGCGCCGTTCACCCAAGCCGACGCCTCGACGACCCGGCGCTTCGGCGGCACGGGCCTGGGCTTGGCCATCGTGCGCCGGCTGGTGGAGGCCATGGGAGGCACGGTGACGGCGACCAGCTCAGTGGGGCAGGGGAGCTGCTTCACCGTGTCGCTGCCCGTCGAGGAGGCGCAAGCGCCGCCCAGTGAGCCGGCGCCGCTCGAGGGCCCCACGCGGCAGCTGCGGGTGCTCGTCGCAGAGGACAACCCCGTCAATCAACGGGTCGCGCTCCGGTTGCTGCAACAGCTCGGGCACGAGGTCGTCCTGGCGGCCAACGGAGCCGAGGCCATCGAGCACCTCGACAGCGGGGTGTTCGACGTGGTGCTGATGGACTGCCACATGCCGGTGATGGATGGGTTCGAGGCGACCAGGGTGGTCCGCCAGCGCAGCGATGGCCATGTGCCCATCTTCGCGTTGACCGCGTCGTCGTTGCCCGAGGAGCGGCGCCACTGTCTCGAGTGTGGGATGGACGAGGTGCTCACCAAGCCGGTGCGTCGAGATGACCTCCGGCAGGCGCTCGGCCGGTTGGGTTGAGCGACGCTACCTGCGCCCTTGCGGTGGGCAGCCTTGCTTGCATTGCTTGGTGCGCTGCTCGCAACTGTCGAGACACTGCATCAACTTCTGGCGCTGCTCTGGCTTCTGAGCGTCCTTCGGGTCGCCGGTGCATGCTTTGATGCAATCAGAGGCCTGCTGATGGCACTTGGCCTCGCAGGCCGATTGGGCCCGCGCCACGGTCGCGGCGAGGAGGCCGACCAAGAGAAGGCGTCGCACGATTCGAGACTCTACCTCAAGGCGCTCCGCCGTCGGCTTCTTTCGGCCCTTCGCACCGGGCGAGGCGACGCAGAGGCCGAGAATGAGGACCGAACGTCTCATGCGAAGTTCGACGCCGGTCTGGGGCAGATATTCCAGCCACTACTTCTTGGGTCGGAACACCACCGGCGCACCCGGGAGGCCCTCGAGGTAGGCGCCACCGATGAGGTCCACGCAGTACGGAATGGCAGGAAAGACGGCCTCGAGGCACTCGCGGATGGAGGCCGGTTTGCCCGGGAGGTTGACGATGAGCGTCGTCCCTCGGATGCCGGCGGTCTGCCGCGAGAGGATGGCGGTGGGCACTTTCTTCAGCGACACCTGGCGCATCAGCTCGCCGAACCCGGGCATCATCTTCTGGCAGACGGCCTCGGTGGCCTCCGGGGTGACGTCCCTGGGTGCCGGGCCGGTGCCGCCGGTGGTGACGACGAGGGAGCACTGCTCCGCGTCGCACAGGGCGATGAGGGTCGCCTCGATGGTGGCCCGGTCGTCGGGAATGAGCCGGTAGACGCTCTCCCATGGCGGCTTGAGCCAACCCGTCAGCGTGTCCTTGATGGCCTGGCCGGAGAGGTCCTCGTAGACGCCCGCCGAGGCGCGATCCGACATGGTGATGATGCCGATTCGGGGAGTCATGGCACAGGGTTATCACGCGGCAGCCCCTCCGACCCAGTTCGCTCCGCCTCGCCCTGGCGGAACGGGGGTTGGCGCCTGGGTTTCATGTGATTTCGGGGGGAAAACACGGCATGGTCGCGGGTGTGACGTTGCCGAGGACGTGACGAAGCGAGGAGTATCGAATGACGGTGCGGAAGATCCTCAGCGCGCGGGCCGCCCGGCCGCAGGTCGCCTCGATGCTCAAGGGGCTGGTGCGCGCCGCGGTGTACATGGGTCGCTCCGACGGCACGCTCGACGAGACGGAGATCGACAGCTTCATCGACTCCATTCGTGAGCTGGTCGTCGCCGCCGTCGGCGAGGCCCACGTCCGCGAGCTCGCCAACACCTCGCTGCTCCTCGACGAAGCTCGGGCCGCCCGGGTCGAGCTGCGCACCAAGGGAGAGGCAGCGTACTTGACTGAGCTGGGCTCCACCTTCGCCGGGGGCTTCAAGCGCGACGCCCTGGTGGTGTGCTGGCGCGTCATCGCCGCCGACGGGGTCGTTCAGCCCGAAGAGGTCGAGGCCTTTCGCCGCCTGGCCGTCGCCATGGGCTTCACCGGCGACGAGACCACTGCGCTGGAGTCCATGGCCCGGGGGACCGCTGCCGGCGCCGCGCGTGGCAAAGACTCGGCCGCCATCGAGACCATGACCGAGTTGCTGGAGCAGGGCTGGAAGGACCCCTACCGGGACCTGAGGGCCAAGGGGCTCGAGGTCTCGTGGCACGATGCGTCGGCCGAGTACGACTCGGCGATCGCGCGCTTGCGGGTCGATCTCGATGCCGTCGAGCGGGTGCTGCACCTCCACGTCACCGATGTCCATGGCCCAGGACCGCATGTGATTTGCCTGTACGGGTCACAGCTCCACGCGGTGCTGGCCCTGTTCGACGCAGCCAAGTCCACCCTCACGCCCGCTTCGGTGCCGCAGCTGTTGGTCGACCTGGTTCCCTTGAGCGACGGCCTCTTCATCGAGCGAGACGGCCGGTTAGTACAGGTTCACCCGGAATGACCCTGCATTCAGCGCCAGCGGAAGTGGGTCGGAACCCGTGGCGATTTGACGCATCCCCTGGCACCTTGAGGACGGGCTATCCACTGACCATGCAGAGCTGCCCCCCGGTTCGTCTCATCGTCGTCGCGACGCTTGGTTTTCTTGGTTGCATGGGGCCAGCAGGTGGAGCCGTCTCCGGCGCCGCCGACACCCATTGCATCGCGGCTGACGGGGGAGCCATCGCCCAGGACACCAGCGCGGCTGCTTGTCACGTGGCCGATGCGAACGCGCCGATGCCGGAGTACGGCGAGACGAGGTACAACGCGCAGTCGGCCGACGATGACTGCAAATACGACGTGCAGCTCACCGTCACTCCCGTGCGGCAGGCCGAGAGCGTGACGCTCGTCGTGAAGGTGACGGCTCGGTCCGATGGGGCCCCCGTCACTGGCGCTACCGCCCACGCGGAGATATTCCTCAACGACACGCACCCAGCGCCCAACGCAGGCACGAGCACGGTCGAGGCCCCCGCTGGGACCTACACCATTGGTCCGGTGAAGTTCGACGCGTCGGGTCGGTGGACGGCGCGGTTCCACTTCTTCGAGTCGTGCGCCGATGACTCCGAGGAGTCTCCCCACGGCCACGTCGGCTTCTTCCTCGACGTTCCGTGAGCATGCCGAGCACGATGCGAGTCGGCGTTCTCGTGCTGGTCGTCGGCTTGGGCGCCTGCGGTCCGGGCGGCGCCAGCCAGCAGGGCTTCCTCGACACGCCGCTCGTCACGGTGGCCAGCGCCGCCGGTGCCTTGCAGCTGGCGGTGTACTCCAACCCTCAGCCCCCGGTGCGGGGCAACGTGGCGATTCGGTACCGGGTCACCGACTCGATGTCTCAGCCGGTCGATGGCCTCACCCTCGAGGTCGTCCCGTGGATGCCAGCGATGGGCCACAGCACCTCGGTGGTGCCGACGGTGAGCGCGGTGGGGTCGGGTGTGTATGACCTGAGCAATGTCTATCTATTCATGGCTGGCCAATGGCAGCTTCGAACGACCATCACCGGAGGGGCCGCTGACAGTGCGACGCCTGAGCTCGCGGTGCAGTAGGGCGCTGGCGCTGGTGGCGTTGGTGCTGCCGGCCCACGTGTTGGCCCAGGCCTGCTGCGCGGGCTCCTCGACGCTGACCCCCGCGCGGTTGGGCATTCACGAAGACGCGGCGATTGGGGTGATGGCGCGAGGCACGGGTGTTCTCGGCAGCTACGACGCCGCGGGGAAGTACCTGGTGTCGCCCTCAGGCGTGGCGGAGCTCGACGGAGAGGTCGATGTGGTGGGCACGCTGCGGGTTCTCGCCGACGCGCAGGTGACGCTGTTGGTGCCGGTCGTGGCCACCTGGCGGCAGGTCACTGGGCTCAGCGAGCTCGGCGGAGGCCTCGGCGACCTCAATCTGAGCGGCCGGTATGACTTCTGGCACGCGGGTCAGTCGAGGGTGCTTCCGGGTATCGCGGTGATGCTGGGCGTCACCTTCCCCACTGGGCGGGCCCCTGAAGATGCCACCAAGCTGCTGGCCACCGACGCCACCGGAGTTGGCGCCTTCCAGCTCACCGGAGGTCTGGCGCTGGAGCAGAGCTTCGGGCACTTCATTGTGAACCTCACGGCCCTGGCGAGCTGGCGCACGCCGCGCACGGTGCGAGGGGTCGACGAGCGGCTGGGGGCCCAGTTCCAAGGGCTCCTCGGCGTGGGGTACGTCTTCGACAACGAGGCGAGCGTCGCGCTCTCGCTGGGGCAAGTGGCCTCGCTCGACGCGGTGGTGCAAGGCCAGCGGGTCTTTGGCAGTGGGCACGGGCTCCCGTCCATCGGAGTCTCGGGCTCGGTGCCACTGGGTGAAGCCTGGCGGCTCCAAGGTGGCCTCAGCTACAATCCACCGGTGGCGGTGCTCGGCTGGAACCAGACGGCCGGGCTCGGTTTCACTTTGAGTGTGTTGAGGACATGGACATGAACCTCGCCCGAATACTACTCCTCGGCGTGCTGGTGTCGGGTCTCGCGCCCGCCGCGCCGCTGCCTGGTGTTCCCGACCTCACGCTCTTTGGGACCGACGGCCAGTCGTATGCTCTGCAGCGAACGGTCAAGGAAGCGCCGCTCACTGTGTTTGTCTTCTTCTCCGCGAGCTGCCCGTGCATGGCCTCGCATGACGAGGGCCTCGTCGACCTGGCGCGCGCGGAGGGCATCAAGGGGGTGCAGTTCTTCATGGTCGACTCGGAGGTCGGCGACGCGCTGGAGCGGGGGCGAGGCGAGGTGGCGCGACGCAAGTACCCGTTCCCCATCTTGGCCGACCCCCAGGCGCGGCTCGCTCAGGCTTTTGGCGCCCAGTTCGCGACCACGACCGTGGTGGTCGACGCCGAGGGCAAGGTCCGCTACCGAGGCGGCATCGACACGGCCCGGCGACACCCGCTTCCGGCTGGGCAATTCTACTTGCTGAATGCGCTGTCGGCGCTCCATCAGGGGAAGAGCCCTGAGCCGGCCGAGACCAAGAGCTTCGGGTGTTACCTCAGGACCAGCTGAGGCGGCGACTCGTCTGTGTTGCGGCGATGGTGCTCGTGGGGTGCGCCGGCGCGGGGGATTGCGCCAACGACCTCCCCGCGCGGTGTCCTGTCGTCGCTCCGAGCTATGCGAGCTCAGTGAGCGGCATCGTGGCTCAGGCGTGCGGCCAGGGCTGTCACCAACCGGGGGGCGTCGCTGCCAACCGGAGGCTCGACACGTACGCCGACCTCTACCGTCAGCGCTCCGCGGTGCTGAACCAGGCGTACTCGTGCACGATGCCTCCGGTCGGCTCTCCGCAGTTGAGCGCGGAGGAGCGGCGGGAGTTGTTCGGCTGGCTCGTCTGCGGAGCTCCGGACAACTGAGACAGGAGCAGTGGATTCGAGGATTCAACAGCCGGGGTCGGGTTCGCGTTCGGGATCGTTCGCGGGTACGGATCAGGGGCATGCGGACGGGGACGGCCAGCACAGCGACGGGTCACGGTCGTGGACCTGTAGCGAGTCGCCCAGAACCCCACCCCGTCGGGCGTGACCCGTCTCCCGCTCCCGTGGTCCGCATCCGCACCCGCGAACGATCCCGAACGCGAACCCGACCCCGGCCGCGACCCCGGCCGCGACCCCGGCCGCGATCACCGTCCCGACCACCGCCGTGCCCAACCCGACCCGGGAGGTCTGAAACCGTGTTCGTGCTCGTCGTCGGTGGCGGGAAGGTGGGCTACTACCTCGCCAAGGAACTCATCGAATCGGGCCACGAGGTGGCCCTCATGGAGAAGGACCGCGGGCGGGCGACCCAGATCGCCGACGAGATCGGCTCGATCGTGATCGCCCA
>PMBV01000532.1 GCA_003153055.1 Myxococcales bacterium
CAGGTGCTGTTCTTCTCGGTCTACGCCTGGGTGTTCATCACCGTCGTCCCTGGCTGGCTCGGCATTCAGGGCGCCGAGGTGCACTTTACGATCCGCGACATCGCGCAGAGCGTCTTCATCTATCTGGGCATTCCCTTCATCGCTGGAATCGTGAGCCGCTTCGGGCTGCGCGCGCTGAAGGGTGAGGAATGGTATCGGAAGGTCTTCATTCCTCGCATCTCGCCCATTACCCTCGTCGCGCTGCTGCTCACCATTATCCTGATGTTCTCGCTCAAGGGCGAGGCCATCGTGAACGTACCCTTCGACGTGGTGCGCATCGCGGTCCCGCTGCTCATCTACTTCATCATCATGTTCTTCGTNNTTCGAGCTGGCCATCGCCGTGGCCGTCGCCACCTTCGGAATGGGCCACGGGGCAGCCTTCGCCGCGGTCATCGGGCCACTCGTGGAGGTTCCGGTGTTGATTGGTCTGGTCAACGTCGCCCTCAAGCTCAGAGAGAAGTTCTTCCCCAATGACCCAGGCGAGCTGGCCCGGGTCGCCAACTGCGCTGTCGACGTGAGGCCGTCATGAGCACCACCTGGGAGATCGAGGCCGCCGCCATCGCGGCGCTCAAGCCAAAGCACGTGCTGTTCCTCTGTGTCGCGAACTCGGCTCGCAGCCAATTGGCCGAGGGTATCGCGCGGTCGCTGGCTCCGACGGGCGTGAAGGTGTCGTCGGCTGGCTCGGCGCCCTCGAGGCTCAACCCCCTGGCGGTGAAGGTGCTCGCCGAGCTCGGGCTTGACATCAGCGCCCAGTACTCGAAGCGGGTGGAGGACATTCCGCCCGATGACGTCGACGTCGTCGTGACGCTCTGCGCCGAAGAGGTGTGCCCGGTGTTCCTGGGCAAGGCGATGCGGGTGCACTGGGGCCTCCCTGATCCCGCTGGAGCGACTGGTGACGAAAGAGTCAAGCTGGAAGCGTTTCGCGCAGTGCGTGACGAGCTCAGACGTCGCTTGGCGGTCGTCTTCTTCAAGCCCTGACCTCGAAAGCCCATTACTCGCGAACGACGAGGTGCTAGACAGGGCGACACTCTGTGACATCGACCGGCGGATCGGCAAAGTAGCAATGTGAACAAGCGTCGACGGCTTCAAAGGAACGGAGGCGGTGTTTTGAGGGGCACCTGCTTCAAGAAGACGATAGCGGCGGCGGCACTGACCGCGGCCACGACGGCCTTTGGGGCGAACGTCGATGCGTCGCTGACCGGCCTGTTGCAAGGTCGTCCGGCGATTCTGGCGGGCGAGGCGCAGACCACCGTGCCGTTCCTCGCTCAGGTCGGCCTCAACGCGTCCGACATCACCATGGGCCCGGTTCAAGACGTGCGGGTCGGGGTCGGCGCCTGGGGCCGAGTCAGCCTCAACGGAGGCGAGCAGTCCGCAGGCGATGTCGATCTCGCGTACGTCTCGGGGAAGCTGTTCGACAAGCACCTGACGGTCACGCTGGGCCGGCAGTTCCGGTCGGGCGGAGCCTTGAGGGCACTGCACCTCGATGGCGGCAACCTCGATGTCATGCTCCCGGGGCGGTTGGGCTTCAGCATCTTCGGCGGCGTCCCGGTCATTCCGCGCTTCGCGGCGGCCAAAGGTGACGCGGCCTGGGGCGCGCGGCTCTTCTGGCGGCCCACCTTCAACACCGAGATCGGCGCCAGCTACTTCGAGTTGCTCGACCACGGCTACACGGGGCGGAGAGACCTGGGCCTCGACGCCCGAGCCGAGTTGTTCCGGAGGCTGAGGGTCTCGGGCATGGCGGTGATGAGCGCCATCGAGGGGCGGCTGGCCGAGGGAGACATCACCCCCGCGCTGCGGCTGAACCAAGACTTCGAGCTCACGGCTTTCTTCCGCCACACCTCGCCAGACCTCTTGCTGCCTCGCACGTCGATCTTGAGCGTCTTCGCTCAGACCAATCAGAACCAGGGTGGGCTGGGGCTCATCTGGGCGCCGGCGGGGATGATCTCCGCGGCCATCGATGGCCGGCTCATCAGCATTCCCAACGATCCGCTGGGCTATGAGTTGCTGGGTCAGGCGACGCTGCGACCGAGCCGGAATACGCGGGCCACGATCGAGGCGGTGCGGCTCTCGTTGCCTGACAATGGCTATACCCGTCTCCGTCTCGCCGGTGGAGCCACCGTCGGCACCCTGGCGCTTTCCCTGGACCTCGAGGGTTATCTGCTCGACCTCCCCGTCAACGGCACCCGGCAGTCGCTCACCGCGTCGGCCACCGCCCGCCTCCCCTTGCCGCTGGGTTTCGACGCAGTGGTGAGCGGGCTGGTGGCGTCAGACCCCTTCTACCAGACGCGCTTCGAGGTCATCGGGCGGCTCGTCTACACCTTCAAGATCAGGACTCGCACCGAGGCGCCGGAGCCTCCCAAGAAGAAGAAGGACGACGACGAGAAAGAGTCGGACGCTCGTAGGGGCCGCGCCGCGGAGGGCACGACGTGAAGCGCTCCCTTCCTCGCCCCCTGCTGTTCGTCATGTCGATGTTCGCCGTGGCCTGCGCGACGCTCTTCGGTCTGGGCCCGCCGGTCGACCGCCCGATCTCACCCCATGCCCGGCACAAGAAGGCCGACGTGGAGTGCGTGGCCTGTCACGAGAGTATCTACGAGTCCACCGACCTCTCGAGCATGGACTTGCCGAAGGAAAAGAAGTGCTACGAGTGCCACAAGGATCAAAAGGCCGAGAAGGACTGCAAGTACTGTCACACGGTCCCCGAGAATCCGAAGACGTTCGTGCCCAAGGAGCGGCACCTCGTCTTCAGCCACAAGAAGCACCTCGAGATCGATACCATCGGTGACGACTGCACCAAGTGCCACACCAAGTTCCCTGAGCCCGGCGACCTCACTGGGCTGACCCCGAAGATGGAGTCGTGCACCGCGTGCCACGAGCACGAAGAGGCGTACCAAAATGGCGAGTGCGAGAAGTGTCACCAGGACCTGTCGGTCTTCGCGCTCAGGCCCATCTCGCGCTTCGAGCATCAGGGTGATTTCCTGCACACGCACACCGGCGTCGCCCGGAGCCGACCTGATTCCTGCGCCACCTGCCACGACCAGCAGTTCTGTGCCGATTGCCACGCTCGCACCGTGGCGACGCGGGTGGAGTTCAAGTTCCCCGAGCGCTTCGACCGGCAGATGATTCACCGGGGCGACTGGCTCGGGCGGCACATGATTGAAGAGAAGCGCGACCCGATGATGTGCGAGCGGTGCCACGCGGTCAGCTTCTGCTCCGATTGTCACACCAAGGCCGGGGTGACGCCGAGGAGCGAGCTCTCGCTCAACCCTCACGGGCCAGGCATCAACGAGAAGTCCTCGCGCGAGTTCCACGGCACCCAAGCTCGCCGTGACATCGTTTCCTGCGCCGCGTGCCATGACCAAGGCGCGTCGTCGAACTGCGTCCAGTGCCACCGCGTGGGCGGCGTTGGCGGGACCCCGCACCCGATCGGGTGGTCGCTGCGCCACCCCCGGGAGGAGATCGTACAGAATGCGATGTGCCTCGTCTGTCATCGCTGAGGGCGCCCTGCGTCGTCGGCGTCGCGAAGGTGGCTCCCCATGCCGCGGGGAGGGGTCTGTTCGGTCATTTCGCCCTGACCGCGGTGCCGTCGGTGTGCTCGGGTTGACGGCCCTGCTGGCCCTCACCGCGGGGTGCGAGCAGTTTCGTGGTTTGGAGGGCGAGCTCGCCGCCTGCCAAGACTACGACACGACGATTCAGCCCTTGCTCACCCAGCGTTGCGTGAGCTGTCACGGCGCTGATCGAGCCGAGGGAGCCTACAAGCTCACCTCGCGGCTCGACGCCTTGGCTCGTCGAGACGACGGCTCGACGCGCGTGGTCGGCGCGGACGCTGGGGTCGACGCGCTGGTGCTAGCGGCTGCCAAAGGCGAGCTGCCCGGCCATGAGGCCCTGGCGGCCGGCGAGCTCGCCACCCTGACCAGTTGGGTGGTGGACTGCAAGGCCGGGGGGCGACGGCTGCACTACCACCCCCGCGGCTGGAGCACTCCCACGACGACGACCTTCCACGGAGACGCGCTCAGTGCGACGGGGTACCAAATCGACGGTGGCACGCAGAACTGCATGGGCTGTCACGGAGACGACTTCTCGGGGGGCAAGGCCAAGGTGGCCTGCCATGAATGCCACTCGACGCCGCTTTTCTCGTGCAACATGTGCCACGGCTCGAGCACCAACTCCGCGCCGCCGAGGTCGTTGTCGGGCTCGAAGCTCAATACAACGCCAGGGGTCGGAGCCCACCAGACGCACGTTCAGAACGGTCCGTTGCACCAAGCCTATAGCTGCGACAAATGCCACGTTACGCCCGTCGACCCTTTCCAGTCAGGGCACTTCCAGGTTGACGGAGGCCCGGAGGACGGGCGCGCCGAGGTCGTGTTCGCTTTCGACGGAGGCCGCGGCCAGTACGCCTTCGACCAGCACACCTGCACCAATTCGACCTGCCATGCGCCGGCGACGACCGACACGGCGGCCAAGAACCAACTCCCGACCTGGACCAAGCTCGGTCAGGGCGAAGCGGCCTGCGGCACCTGCCACGGTGTTCCTCCCTCGAACCACTCCTCTGAGACCGACTGCGGGCAGTGCCACCAGGGCGCCTTCGTCGACGGGGGCATCGTGGTCGCGAAGCACGCCGACGGTCACCTCGACCTGGGGCGGCCCGGAGACGCGACGGTCACGTGCGCCTCGTGTCACGGCGACGCTGTAGCCTTCCGCGATCTCCACGGCAGCACGGACCCGACGGTGGTGACGGTCGGGGCGCACCAGGCACACCTCAGTGCCAAGCACGGCTTCAGCGCGCCGGTGCAGTGCAACCAGTGCCACCTGGCTCCGACGGAGATCCGGTCGCCTGGGCACATTGACCATCTGTTGCCGGCGACCGTCTTCCCTGCTGGGGTCGTGGATGGAGGCAGCATCGCGGCGAACGACGGAGCGACGCCCACGTGGGATCGCGGCGCGGCCACGTGCGGCAACGTCTATTGCCATACGCTGGGCAACGGCGGCGCGAGGGACACCAGCCCGACCAAGCTCGCGCAGGTGGGGTGGACCACCACGACGCCGCAGGTCTTCTGCGGCTCGTGTCACGGGTTGCCTCCCGCGACGCCGATTCACTCCACCCCGGGGGTGAACCTCTTCACCTGTTACCTCTGCCACCCGAGCACCATCGACTCGACGGGCACTCTCCTGGTGAAGCGGGGCGCCGACGGTGGGCTCACGTCCATGCACATCAACGGAACGGTGGACTACGGGCAGTGAGAGCCGCGACCAACAGACATCGAATCCTCAGGCCCTTCCAGCCGAGCTCTCAGCGCCGCACGGCGTAGACGAAGGTCGAATTGGGCGCCACCAGCCACCGCTGGGCGATGACGTCGCGGAGCGCCTTCCACTCGCCCGTATCGTCCACGAAGTCGGTCCTCAGCTTCTCCGCCGCGGCGCGGTTCCCCGAGGCCTTCGCAGAGAGGACGCGCCGGCTCAGGGCCTCGACGGACGCAGTCCACTTCTTCCCCAGGTCGAGCTCGAAGCAGCCCAGGTCAGCGTCGTTGGCTGCCTTCTGCTTGGCGTGCCATGACAGGACGCCGGCCGCGCGGAGCCAGCCGAGCTGAATGGATGCGAGCTGGCTGTAGGTCTTGGGGGTTCCGGTCGGGTCATACATGCCTTGGGCGACATGTCCGAAGGCCCAGGCGACGTCGCGCACGTGGGCCTGTTGGGCGAGCTCGGGGGTGATGAGCTTCTTCCCCTCGAGCCAGCCCGAGAAGTACAGCGCGCTCGTCTGGGCCTTGAGCTCCTCCATTACCGAGGCCAGCGGTCCACCGAAGAGCGCCTCGGCTCGTTGGACCTTCACCAGGTAGTCATGCGCCGGCCCCAGGTTGTGAGCGGCCTCGTGGAGCACGACACTCATGGTCTCGGGGGCCGCCTCGGTCGTCGCGTGAGCCATCGTCGCCGCACAGAACAGGCTGGCCATCTGCACCTTGAGCTGCCGTTGACTGTCGGCGTCGGTGCCCAGGTTCGTCATCACCACCGTGCGCCCGCCCTGTTCGGCGACCTTCCCCCAGTTGGGCAGTGACTGGCCGACGGTAGCGCCTCGGGGGTTCCGTTGGTCACCGGCGTTGAGCACCACGTCGATGAAGTCTGGCAGCTTGAACTGCACCTCCCGGGCGCGGTAGGGCGAGCCGGCGAGCGTCGCCAGGGCCCGCTCCATCTCGGCCTTCACCGGGCCGAGCGTGTTCTGCCACGCCAACGAGTCGGGGTTGATGCGGCCCAGTTGCAGAGCGAAGCCGGCCTTCCACGCGCACGGCTCGAAGTAGACTTCGTCGGGCCCGACCCGCGTGTACCACTTCGAGTTGGTGGCGCTCATGGCCACCCAGGCGGCGTTGGAGGGCTCCCAGTCGTTGGTGCGGAACGACGTGGCCGCGGCCGAGAGGTAGCTCTTGAGGGCGGCCTCCTCGGGCGAGGTGATGGCCGAAGCCGCAGCGTCGAGGGCCTGGGCGACCGCCTCCATCTCGCCTTTCCAAGCGATGGAGTAGGGCACGGCCTCGAAGCCCGCATCGGCTCGCGCCACCACCGCGAAGTGGTCGGTCAGCGAGCGACCGTTGGGCTCGGCCTCGAGGCGAGCGCAGAACTTCGGGTCCTCCTGCACGTCGGCCGGGTAGAGGCCGAAGACCCGTCTCGGCGGCGGACCGGGAATGGCGGAGCACCCTGGGTCCTTCTCGGTCTTGGGCGCCTCGCACCACGGGCCCTGGTTCCGGCGGAACATCGCCCGGCTCGCCAGGTCATCGGCGGGGACCTTCCCCTCGAGCGAGGTGGTACCCCGCTGGAGCGCATAGAGGCGCTCGATGGCCGTCGCCGCGGCGAGCAAGTGCCCGGCGATGGCGCGGTCTTCGGGAGGGGCCTGGGAGAGGTCGGTTTCAATCAACGTCGGCCGGCCCTGGGAGAGCTCGAGCTTCACCTTGGCCCTCCGTTCCTTCTCCTCTGGAGTGAGGGCACTGGGCGCCTCCTCGGTGAGCGAGAGGTAGGCGGCGTCGAAGGCCGGCGTGAAGCCCTGGTCATCGACGAAGTCTTCCCGTTTGCCGCCCCAGAGCACCGCGAGCTCGTCTGGGTCGAGGGTCTTGTTGCCGTTGGTGTCGGCCCTCCAGAAGAAGGGCACGAAGCGCTCTTGTGCGCGGAGGTTGAAGTCGAAGCGAAGAATGGAGTTGTAGCGCTGCTTCACCCGGTAGCCGCCACCGTCGGGCAGTCTGACCGCCAGCACCTGCGCCTCGTGTTTGGGTGGAGGTGCACCCTGCGGACAGGCGGTGAGGCCGAGGGCGAGGAGAAGGGAGAAAGCGCCGCGTCGTTCGCTCTTCATGCCCCCACGTAACCAAAGGCCAGGTCAATTGAAAGAGGGGCGACCTCGGTCCCAAACTCCGCAGGAGGAGGGTCCGGCCAACGGGCGCCGNNGTCTGGCCAGCCCCTCGACCCGAGACCTCGGTGAGCACACGTGAGAACACCGGCACAACCCTCGACGCGAGGTCCGTGGCTCGCAGAGGTGAGGGCCAAATGGAAGAGCAGCTTCCATCGCGGAGAGGGACCGACGCTCTACCCAGTCAAGCGACGGTGAGTGTCCCTCGTCTGTCGGATGTCGAAGGAGTCGACCTCGGCGAGGGGCAAGAATGAGACCGACAACTTGGTTGTCGCGATCAGAGGCCAATTTGCGACAACCTGGTTGTCGCCCCGAAGAAGGGGCCAGTCCTCACCACCCTCCCGGCCCTGCACCACTCGACCGATCGGCCGATGGGCTCGTGGTGCTCTCCGGTGCCACCCGCCTCGCTCGCAGACCCCGAGGCCCCAGGGCAGTGGGAGCAATCATCGAGCCATAGCCCCAACTCACTCGAGAACGGCGCTCTCTCGAGGCCAGGTCCGTGGCTCGCGGGTATGCGACGAGGGAATTGCGCCCGATTGCGTGAGCCGAGAGCCTCGCGGAGTTGCTGGCGACGCCGGGACGTCGGGACCGCGTCAGATTGCGCCATCTGGCACACATGAGACTGGCCAGATTCTCGATGTCCAAATTATTCGCCCGTTGGATGAGGCTCCTTCCCTCGAGGGTACCGCCACAGAGCGGAGTTTGGGCCTCGGTGAGGGCGGGCGACGGTGGACCTCAGCGGTCGAGGCGGAAGGTGAACTTCGCCGGGGTGAAGGTCTCCCGCCCCGAGGGAACCCAATGCACCTCGGCGAAGACATCCTCGACGCACGCCTCGAGGTAAGGGTCCTGCCACGAGGGGCGGACCGAGACCTCCGCGAAGGTGCCCGACCGAGTGGGGTGGAAAGCCACCTCCACGTCGACTCGCCGCGGCGCTCGCGTCCCTTGATCGACCAGGCAGCGCTTCACCTCGGCCTCGACAGCCCGCAGCGGCACGTCGAGCTCGGCTGGGTAGGCCTGGGCCTCCTCGACGCGTGCCTCGGGGGCGAGCCGCGGGGGAGGGCCAGCGTCTGCGCCAATGGCGCGAGGAGGCGGCTGTGCCTGAGGGCCCTCGATGGGCAGACGCGTGGGCTCTGGCGCGGGCGCCGATGGCTGGGGCCAGGCGAAGCCGAGCACCACGAGAATCGAGAATGGCACCAAAACGCCCGAGATGATCCACAGCTCACGGGTCGAGGGCTTCATCGGCCGAGGCCCTCGACGAGCTCGGGCGTCACCACCGTCGGCTCACGGCGTACGTGGGCCCAGTCGAACGTCGGCACCAGCTCGCGGGGCTGCGTGGGGCGGCCGTCGCTCAGGCCGCTCCAGCCGGCCAGCGCCCCCACCACGGTCTCCGGCGAGACGCCCTGGGCTCGGAGCGCCTCGGCCGTCAATGCGCCGCCGCGCTTGGCCAGCCGCTGGCCGTCGGCGCCCACGAGCAGCGGCACGTGGGTGTAGTGAGGCTCGGGGCAGCCCAGCGCGCGGTACAACTGGAGCTGCCGCGGCGTGCTGGCCAGCAGGTCGTCGCCCCGCACCACGTGGGTGATGCCCGAGGCCGCGTCATCGACCACTACCGCGAGGTGGTAGCTGGCGACGCCGTCGGCTCTCGCGATGACGAAGTCGCCCACCGCCGCGGCCACGTCTTGAGTGAACAGCCCACCGAGGCCGTCATCGAAGGCCACGGGCCCCGCGTTCACCAGGAAGCGCTGGCTCGGCGCCCGCCCGGGGCGGGGCTCGGCGCTCCGCCGACAGGTGCCTGGGTACACCGGCCCGTCTTCTCCCTGGTGGGGTGCCGAGGCGGCGCGGGCGACCTCGGCCCGGCTGCACCAGCACGGGTAGACGAGGCCCCGTTGTCTCAGCTGCTCGAGCGCCTCGGCGTAGAGGTGACCCCGCTCCGACTGGCGCCACACTGGCCCGTCCCAGTCGAGGCCGAGCCACTCCAGGTCCCTGAAGATGTCGTCGATGGCGGAGGGCCGCGAGCGCTCGGGGTCGAGATCCTCGATGCGCAGGAGGAACGCCCCACCCGAGGCGCGGGCGTCCAACCACCCGAGCAGCGCGCTCCTCAAGTTGCCGAGGTGGAGCCCGCCGGTGGGGCTGGGAGCGAAGCGGCCGCGCAGCATCACCGCGTCTTCAGCGGCACCCTGCGCCGCGGCCCCGAGGGCACCCCAGGCGGCTCTCCCGTCGCCTCGCTCGGCGTGGGCCCAGGGGCGCTCGTGCCGTAGTGCACTTCGGGGCGCCGGGTCTCAGTGAGCGTCTCCGACACGAGGGAGGGCAGGGGCACCGGGGCGCCGAGGGCCGCGTGAGTCTGGGCCAGCTCGCCGGCGAGGCCGTAGAGCTCCATGCGGGCCGAGAGGAGCTCGGGGTCGAAGGCGCGCCGGGGAAGCCGCCGGGGGGAGCCGTCCGCGGAGCAAAGGAACGTATCGAGGGCCAAGCCCTTGCCCTCGGCCGAGAGCGCTCCGAAGACGACGAGGTCAGCCTGCGTCGCCCGGGCGAGCTCCCGCGCGGCTACCACCGCCGTCTGGTCGAGCTGATTCTTCGCCACCACCTGGAGCAGCTTCGTGGCGCTGTCGAGCTGAGCCGGTCGGGCGACGACCTCGACGCTCCGGCCCGACGCGACCTCCACCAACCCACCCACCCGCTCGCCCATCGAGAGGTCAACGGTCCAGAGGTGGGGGCCCGGGGGCACGGCGCGCACCTCGAGCGGGGTCGCTCCGAGCAGGTGCCCGTCGAGCGTCACCGGTGCGTTGCTGGGGATCGAGCTCACCATGAGAGCGCCCGAGGTCGTCGCCTTGAGCCCCTGGCGAGCGTCGTCCACCACATGGGAGAAGAGGGCCGACGTCTTCGCCAGTGGCAACTCGCGGTCGGGTGCGAGGGCCAGCGCGGCGAGGAGCGCTCGCTGACCGTCTTCATCTCGGCCCGACGCGTAGGCCACCGCCGACGAGAGGGCGTAGCAGTCCACCAGCTCGCTCACGTCGGTCAGGGCGGTGGCGGCGGCCCCGTACGCCTCGAGGGCACCGGCCAGCACCTCGCGGGCACGGGGGAGTCGATGGCGAACGCGGAGCTCCTTGGCCTTCTCCACCTGCGCGCGGGCTCTGTCGAGCGCAGCGGAGGCGAGCGGCACTCCCGCATCGAGGCTCGGCTCGACCACGGTGAAGGCGCCGGTGCTCGTGAGCTCGGTGACGAGCATCGAGCGGGCCTTGGCGCTGGCGCCGGTGGGAATGTGGTCGGTCAGGGCCGCGAAGGGCACCACGACGACGCGAAGCGTGGCCGGTTCGGCGCCCAGGGAGTGGAGCGCCAGGAGGGTGAGCGAGAGGGCGAGGAGGCGGATCATCTGGGTCTCGTGGCGGCGCAGCCTGGTCGGGAACGCTCGGCGACGCAACGGTGATCCTTGGAAATGCCAGCGAGGGGCTCGCCGAGACAGTTCACGCCTACGTTCGGAACGGTGGCCAGGGCAATTGACTGCGGAGCACTGCATTCATATTGTCGTAGAAGTGAATGCACTCGCCCGACACCTATCGGTTCGCAACGTTCCCGCCAAGTTGGCGAAGGCCCTCGAGGCCGAGCGTCGCCGGCGAGGGACTTCGCTCAACCGGACGGTGATAGACCTGCTGGGGCGCGCCTTGGGCACGGGAGTGGAGACGAACGGAATCGAGGCGCTCGCAGGGACGTGGTCTCGGGCTGATCTGGCTTCCTTCGAACGAGCGACGGCCGAGACCCGGAGCATCGATGAGGAGCTCTGGAAATAGATGTCGCGCTTGGTCCTCGACACCTCGGCCTACAGCCACTTCAAGAGGGGCGCCGCCGAGGCAGTGGACGCTCTGTCGCACGCCACGTGGATCGGCGTGCCGGTGGTCGTCATCGGCGAGCTCTCCGTCGGCTTCGCGCAGGGCCGTCGCCGCGCGGAGAACGAACGAGAGCTCCGGCAGTTCCTCGAGCAGCCCATGGTAGAGGTTGTCGACTTGAGCGAGCAGATCGCGCGTACCTGGGGCGAGATCGTCGTCGCGCTCAAGAAGGCTGGCACGCCACTGCCCACCAATGACGTCTGGATCGCCGCCGCGGCTGCCTGCGTTGGGGCTCCGGTCCTCACCTATGACGAGCATTTCGAGCACATCGCGCGGATCGGCGTGAAGCGGCTCGGCGCTCCCTGAGGCCCGCCGTGGGAGCGAATCCCGTCGACCTTCAGGCCATCGAGGGGCTCGAGCGGGTCGCGTGGCGCTCCAGGCTGCGCTCGAGCGAGGGCAACTGCGCCCAGAGCAGGCCCTGAGGCATGCGCCCCTCGGCGACGACCCAGAGGCTCTCGGAGGTGTCTTTGATGCGAGTCCCGAGGCACCAGAGTCCGCTGGCCAGCGTCCCCACGCGTGGGCTGGTGCCCGGAGCCATGGAGAGCAGCTCCCAGCGTTGCTGCGCCACCGAAGTGATGGCGTCGTGTCGAGTGGCGCCACACAAGCTCGAGGGCGATTCTCCAGCGAAGACACCGAGGAGCGCCGGCTCTTTGAGCAGGCACTCCAGCGCGACTTCGACGGCCAGCGACTGCTCGCCGACGGTCAACGGTGGCGACGGCTCTCGCTGCGGCGGAGGGGTCAAGGAGCTCAGCCCGAGGAGCGTCCAAATGCGCGCGACCGCCCCACCGAGGGCCGCGCCGCAGCCGACCTCGCACCACAGGCTGGTTCCCGAGGCGCCGGGGATTCCCACGCCCACCAGCGCCCCCGAGCTGGAGCGAATGATGGTCACGTCCAGACGCTGCCCCTCCATGATGTCGACCAGGGCGTCGGGCACCTTCCCTTCGACCTCCCCCGAGAAGGCTCGCTCGATGACCTCCTTCCCCTTGAGCACCTGGGCCCAGCTCAGCTCAGGCACCAACCGTGACAGCCGGCTCAAGAGGACCGCCGGCGTCTCCACCGCCTCGAGATCCGCCACGTGCAACGGCTGGGTCGGGAAGAAGGTGACGAGCTCAAAGGTGAGGTCAATGCGGTATTCGCGGAACCGGCGAACGAGGAAGACGGCCCGTGGGTTTGCCAAGGCCACCAGCGTCTCCATCGCCAGCGCGACCTGGTGCTTGAGGGCCCGGTGCACCATCTCGGAGGTGGCGAGCCCATGTTCGATGAGCTTCTCGCCGATGGGCGAGTGCAGCTTCCCGCACTCCTCGATGACCTCGGTCAGCCTCGCCTCTGGGACGCCTCCTCGCTCCTTGAGGAATCGGCTGAAGGCGTACGGGTGTCGAGTGTCGGCGGCCCAGGCCACTCGACCCCGCTGGAGGAAGACATGCGCCTCCTCCTCACCGGAGACGCAAACGTACTCACCACTCCTCGAGTCGCGGACCAACTCCCTCAGCTCCGCGACCACATCGAGCATCGCCTCAGTTCCCCCCCGGCTGTTCCTGTCATGGAACCATAACCGGGCGGTTGGAACAGGCTCGATTTTCGCTGGTGCTGTGCGGCGCGCCTACCGCTGGCCCCTCGAGCGGGTCTTCTTGGTCCCGGCGGCTGGCACGAGCTGAGAGGTGAGGAAGCGAACGTGGGTCGAGAGCGTCTTCTCCGAGCCGAACCCGAGGGAGGCGAGCTGCACCGTGCCGAGGTAGGTGCCGAAGGTCAACCAGGCCCACGAGCGAGCCTCGGCCGGGGTGGACCCGAGCTCTCGGTAGAGCCCCTCGACGTACTCGAGGCGACGCCGGGTGACCCGGGCGTACACCGGGCGAGCGTGGCGGTCGCCCCTCCCCGCGGCCGCGGCGATGGCGGCCTCGACCTTGAGGTGATCCAGTCGATCGACCGAGACGGCCAGCAGTGCCTCGAGGCGGCGCCGGGGCTCGGCGATGCCCTCGAGCGCGATGATGGTCTCGTCGGTGGCCGCGTTCTCCCATCGCACGCAGGCGGCGCGGAGCAGCTCGTCGAGCCCGGTGAAGTGCCAGTAGAAGCTGCCCTTGCTGACCCCCAAGCGCCGGGCGAGCGCCTCGATTCGAACGGCCCCCAGGCCGACCTCGGCCGCCGAGTACAGCGCTGCGTCGGCCCAGTCATCGGGGGTGAGGACGGTGCGGGTTTTCACCGAACGTCCGTACCGCAGCGCCACCTCGCTGCGCAACCTGGTCGACCTCGGCCTGACCAACCACGCACTCGGACACACCACGCTCACGCGCCACATTGGAAGACCCGAACCACGAGCGCCTGTCAGGAATCAAACGCCAGGGTGCGCCAGCTGCATCGGCCCAGCCGCCGGCGTGCCCTGCCCGTCGGTGGGCAGTGTGACGATGAACGTCGTGCCCTTGCCCACCTCGGTGTCGAAGCTCAACGTGCCCCCGTGCTTGTCGACCACGATGGAGTTCGCGATCGCCAGCCCCTGCCCGCTCCCCTTGCCCACGGGCTTGGTGGTGAAGAAGGGGTCGAACACCCGGCCGCGAATCTCCTCGGCGATGCCGCAGCCGGTGTCGCTGATGGAAATGCGCACCCCGGCCCCTTCACGCGCGGTGCGTACGCGAATGCGACCTCGGCCACCCGACGCGGTGACCACGTCGGCGATGGTGTGCGCCGCGTTGACCAGCAGGTGCAGGAACACCTGATTGATGTCTTCCGGGTGGCACTGCACCAGCGGGAGCTCGCCGTAGTCCTCCTCAATGTCGGCCACGTACTTGTACTCGTGGTGGGCGATGACCAGCGTGTTGCGCAGCGCCTGGTTGAGGTCGATGGCTTCCTTCACGCGGCTGTCCGCATGGGCGAACTCCGTCATCGCGCGCACCAGCGTGGCGATGCGCTCGAGCCCTACGCGGGCCCGCTCGAACGCGGCGGGGGCGTTCTCTTCGAGAAAGGCGAGGTCGGCTTCCTTCTCCAGGCTGGCGAGCACTTCGGCCGCCGTCCTCGGGTCTGGCTCCTTGAGCGCGCGACGGTAGGCCTCGAGCACGCGCTGCAGCTCACGAAAGCCGTCGGCCCCATAGGCAAGGCTGTCGCTGGCGTACTGCGCAGGGGTGTTGATTTCATGGGCGACGCCGGCGGCGAGCTGTCCCACCGACTGGAGCTTCTGCGAGTGGCGCAGCTCCACCTCCAGCTTCTTTCGGCGCTCCTCCTCGGTGACGTCGGAGATGACGACCAGCATTCGCGACCACTTCGCCTCGCCCCCCACCGGCCGAAGCTCGAGGTCGAGCGGGCGCCGCTCAATCACCAGCCGCCGCGGCACCTTCGCGAGCGTCTCGGCCAGCGGCACGCCCCCACCGACGACGTGCGTGAACGCCACCGTGAACCCGCGCGCGTAGCCCTGGTCGACCTTCGCGAGCACGTCGGCGAGGCGCGTGCCCTCGATGAGCTCTCCCAGCCACCGCGCCGCCGACGCCGACACCTCACCCACCACATTGCCGGCTCGATCGATGGTGAGCAGCCCCTGGCGAGTCGCGTCGAAGACGCCCTTGAGCTCACTGTTCTTGTGGCTCAGCTCCAAGGTGCGCACCCGCACTCGCTCCTCCAGCTCGGCGCGAGCGGCCTCCACCTGCACGACGAGCAGGGCGTTGGCGCGCAGCTCGTCACCCAGCGTCTTCACCAGCGGGGAGGTGAGGCGGTGGACCCCCGCCATGCCCAGCAGGAGCACGATGCCCGAGAGAATCAGCAACCGCACCATCGAGGCGTCGATGATGGCGTTGAGCTCCGCCGACTCCATGCGGAAGAAGAGAGACCACGGCGTCCTGCCGATGCTCCGCACCGCGACCACGCAGCCCTCGCAGCCGGCGTGCTCCGCCTGTTGCTCGGCGGAGTCCCCGCGCTCGAAGGAGCGCAGCGCCTCGTCGAGCGCCGCGGCATCGACGCTCCGCCGGGTGGGGAAGAGCGAGGCGACGCGATCTCCGCTCCGGCGCACGAGGAACACTTCGCCCGTCTTGCCGAGGCCACCGTAATCGCGAATGAGCTCTTCCAGCGTGTCGGGCTTGAACATCACGACCTCGAGGCCGACCTGCCGCTGGCCCTCCAGCATGGCGGCGACGACGAGCACATAGGGCAATCGGTCGTTCACCAGCGCCGGAGTCAAGACCAGGACCTGGTTCGAGCTCCGGTCGACGCGTCGCAGCTCCTGCTCGGGAATCGGCGCGCCGACGACGACAGCCAGCTCCCCGCGCTCGTCGAGCTGGGTCACCCCCACCACGTCCGCCGAGTTCTTCATGGCGTCGCTCAGCCGCTGGCTCTGGGACGAGACGAGCTCAGACTTGGTGATCTTCCCTTCGTTGTACTCGATGAGCGTCTTCCTCGCTTGGGTGCGGCTGGCGAGCTGCGACGCGACGTCGAGCAGACGGGTGACGTACTGTTCCACGGCCATGCGTCGGGCATCGACGATGAACTCGACTTCGCGCTTGTTCTTCTCGACCAGGTCGCGGTGCAGCGGCACGGCGACGAGGGCGACGAGCGCGCCGCCCAGTACCAGCAGCGCCACCAGCGTGCGGAACAGCACCCGGCGCTGGATTTGTCCGGCGCCCGCGGAATCCATGTTTCATCGTAACGCAGGACCTCGCGACGGGCAGGGGTTGCGCACGCGGTGACGGCCGTCTCACAGCTCCGCGAGGCGCTTGCGCCACGTCACGAGCGCTGTTCGATGACTTCGCCGGTCGTGTGCCCCTCTTGCGATGGCAGCGAGAAGTAGAACGTCGCTCCGACGTCGAGCTGGCCCTCGGCCCACGTGCGACCCCCGTGCCGGTCAATGACGCGACGAACATTGGCGAGGCCGATTCCGGTGCCCTCGAACTCGTCGACGGCGTGCAAGCGTTCAAAGACGCTGAAGAGCTTGTGCACATACTTCATGTCAAAGCCGACTCCATTGTCGCGCACAGAGACGACCGACATCTGCTCCGGAGCTGTCTGGTCTGTGAGGTGGCCGATCTCGATCTTCGTCCGTGCGCGCGGCTTGCTGAATTTCAGGGCGTTCGAGAGCAGGTTGACCAAGACGATTCGCAGCATGGCGCGATCGCCAGTGACGACGGGGAGCGCCCCGACGCGCCACTCGACGTCTCGCCCCTGCGTTTCAGGCTCGAGCTCGCGGATGACGTCAGCCACCAAGGCGCCGAGGTCGACCTGGGTCGTCGCCATCTCGAGACGGCCCATTCTCGAGAAGGAGAGGAGATCGTCGATGAGCGTGCCCATGCGCCTGGCCGCCTCGGAGATGGTCGACATGTAGCGCAGGCTCTGTTCATCGAGCACCGTCGCCCTCTTCTTGAGGAGAGCAACGAAGCCGTCGATGTGCCGGAGCGGTGCGCGCAGATCGTGCGAGACCGAGTAGGCGAAGGCTTCGAGCTCCTTGTTGGCCGCCTCGAGCTGGGTGGTGCGGACGGCCACGCGCTCCTCGAGCTCCCGATTCAGCGTGCGAATCTCGGCTTCGGCGCGCTTGCGCTCGGTGATGTCGGTGAACATCGCGAAGGAGCCCCTGAAGCGCTGGTCTTCATCGAGAACTGGCGTCGCGGAAGCGAGGGCCCACACGGTCGCTCCGTCTGCTCGGCGAAACCGGCGCTCGTAGCGCTCTGGCACACCCTGACGGCGTCGCTCCATCTTCCGCAGATGGTCCGGCAGGTCCTCCTCGAACATGAAGTCGTTCATCGGCCGGCCGATGATTGCCTCCCTGGCCGCGCCGAGCATCTCGGCCATTCTGGCGTTCACGGACGTGGTCGAGTTGTCGGGCCCGAGCACCCAGATGCCCTCGGCGGCCGTATCGACGATGCGCCGGTACCGCGTCTCGCTCTCGAGCAGGTCGCGATGCGACAAGAGACTCGTCAACCCGTCTTCCAGTCGCCTGCCGATCTCCTGGAAGAGCTGCTCGTCTTCCTTCGTCCAAACTCGCGTTTCGGCGTTCTCCTGCAGACGAAACTCCCACGGCTTGCCGATCTTGACGTGCAATGCCATCCATCGCCAGCGCTCCTTCGAGCCTCACGGGGCGGTCCGACCTCAGCACGGCCCGGAACGCCTCGGCGGTCGCAGGGTCCATGGGAATGTCCGCTCCGACGGGCAAGAGGCCAGGGCGCTCGGCCCGCGCCTTCTCCATCTGCACGACCCAGGAAGGGCTCTCGGGGTCACAGGGCGACCGCAGAGACACTCGATCACAGCCGAAGACCGAGAGCACTGTTCCGAGCACCTCATCCATCGTCTGCTCGAGGTCGTGAGTCTTCTGCATGGCTCGACTGAGCGAGTCCATGCTCTCGAAGAAGCGAACCTGGGCTTTGCGCTCCTGCTCGGCCGTCGCCTCCGCGCGGGTGCGTTCGACACGCGCGCGCTGAACCATGATGCCAAACGACAGATCTCCGGCGAGGTCCTCGAGCAGCCGCGTCTCGTCGGGGGTGAACGCGTTGGGCTCGGTCGAGTAGATGCTGAGAATCCCGAAGGTGCTCTGGCGGTCGTCCTTCAGGGGCAGCGCAATACTCGAGCGATACCCTCGCTCGAGCGCGGCCTCCCTCCACACAGAGACCTGCGGGTCCGTGGCGAAGTCCTGACTCGCGACGCTCTCGCCGCACCGAATGGCCGTTCCGCTCGGGCCGTGCCCCCGCTCGACATCCGCCCAGGTGAGGCCCGCTTGCTCGAGGTACCCGCTCTCGGCCCCGGCCCACGCGACCGCGTGTATGGTCTTCGCGTCGTCGGCTTTGGCATAGCCCACCCAGCTCATGCGGTAGCCTGCCTCGTCACAGATGATCTGACACACGTCGTCGACGAGGCCCTGTTCGTCTTTGGCTCGAACCAAGACCTGGTTGCAGCTGCTGATGGCTCGGAGCTCTCGATTCAGTCGATGCAGCACTGTCTCGGCGCGCTTGCGCTCGGTGATGTCGACGAACGAGACCAGCACCCGTGAGAGGTTCCCCGCGTCGTCGAGCTCCGGCTCGGCGTTGACCAGCACCCAGGTGACAGGCGTGTCGTGAGCGCCGTGGACCCCCAGCACCTCGCCCCTCAGGGGCTGGCGCGTCGAGACGACCACGCTCACCGGATACTCGGCGGAGGGCAGGACAGACCCGTCTTCGCGAACGAAGTGCCACTGGGGGTCGGCGAGCGCCTTGCCGACCAGCTGTTCCAGGGAGAGCCCGAGGAGGCGCTGCGCCAAGGGGTTGGCGCTCAGGACGCGGCCCTCACCGTCATGAAGGACGATCGCCGCCTGGACCTTCGTGATGAGTGAGCGGTACCGTTCTTCGCTGAGGCGCAGCTCGGCATCTCGCTCCGCCAGCACGTCGAGCATCGAGTTGAACTCTCGCGCCATGAGGGCCGCTTCGTCGGTGCCGGCGACTGGTGCGCGGGCCCGGTGGTCGCCTGACCGAACCGCGTCGATGGCCTCCTGGACAGCATAGAGCCTCTTCGAGATTCGACGCCCGAGGAGCCAGGCGATGACCGAGCCCAGGAGAATCGCCGCCAGCGCGTAGAGGACACCGCTCCTCGTGGTCTCCGAGAGCTTCTGGCCAGCCGCCTTCTGCCCGATGCCGACGCGCGCCCAGCCCACGTGGCGTTCGCCGAGCAGGGCGGGAACGGCGACGTCCACCAGCGCCGGAGTCCGCGAGAGCACCGTCTGCCGCGGCTCGCTGGGCAAGTCGAGCAGGTATTGCCCTC
>PMBV01000197.1 GCA_003153055.1 Myxococcales bacterium
ACCTCGCGGCGGAAGGCCTTGTAGCAGGTCTCCATGTCGCTCAGGTTGAGGCCCGTCGTCATGTTCGACATGAGCGTGAGGGCCCGGTTCATCACCGCGTGCCAGAAGTACAGCACCCGTCGGGTCTCCCCGAGGAAGCGGCTGCCGAACACTACGTCGGCGTTCCCATCGATGATGGGCTGCACCAGGCGAAAGATGTCACGGGGGTCGTACTCGAGGTCGGCGTCCTGCACGACGATGATGTCCCCGGTGGCCTCGGCGAAGCCTCGCCGGAGCGCCGCGCCCTTGCCTTGGTTCGTGTCCTGGAACAACACCTTGAGCCGGGTGTCGTTCTTGGGCTTGGCGTTCTTCACCGCCGAGAGCCCCTTGGCGGCGAGCTCCTCGAGCCACTCCCTCGAGCCGTCGGTGCTGAGGTCGTCGACCAGCACGAGCTCCTTGGCGAAGTCTTGGGCCACGACCCGGCGGACGATTTCCTCCAGGGTACGCGCTTCGTTGTAGACGGGGATGACGACGCTGATGGTAGCCACGGAGGCGGGCGGTTACACCGCAACCTGGGCTCCGGCAATTAAAAGCCAGCAGGTGTGGAAAGGTGATTTGCTTCGGTCGGAGGAGTCGAGCGCATGTGGAGTCGCGTGCTGGTCACCGCGCTGTGGGGGGGCTTGATGGCGCTCGAGCGTCGCGCCTTTCTCCAGGCCATGCTGTCCCGGCCGCTGGTCGCCTCCACCGTCACCGGCTTCCTCCTCGACGACATCCCCGGGGGCCTCTACGTCGGGCTCGTCCTCGAGCTGCTCCACCTGGGCGGCGCCTCGTTGGGAGCGTCCCAGGCAGACCATGACACGCTCCCGGCCATCGCAGGCGCGGCCATGGCGGCGGAGCTCGGCCGGGCCGCGGGCACCCACTCGACCCAAGCCATGTGGGCGCTGGCGGTGCTCGTCTGTCTTCCTCTCGGGCCCGCGGGGCGAGTGCTCGAGGCCAGCCTCGACCGCCGCGCTCGCAAGTACTTCGGTCGGGCTCTGACCGCCGCCGAGACTGGCAACAGCCAGAAGGCCGCGCGACAGAACCTCCGCGCCCTGTGGCCTCAGTTCCTCTTCTACGGTTTGTGCTGCGGGGCCTCGGTGGTGGTCGGTCGGCTCATGGCCACGGGCCTGGGGGCGTTGCCTCTCGACCTGGTGCGAGGCCTCGCCTGGGCGTACCCGGCGCTGGCCACCGGCGCGGCCGCCATCGCTGTGCAGGGCAGCCACGCCCGACACCGTTTCCTCGCCGCCGGAGTGGCTGGGGGAGGCGTCATTTTCCTCACCCTCAAGGCCTGGTACTGGGGAGCGCCGTGACCCCAGCGCTCCGCGGCGTGACCCTGTGGCGCGTCTTCGCGCGAACCTTCTTTCTCCAGGCGGGCTTCTCGCCCGAAGCGATGCAGACGCTCGGGCTGCTGTATTCTCTCGAGCCCGCGCTCCGCGAGCTCTACCCCGACGAGACCGTGCGCAAGGAAGCCGTCCGGCGCCACCTCTCGACCTTCAACACCCATCCGTACGTGGCGGCAGGCCTCGTCGGCGGCATCTTGTTCCACGAGGTGCGGGTCGCCCGGGGCGAGGAGCCTCCCGATACCGTTCGCCGCTTCAAGCAGACGCTGATGGGGCCCCTGGCGGCTCTGGGAGACGGCTTCTTCTGGCGCTCGCTCCGCCCGGCAACCGGGGCGCTCGCCGCGGCCCTGGTGCCACTCATTCACGGCTGGGCCATCTTCGTCTACATCGCGCTGTACAACCTGGTGCACCTCTGGCTTCGCGGTCAGCTCTTCTGGCTCGGCTGGACCTTGGGCGATGGCATCGTCGGCCGGGTCTCGGCGGTGAAGCTGCCCACGTGGGGAGATCGCCTGCGCACCGTCGCCGCCGCCTGCGCCGGAGCGCTGGGGGCCTGGCTCGCCATGCGCTTCGGCCTCCACGTGCCCGGAGGGTGGGGCACCCCGTTGCTGTCCTTCGGCGCGGTCGCCCTCGGCTTGGTCACCGTCGCCCTGGTCGAGAACGAGGTGAAGCCCTTGTGGGTCATGTATGGACTGGCGGGCATCGCGTTTCTCGCCGGAGCGTTGGAGTAGTCGCTCACCGAGGCACGTGGTCGGCGATGGCGCGGAAGGGCGCGACCGCCTGGGTGGCCCGCCTGGCCCGGCCGTTCTCGTAGTCCACCGCGAAGAGGCCGAAGCGCGGCTCGAAGCCGTCGGCCCACTCGAAGTTGTCCAACAGGCTCCAGTGGAGGTAGGCGCGAACGTCGGCGCCATCGGTCACCGCGCGCTCCACCGCGGCGACGTGCCGCTCGAGGAAGCTCACCCTGGTGTCTCCCTTGGCGTCGGCGAGGCCGTTCTCGGTGACGTAGAGGGGCACCCCCCAAGCGGCGAAGCGCATCAGCGAGAGGTACATGCCGTCGGGGTAGATTTCCCAGCCGAGGTCCGTCACCGGTCGCCCTGGCATGTAGTACTGCTGCGACAGCGCGGCACTGCCGAGGTCTGCCCGCACGATGTACCGGGAATAGTAATTGATGCCCAGGTAGTCGATGCTCCCCGCCAAGCCGTCGACGTGCTTGTCGATGGTGATGGTGCCCGGAATGTCGAGGAGGATGTGGCCTGTCACCAGCGCTCTGGGCGTCGACTCGTTGAAGTAGTCGTCGGTGACGCCAGCGATGAACGTGTCGAGGACGCCGTTGGACGCGGGCTGGAAGATGCGCACGTGGTGGGCCACGCTGATGAGCGTCGCGTGCCCGTCGCCATCGGCGTCCACCGTGTCGGCGGCGCGGAGCCGTGCCGCGGCCAGCCCGTGGGCCTCGAGGAGGTTGGCCAACACCTGTGTCTGGGTGGTGGTGTCGTCCTTCTTGCCGGGCGGGGCGCTGCCTTCGAGGTAGGCCTGCACCACGTAGGCATTGGGCTCGTTGATGGTGCACCAGAGGTCCACCACGTCACCCAGCTCCGAGCCCATGCGCTCCACGAAGTCGGCGAAGTCGTCCATCGTCTGGCGGTTCTCGAAGCCGCCCTGCGCCGCGACCCACCTGGGCAAGGTGAAGTGGAACAGCGTCACCATCGGCTCGATGCCAGCGGCCCTCAGTTTGTGCGCCCACTCCTTGTATCGGGCTATGGCGGCCAGGTCCCACACGCCACGCGAGGGCTCGAGACGGCTCCACTCGACGCTGAAGCGGTAGCCCGTCGAGCCGAGCTGCTGCATGAGGCCCAAGTCCTCGTCGAAGCGATTCCAGGAGTCGTCGGCCAGCCCGCTGCGATCTCCATGCTTGATGTGCGGGGTGCCGTCGGGGAACGAGCCCGCCTCCCACTCAGTCCAGTCGTTGTCGAGGCCGCCTTCAATCTGGTGGGCGGCGGTGGCGGTCCCCATGAGGAAGCCCCTGGGGAGCCCCTGGCCCAGCGTGGAGAGGTCCGGCGTCATGGCGTCGAGCCCAGGGCGAGCGGTGCACGCCGCGAGGAGGAGCCCTGTCGAGATTCGGAGCACCTTCATCGCGGCCCCCAAGTGCCCGACAGCGTGAGCATGGCTGACTCGGCGTTGCCCAGCTTGAAGAGAAAGCCCAGCACTCGCAGCCCGAAGCCGTTGAGCAACACGAAGTCGGCGCCCGCCAACAGGCCCAGTGGCGCGACCCAGCCGACGGAATAGCGCCCCAGCTTCACGTCGAGGTGGGCCGGCATCAGCGCCAGGTGGTCGAGCACTCCCAGCACCACGCCTACCACTCCGAAGTCGAGGTCGAGGCGGAGCGTGGGGAGCAGCGCCGCGGCCGGCATCGCCCCGGGCGTCCATTGCACGTTGACTCCACCGACGAGCGCCCAGCGCCGGCCCGACCAGCCGACGCGGACCTCGGCGTCGAGGGACGAGGAGACTCCATTGAGCGCGAGCGGGCTCGCCACGGAGGCGCCGCCCTCGACCGTGAAGCCCCCGAAGACCCCGCGGGCCGAGGCGGTGGGCGTCAGCAACAGGTCGCCCCACCGTGCGCCGTTCATGGTGTAGCCAGTGCCGAGGACCCCCACGCCCGCGCTCACTTCGGAGGACAACAGCCGCTCAGGGGGACCTTCGGTGGCGCCGAGCAGCGCGGCGACGAGGAGCAAAGACATATCCACCGATGATGCCACAGGCTCGGAATCGGGAAAGGGCAACTCCAACCACGCAGTGCGGCATGGTTCGTTTGACGGAGTGTGTCGACGGCGGGGCCTCGGTCGCGGGTGGGGTGCTGGGGCAGGGAGGGGCGCTGAGGCACCGCTCATCCGCAGTGGACCGACTCCAGTCTGGGCGTTTCGTTCGCCCACTCCCCCCTGCCCCTCTCCCGCCGGGCGAGGGGGGCCCGCTCTCAGGGCCGCGGGGCCCTGGGACCACCTCCCTGCCGAACGGTTTCGTCTTGGGCGGCTAAACGTTGGCTGGGCGTGGCGCCTCGTTCGGGCCTCCACGACCGCACCCGTTTACTCTGAGCCTCGAGCTTCTGGGTTCAGGCAATGCCCTCAACCTTGGGCCCTCTGCCAGTCAACCTCGTGGTTGCACTCCCATTCAGGGCGGCTCAGGCAGCTCGCTGCTCGGAGTCCACTGGTGTCCTTGACCGCCAGAGGGCTCAAGATGGAGGGCATTGCCTGAACCCTGAAGCTCTCAAGTCAAGGTCAATGAGGGCGGCGGTGGAGGCCCGAACGAGCCGCCACGCCCATCCAACGTTCAGCCACTCAGGAGGCGACGGAGGCACGGCGGTCGTCCGGGGCCCCGCGGCCCTGAGAGCGGGACCCCCCTCGCCGGGGCGAGGGGTCAGGGGGAGTGGGGGCCGTCCGCCCGGACGAAAGAAGGAGCTGTTGCGGATGAGAGGTGCCACAGGCTCCCTCTCCTGAAACCTCGGTCGCGATCTTGCAACACCCGGGTCACCGTCTCCGCGACGGGCAAGCCATGAAGTTGGAGCTCGAACCAGCGGTTCGCAGTGGGTCTTCCGGCGACCTCGGGTCGTCTCGAACTCATTCCAGCTGGGACGGAGATGGCTGCCTCGATGATGGGGCCCTCTTCGAGCAGGTGATGGACGCCATGGGCCCCGAGCGGATCGCACAGGCCCAGGCCCACCAGGCGGTGTGTGCCGCGTGCCGTGACAAGCTGGGCGACCTGCTCGAGAGCACCTTCAAGGCCCCGCACAGCGCCGAGCACGAAGGTCACCCCGCGCTCGCGACGGGAGACCGGGTGGGGCGCTTCATCGTGCTCGAGCGGCTGGGGGTGGGCGGCATGGGCGAGGTCTTCGCGGCGTACGACCCCGACCTCGAC
This sequence comes from Myxococcales bacterium, assembly GCA_003153055.1. Next base: position 5,262 of record PMBV01000197.1, read on the forward strand.
CGAAAGATTGCGCTCAAGCTCCTGCGCGCCGACGTCTTCGCGGCGAACGAGAAGAGCGAGGCCCAGGCCAGGCTCCTGCGCGAGGCCCAGGCGGTCGCGCACGTCTCTCACCCCAACGTCATCGCCGTCCACGATGTCGGCACCTTCAACTCAGACGTCTTCATCGCCCTCGAGTTGGTGCAGGGCGAGACGCTGCGCAAGTGGCTGGCCGAGAGGAGGCGCTCGACGAAGGAGATTCTCAAGGTGTTTCGCGCTGCCGGCCGTGGCCTCGCCGCCGCGCACGCCGCGGGGCTGGTGCACCGAGACTTCAAGCCCGACAACGTCCTCATCTCCGATGACGGGCAGGTGAAGGTGCTCGACTTCGGGCTCGCCTGTGCCCGCAAGGCGCCCGGAGCGCAGGAGGCTCGCGCGCCGAAGCCCGAGCTGACGCCCTCGACTCCGCTGCTCTCGGCACCAATCACTCAGGCCGGCGCGCTGGTGGGCACGCCCGCCTACATGGCTCCCGAGCAACTCGCCGGCGATGACGCCGACCCTCGTTCGGACCAGTTCGCCTTCTGCGCGTCGTTGTACGAGGCGCTCCACGGGTGCCGGCCCTTCTCGGGTGACACGGTGCTGACCCGCACCGCCAACATCGCTCGGGGGCAGCTCGACCGGCCAGTGGTGTCTCGCGACGTACCCACACGGGTGCAGCGGGCGCTTCGGCGGGGGCTCTCGCTGGCGCCTGGAGACCGCTTCGACTCCATGGAGTCGCTCCTCGCGACGCTGGGTGACACCTCCAGCGCGGTGATGACGAGGGTGCTCGTCGCGGTGGGCCTCGCCCTCGCGGTGGTGCCCGTCTCGCTCCTCTGGAGCCGTCCTCCTCCGGCCATCGCCTGCCCCGCGGCCGCCCAGCGACTCGAGGGCGTGTGGGACGCCCGCGCCCGTGACGCCGTGCGCGCCGCCTTCTTGGGCGTGAACAAGCCCTATGCCCCCGATGCGTGGCAGGCCATTTCGAAGGCCCTCGACGCGTTCGCCGCTGACTGGTCCACTCGGCAGGACGCGACCTGCACGGCGTTGCGCCAGCAGCGGGAGAAGGCCTCCGAGTCGTTGTGGCTTCAGAAGCTGTGCCTCGAGCACCGCGTCGATGAGCTGGCGTCGCTCGAGAAGGTGCTGGCGCACGCCGACGTCGACGTCGTGGAGAACGCCGAGGCGGCCGTCGGCGCGCTGACGCTGCCGTCTGCCTGCGCTGATGGGGCCGCGCTCAAGGCGATGATGCGTCCGCCGAACGACCCGACGTTGCGCGCCGCCCACGACCGGGTGAGGCTCGAGCTGAACGAAGGCACGGCGCTCATGCTCTCGGGAAAGTACGCCGAGGGGCTGTCGGTCGCCGAGCGCGCCACCGACGAGGCTCACGCGCTCAAGTTCCTCCCCCTCGAGGCCGAGACGCTCTTCCTCCAGGGACGCCTCTACGACAAGACGGGCAACCTCACGAAGGCCGAGTCGACGGTGCACGAGGCCCTCGTGGCGGCGGAGGCCTCAGGGCACGACGAAATCGCGGGGCGTGGTTGGTCGCTCTTGGCCTGGGTGGTGGGCTCGAGGCAGGCGCGTCACGAGGAGGGCCACCTCTGGGCCAGGCACGCGCGCGCCATCATCACCAGGCTGGGCGACCGCCCGGAGGCGTTGGCCGACGTACGGAACCTCGAGGGCAGCATCTACTTGAGCGAGGGGGACTACGAGCGCTCCCGCGCCGCGTACCAGGAGGCCCTCACGTTGCGCGAGCAGGCCTTCGGGCCGGAGCACCGCGATGTCGCCGCGTCGGCCAGCAACCTCGCCATCGCGCTGTCGAGGCTGGGCCGGCTCGCCGAGGCACTGGCGCTGTACCGCAAGGCCGAGCGCATCACCGAGGAGACCGTGGGCCTCGAGCACCCACGCCGGGCGCACCTCCTGCACAACATGGCCATCACCGAGGCGAAGCTGGGTGCTTACGATGAGGCGCTCGCCAACTATGAGCAGGCGGTGCACATTCTCGAGCGGACGTTGGGGCCTGAACACGCCGACCTCGCCGTGCCGCTGGCGAGCCTGTCGGCGGCCCTTCTTCGAGCTGGCCGCACCGACGAAGCGCTCGAGCTCGCGCGGCGTGGCCTCGCCATTCGGCAGAGGGAGCTCGGGCCCAAGCACCCTGGGTTGGCGGAGTCGTTGAGCAGCCTCGCCTCGGTGCACTTGCGACGGGGTGAGGATGGGCAGGCGCTGGGGCTGTACCAACAGGCCCTGAAGCTCTCGGAGGAGGCGCTCGGCCCGCGGCACCCGAGCACCGCCGCCAGACTGACCGAGGTGGGCGCGACGCTCGGCAAGCTGGGTCGTCACCAAGAGGCCGTGGAGACCCTCACACGCGCGGTGGCCATCAACGAAGCCGCGCTCGGCGCCGACAGCCTGCCCCTGGCCAATAGCCTCGAATTGCTGGGGGTCGAAGCGCTGGCGCTGAACTGCCCCGCGCAGGCGGTGTCGCTGTACGAGCGGGCGCTCGCCATCGACCGCCGGGGCTTGGATGAGCGGCACCCCAACGTGGTCCGTCTTTCAAAGCGCCTGGAGTTGGCCAAGGCCATCGCGCACCGCTGATCCTCGTCGCGTGACCCGAAAGCCGCCGAGGGGTGCTCTCACACACGTGCTCCGCGGTCAGACGCCATCGAGGCAGCGGTATTTCTACCCGAAGGCTCACGGCGCCTTCTCAGGGCGGGGTCGCCTGCTCCCGTTGGGTTTGGCGCTCTTCTCGTTCGCCTGCGACGGGCTGGCGTTCCCGTACGACGACGGGGGGGTAGGCAGTGGTGGTGGGTGGGCCAATGGAGGTGGCGGTGGGTCGAACAGCGGAGGTGGCGGTGCGTCGAGTACCGGAGGCGGCGGCGGGTCCAGCACCGGAGGCGGCGGCGGGTCCAGGACCGGAGGTGGCGGCGGGTCCAGCACCGGAGGCGGTGGTGGGTCCAGCGCCGGAGGTGGCGGCGGGTCCAGCACTGGAGGCGGCGGCGGGTCCAGCAGCGGAGGCGGTGGTGGATCGAGCAGCGGAGGCGGTGGTGGCTCGGACACCGGCGGCGGGAGCGCATGTCCCTTGCCCTCAACGCTCAAGTGGACCTCGACGGGGCCGCTGGCGAACCCGAAGTCGCCCGCGGGCCACAACTTCGTGTCCCTCAAGGACTTCACCAACGTCGTCTGGAACAACCAGCACGTCGTGTATGCGACCGTCTGGGACACGGCGTCCGGTGGGTGGAACATGGTCAACTTCAACTTCACCGACTGGAGCAACGCAGACGCGGCCCCCCAGTATTACATGGGTGATTCCCCGACGAAGGGGGGCGTCGCGCCCACCCTCATCTACTTCACGCCGAAGAAGGTCTGGGTGCTGGCGTACCAGTGGGGCTTCACCTATGCGACCTCGACCGACCCAACGCAGCCCTCGAAGTGGTCGTCTGGGCGCTCGCTGCTCACCAATGGCCCCGGGAGTGCCATCGACCAAACGGTCATCTGCGACAGCACGAGTTGCTATCTGTTCTTCGCGGGTGACAACGGCAACATCTACCGCTCCAAGATGGACATCGGCAGCTTCCCAGGCACGTTCAATGGCTACACGACGGTCATGACAGACACGCAAGCGAACCTGTTCGAGGCCGTGCAAGTCTATACCGTCAAGGGGGCACCGGCCACGTACCTGATGATTGTCGAGGCGATGGGCTCCGGAGGCCGGTACTTCCGCTCCTTCACCGCGCCCAGTCTCGATGGCCCGTGGACGAAACATGCGACGACCGAGAGCAAGCCCTTCGCCGGCAAGGCCAACGTGACCTTCTCAGATGGAAACGCCTGGACCAACGACATCAGCCACGGCGACCTGGTTCGAGAGGATCCATCGGAAACACAGACCATCGACCCGTGCCACTTGCAGTTTCTCTATCAAGGCTACGACAAGTCCAAACCGGCCGATTACGGGAACTTGCCCTATCGGCCGGGCCTGCTCACGTTCGCCCCGTACTAGGTGACTGGTCTATTCTTCCTTCGGAAAGCAATCGGTGATGCGGTCGAGATCCTCGGTCCGAACCTCCACGTAGCGCATCCCCACATCGAAGCGAGCCGGGCTGCCCTCGGGCAGCTCCTCGACCCAGACGACTTGGGCGACGACGATGACGGAGGGTCCCTTCGGCAGGAACAACTCGAGCTCGTGGCGCTCGCCGACGCGCTGCGGCTCGTCAGAATAGGCACGCAACCCACCCCGGCTCACGTCGGTCACGGGCCGCGCGAGCATCTGCCCGAGAAGGCCCACGGGGCGCATGGCGATGGGTGCCTGAACTCGGCGGTAGGCGCGTCGATCGGCGGCTGCGACGGGAGCGCTTCGACGCTCGCTGGTATGACGGAAGAGTCTCATGGGAGGCGTTCCCCTATTGGATAAGGCTAACAAGCTGATTCGCTCCGCTGGTACGGGGCAGCATCGACCCTGTAGGCAGGTGCCCTCGGTGAACGCCGATGGGAGCGCCGTTGCGGCAGGCCGGGGCCTCTTGTAGAGGTCCGGTGTGTCCTCGCTCCCTGGTGGATTGCTGGTGGCCCTCGAAGGTATCGACGGCTCAGGAAAGACGACCCAGGCCGAGCTCCTCGAGCGCTGGGCCACCGCCTTGGGCGTGGAGGTCGTCCGTACCAAGGAGCCCACCGCTGGGCCCTGGGGCATGAAGGTCCGCAACTCCAAGGTGACCGGGCGGCTCAGCGAGGTGGAAGAGCTCGACTGCTTCATCAATGACCGCAAGGAGCATGTCGCGGGCCTCATCGCGCCGGCACTGGCGCGTGGGGCGGTGGTCATCGTGGACCGGTATTACTACTCCACCGTCGCCTACCAGGGCGCCCGAGGCATGGACCCAGCCGAGCTCCTTTCGCGAAACCGGGCCTTTGCCCCGGTTCCCAACCTCGTCGTGCTCCTCGACATCGAGCCCAAAGCCGGCCTCGAGCGCATTCATCGGCGCGGGCTGGGGCAAGACACCTTCGAGTCCTTGGACGCCCTCACCAAGTCGAGGGCCATCTTCGCCAGCCTGAAGGAGCCGCACGTGGTGCGCTTCGACGGAGCGGCGCCGGTCGAGCGAGTCCACGAGGCCATCGTCGCCGAGCTCCTCCGCCGGGAGCCGTTGTCGAGCTGGGCGCGGGCGCGGCTGGGGGCTCGAGGGGTCGAGGCGCTGGGCGACCCATCGATGAGCCCGATGGAAAAGGCGGAGCGTCTGCGAGGGGCGCGGGCGCAGCAGACTTGAGTTGACTCAGTCGCTGTCCCGTCGTGGCGGCACCGTCCGAACGGCGCGTCGATGCAGCATCTGAGCGGTCAGTTCTTGCTCGCTGGGCTTACCGTGCGGTAGGGGGCTGCGCCGCTGTGGCCTCGGGCTGGGGCGGGTCGCTTTGTGGGCGGAAGGAGCTCGCCTTTCGCCGGCTCAGGGGCAGTGGCTGACCATGCCCCCGTCGCCGAAGAAGAAGATCCAGCGCGTCCCCTGTGGCGTCACCGCCGCCCGGGTTCCCTCCAGCGCCCCGTCCTCGAAGGTGTCGATGCTTGGAGCCCCTCCGTCCTCGAAGCGGGCCGCGTAGGTCCTGATGGTCGAGCCGTCCGAGGCGCTCCAGGTCGCCAGACCTACCCCAGCCAGGTTCATCGCCAGCGTTCCGCGCCCCACGCCGGTGTGGCCGGTGAAAAGCGTGTCCGCCGGGAGCCAGGTGGTCCCATCGAACCGGCTCAAATGGACATCTGGTGCGTTGATCGGCCCATACCAGAGCATCGCGCCCTGGCCCCGGCCGTCGAGCGCCATCGACGAGGGCCTCGGGTTGTACCCCGACATTGGGTTGAGGTCCGTTGGTGGTGACCACCCGCCGTCGACTCTTGCGCTGACGCCGGGCGCCTCGATTCCGAGGTTTCCGGTCCAGCTCGCCAGGGCCCGACCCTCCGCGTCGACGACCCCGTTGACCCAGTGCACCTGACCGCACCCCAAGCTGATGGTCTCCGCTTCCCATCCACCATCCACCAGGCGGGCGGCGGCGGTTTCTGCCCCAGCGGCCCAGAAGGCCATGGTGTTGGAACCACCGACCGAGAGCCAAGGCGGTGTCCAATAGCGGCCGTTCAGCACCCTGAGAGGCGCGTCCCACCCTGAGGTGGTGAGTCGCCGCGAGATGAGGCTCATGGATCCGGCCTCAATGGAATACTCGACCCACAGAACCAAGACATCGCCTTGGTCGACCAGCCCAACCCGGGGCCCACCTGCCGGCGGTTCGCCGAATCCGCCGCCGCTGGCGACCCACTGCGGTTGGAGGTTCACACGCTCGGCTGGCTGCCAGCCCGCGTCGGGGAGGAACCGAGCGAGAAACACCTCCTGCATGTCCCCCCAGAGGCCCGCGTCGCTCGTGTATCTCCGACCCCAGACAGCCGCAGCCTGCCCCGAGGAGGCCACCAGCGCGATGTCGCTCCAATCCTTGTCATCCGCCAGGGGGAACGTCACGAGCCGCCGGGGCGAAGCCCAGCCACCGTCTTCGAGTGTGGCACTGGCGAAGGCGTTCGGGAGCCCACTCCGGAGCGGATCGCTCTCGATCCAGGCGGCGTACGCGCGCTCCCCATCGGCCGCCAACTCGAAGCTCGCGACCGGTGCGCCCGAGGTGATCGGCGTGGGCGCGGACCAACACCCACTGGCCTGCACGTCACCGCCGGCGTCGCCCGCGTCGTTCCCGGTGCCCGCGTCGACTCGGGTGCCCGCGTCGATTCCGCCGCGACCGCCGTCCTCTCTTGGGCCCCCGTCGGCCCCGCCATCGAGCCCCGCCGCTGGCCCGCAGCCAAGTTGGACCCAGCAGAAGACGACCCACCACCACCCGAGCACTCGATTCATAAGGCAGCCACTCCTAGCCGAACTCCATCAAGGAGAGGGAAAAGAAGACGGAGTACCGAAGCAGGCAGCCGGAGCCGGCCAGGGAAGGAGCAGCGATGGGGTGGTCGCGAACCTGGACTCCGGTGCCAAGACTGAGAAGAGCGAGTCATGGCACGTTACCTCTCACGTGCGACCTTGCGGGACAACCTGCGGAGGTGAGTCACGCGCCGTTCCGCTCCATCGCCGCCCACCACGACTTCACCTCTTCGAGACGGGTCAACCGCCGCGCCGGAGGGAGCGCATCCAAGAAGACCCGCCCGTACCGTCGCGTCAGCACCCGCACGTCTCCCAGTGCCACCACGCCCTGGTCCGTCGCGGTCCGAATGAGGCGGCCGAAGCCCTGCCGGAGCGCCAGGGCCGCCTGCGGGAGCTGCAGCTCATCGAAGGGGTTGCCACCGGCCGCGCGCACCGCCTCCATGCGGGCGGCCTGGAGCGGCTCATTGGGCGGCGCGAAGGGCAGTCGATCGATGATGACCATCGACAACGCCGAGCCCGGCACGTCGACGCCCTCCCAGAAGGACTGCGACGCGAACAGCGCCGAGGGCTCGGCCATGAAGGCCTCGAGCAAGGCTCGTCTCGGCGCCGTGCCCTGCTTCCACACCGGGACCTTCAGGTGCGGCGCCACCAGCGCGTGCACTTCCTCGAGGTGCCTCAGGCTGGTGAAGAGCACGAAGGCCCGCCCGCCCGACAGGCGCAACAGTTGGTACACCTCGCGGGCGAAGCGCAGCGTCCACTCCGGGTGCGAGGGCTCAGGGAGGTGCGCAGGTACGTAGAGGGCCGCCTGAGTGGCGAAGTCGAAGGGCGAGGCGACGTCGAGGCTCTTCCACTGCCGCTCCTCGAGGCCGAAGCGCTTGACGACGTAGTTGAAGCCTTGCGTCGCGGCGCTGGGCTTGAGCGTGGCCGAAGTGAAGACCACCGCGTCCACCGAGTCATACAGGTGGGTCGAGAGCGAGAGCCCCACGTCGATGGGCGCGCTCCGCAGTGTGACGCTGTGACGGTGGCCTTCTCCGCCCCGGGCCCGTACCTGAGCCCAGTACACCCGCGCAGGGTCGTCGGCTCTCAGGCAGCCGTCGAGGGCCACCGCCGAGTCGAGGGCCCGTCGCTTGAGCCCTCCCAACCCTGGGTCCGCCTCGGGACAGAGCGCTGCCAGGGCCCCCAGCGACTCCAGCAGCGCCGCGCCTTGGGGCCGCAGCTCGCCCAGCGAGTCGGGGGTCAGCCGCGTGTCAGTCTGGCTCGGGTCGCCGGCGCCCAGCGTCGTCTGCACCGCCTCGAAGAAGGTGTCGGCGCGAGACCGCAGCGCCAGGGCGATGGCCGTCAGCGTGGCGGCGCGAGGATCCAGCGGCGACACGGCCTTCAGCACGTCTTGGGCGAGGCCGAACAGGCGCCCGCTCGAAGCCGACAGCCCGAAGGAGTCGGTGGCGACGTCCTCCAGCGCGTGGGCCTCGTCGAAGATGACGGCGTCGTAGGGCGGGAGCACCCCCAATTCGAGCTCCGCGTCGCGTGACTTGAGGGCCAGGTCGGCGAAGAAGAGGGCGTGGTTGACGATGATGAGCTGACACTCGGCCGCCGTCCGTCGCGCGCGGGTGACGAAGCACTCTTCGTAGAGCGGGCACTTTCCGCCCAGGCAGGCATCAGCGCTCGTCGAGACGGCCCCCCAGGTCGCCCAGTCATCGGGGATTTGGGTCTCGGCCCGGTCTCCCGAGTCCGTCGTCAGGGCCCACTGTCGAAAGCGCTCCCAGTGCCTCGCGTCGTCGGGCGTGGCGAAGAGGGGTGAGCGCTCGAAGCCCTCGAAGCGCTGGGCGCACAGGTAGTTGCTGCGACCCTTGAGCACGGCCACCGACACCTCGAGGCCCACCTGGTCTCGCAACAGGGGCACGTCCTTGAAGAAGAGCTGTTCTTGCAGCGTGCGGGTCGCCGTGGAGACCACCACCCGTCGCCCAGAGAGGAGCGCCGGCACCAGGTACGCGAGCGTCTTTCCGGTGCCGGTGCCCGCCTCGGCGAGGAGGAACTGGCGGTGCTCGAGCGCCTCGGCCACCGCGTGGGCCATGGCCAGCTGGGCGGGGCGGTGCTCGTAGCCCTTGAGGACTCCGGCCAAGGCGCCTCGAGGGCCGAGCACACTCTCGACGTCGACCTCATGACGCGGACCGCGGCGGCGCGTCACCCTTCAGCTCGTCTTGAGGAGCAGGTGGCCGAGGAAGGCCAGCGCGCCACCGAGGAGCAGCACCACTCCGATGATGGCGAAGGTGCGCCCCCGCGGAGTCGACTCCTGGAGATTGGCGGGCTCGGCGTCCACCAGCCCCGCCGAGACGGCGACTTCAGCCATGCGGACGATTTCCGCGCGGCCCAGCTCGGCCCAGGGGTCGTCCGGGAACCAGGCCAGCCGCAATCGGTACAGCCGGCCCAGATGCGAGAGCGCTCCCCGATGGCTCGCCTCGCTGCGCAGGCGCTCGTGACGCGTCTGGCTCCCCCAGTCACCGAGCAGGTCTCTCCAGGCCTCGAGGAGCCAGCCCGGCGCCTCCACGGTGGCTGGGTTGAAGCGCTCGAAGACGAGCCCACACTGGGGGCACGACGTCTGGGCCCCCCGCTTGGCGAGGCACTTGGGGCAGCACCCCTCGGGCACCGCCAGTGGATCGCTCACCCCCCGCGCCAGCTGAACCGCCTCAGTCGCAGCCGTGCGCAGCGTCAGCACGTTGCTCGCCAAGGGCGACGACACCAGCGACACCCGGCTCCCCCCCGGCATGGGGCCCGAGCCCAGCGCCGACGAGAGCGAGACCGCCCCTTCCACTCCGTGCTCCGCCGCGCACTTGGGGCAGCTCACCCAGAGCTTGTTCCCTTCCAGCCGGAACCGCTCCAGGTCCACCATCCGTTCGCATGAGGGACACAGGTATTTCACGGAACACCGAAATATAGCGCGGTCCCGGTCCGGGCACACCCCCTCCGAGGTATCGGAGCTCTTTCGGCTATTTCTTGCTCCGAGGGCCAGGGCTCCGGCGGGCGGCGTCGCGGGTCTCCACCACCTTCTTCAGCTCGTTGCGCAGCCGCGGGTCATTGGGGGCGAAGGTCACCGCCAGCCGGAAGTTGGTCTCCGCCGACGCGAAGTTGCCCTTCTCGAAGTCGGCCCGGGCGAGCTCAGCGAAGGCGGTGGCGCGGTCTTTGGTCGGCGCGTGCGGCCGAGGTGACTCCGCGATGGCGACCTCTGGCTTGCCCAGCTCGTTCAACTTCCACAGCCCACTCGAAGAACGGACGTACCTGTCACTGTCACTCATGGGGGACCCCCAACTGCACGAAGACGCCACCACGCGGCATCTCCATCTCGTACTCGCCACGCCCTCGAGAATCCAGGGGCCGTGCGTCGTTGCCGGCCACCGCTCTCTGTACGACTCCCACCGTGTACGCCGGGCCCGCCGATGTCAGATGACGAAGTCGAGGTCCTCCATACCGGCGCCCTTGCGCATGCGCACCTCATTCTGTCTCGTCACCACCGAGTTGGCCGGGATGCTCTGGGTGAGGAAGGCGTTGCCCGCGATGATGGAGTCGTGCCCCACCGTCGTGTGCCCCCCGAGAATGGTGGCCCCCGCGTAGATGACGACGTTGTCCTCGATGGTGGGGTGCCGCTTCTTGTCGGCGTGAGACTTCTCCACCGTGAGGGCGCCCAGCGTCACGCCCTGGTACAACTTCACGTTGACGCCGATGTTCGTCGTCTCGCCCACCACGATGCCAGTGCCGTGGTCGATGCAGAACCGTCGGCCGATGGTCGCTCCCGGGTGAATGTCGACGCCGGTGCGCTGGTGCGCGTACTCGGTCAACAGCCGTGGCAGCAGCGGCAGCCCCAGGCCATGGAGCGCGTTGGCCACCCGGAACACGGCGATGGCGAGGAACCCGGGGTAGGTGAGGACGACCTCGTCCACGCTGCGGGCCGCTGGGTCGCCCTCGAAGATGGCCTGCGCGTCCTCGTCGAGGATTCCGTGGAGCGCCGGCAGCGCGGCGAGGAACCGCTCGACCAGGTTCGCCGGCATGGCCTGATGCAGCGAGCCGATGGCCCGCTCGATGCGCGCCAGACTCTCGCCGAGCTGAATGAGGTCCTCCGTCACCACGTCGGCGCTACACACCACCGAGTTGGCGAAGTGGGGGAAGAGCACCGCCAACACCTCGTTGGCAAAGGCGCGAGACAGGGGGAGCACCTGAGACGGCAGGTGGGAGTGCTTCTTGCGCGCCTCGAGGAGCTTCTCGACCAGGGCGTCGGGTACTTGCACCATGCTCCTTCGTAGCGGATGCGCGGGAGAAGTTCACCGTTTCCGCCCCACGGAGCGCGAGCGATGACCCGACTCGTCCGCCACGGGCCTCGATCGCCCTCGTGGCAGGCAGACGCTCCCAGTTCCTTCTCAAGGAGTTTTCGGCGTAGAAGGGCTGGAGCGGCCGTTGGCGGCAGCAGAGGAAAGTCCCTTTGACGCATGACACCGCCATCGCGCGGATGATGACGCCGGCGGATGCCATTCCCGGGTACCGCCTGGTGCGACCCGTGGGTCGCGGTGGCATGGGCGAGGTGCATCAGGCGGTGCAGCTCTCGCTGGGGCGCACAGTGGCGGTGAAGGTGCTCCGGTCGGAGCTCGCCAGTGACGAACAGTTCGTCGGGCGCTTCGAGAAGGAAGGGGCCGCGCTGGCCACGTTGTCCCACCCCAACATCGTCTCCATCGTCGACCGGGGCAAGAACGCCAGCACGTACTACCTGGTGATGGAATTCGTCGACGGGCCGAGCCTCCGGGAGCGCATGCGCGAGCCCGACTTCGACGTCGCCAAGGCCCTGCTGACCATGCTGCAGGTCACCCGCGCCATCGACTACGCCCATCACCGCGGGGTCATTCACCGAGACCTCAAACCCGAGAACATTCTCTTCGACGAGCAGGCGGGTGGCCTGCCCAAGGTGACCGACTTCGGCCTCGCCGGCTTCGACGCGGCCTTCGATGAGCAACGCGTCGACACGCCTCGCAATCTGACCCAGACGCACGTGGCCATGGGGACGGCCTCGTACATGGCTCCCGAGCAGGCCCTCGATGCCAAGAGCGTCGGGCCCCGGGCTGACCTCTATTCACTGGGGGTGATGCTGTACGAGCTCATCACCGGTGAGCTGCCGCTGGGGACCTTCACGATGCCCTCGGCCAAGAAGCCCGGGGTCGATCGCCGCCTCGACGCCATCATCACCCGGTGTCTCAAGCCCTCGCCGGAGGATCGCTACCCCTCGGCAGCCGCGCTCCTGGCTGAGCTTGAGCAGGTGGCCCCGGCCATCACCACCGGGCTGCCGACGATGACGAAGCAGACGCCAACCCAGCGCGCGGTGGCCAGGGCTCAGGCCGTCTCCCGGCGAATCTGGCGGTGGGTGTCGGTGTCCCTCGTGGTGGTGGCCCTGGTCATCATCGCCGCCGTCTTCGCGCGGGCCCGGGCGAGCCACGCACGGGTCTCGTCGGGTGTGGAGCTCACCACCGACTTCGGGGTGAAGACACCGCTCACGACTCCCGGCAGGGTCGACCGGGCCGCGCGGGTCGTCTCCCTCGGCGAGGGCCCCGACATGGTGGGCATCACGGCGCTGGGTCGCAAGCCACGGGTCGACCACGGGGCGCTCGTCTACGACGTCGCCGACGGCACCCGCGCCGGCCGAGCCGTCATCGACGCCGAGGTCTCCGGCAGTGGCTTGGAGTTCTCGGTGCTGGCCGACACCGAAACGGTGCCGCCCTCGAAGCTCGAGCCCTTGCTGGCCCTGTTTCGCGGCGAGCGCCCCGAGGCCCGCGGCGCCTTGATGGTGGTGGGAGCTCACGGTCGGTACGTCGCCCTCGTCATCTCGGGGAGCGGCTCCGAGCCGATCCTCGAGTGGGCACTGGGCCCAGAGAAGAACGGCACGATGCGCGCGCCGCTCCCCACCGTGGCCAAGGGGCAGCGCCTGGGCCTGCGCATCGACCCCGACGTGGGGCAGCTCTTCGCCATCGTCGGCTCGGGCCGCGACGCGCGCGTGCTGGGAGAGGGGCTGTGGTTGGGCCCCGATTGGCGCCAGCTGCTCGGTGATTCGCCTCGCATGGCCGTGGGGTGCCTCGAGGGCCGCTGCACCTTTCGACAGCTCCTCGCGGCTGGGCTCGAGCTCCCTGATGGGCTCTCGCCGCCGCCGCTCCCGTCGGAGGACGTCCTCGCGACGCCTGACGATGGGCCCGTCTCTCCGGCACAGCGATTGCGCGAGGGCACCCATCAGCGGCCCGGTTCGAAGACGACGGTGGGGAAGGGACCCGCGCGGTTTCCGCCGACGAAGGCACCGGGGGGCAAGAAGAGCGACCACGGCCCGTCGAAGAAGCGCTAGCGAGCGCGGCGAGACCACCCAAACTCCGCTCTATGGACCTGGCCTCGAGAGAGCGCCCTTCTCGAGTGAGTTGGGGCTATGGGTCGATGAGTGCTCCCACTGCCCTGAGGCGTCGGGGTCTGCGAGCGAGGCGGGTGGCACCGGCGAGCACCACGAGCCCCTCGGCCGATCGGTCGAGTGGTGCAGGGCCGGCCCCTTCTTCGGGGCGACAACCAGGTTGTCGCAAATTGGCCTCTGATCGCGACAACCAAGTTGTCGGTC
>PMBV01000476.1 GCA_003153055.1 Myxococcales bacterium
GGGGTGTGCCCCGGCGTGTGCAGCACCTTCGCCTCGAAGTGCCGGAAGCGCCACACCTCACCGTGATGGAGCAGCTCGAGACGATGCCGATCGACGCAACGTGCGGCGGGAGGGCGCGACGCCAAGAGCGCGTTGACCTCGTCCAGCAACTCCTCTGGCACGCCCAGCCCAAGGAAGTAGTCGCGGTGCCGGCGCACCATGCCGGTGATGGGCTCGTCTCCCACGAGCTTGGCGGCGTCGGCGGGGTGCACGAAGACACGCGCCCCACTCCGCTCGGCCAGCGCCTGCGCGTTTCCGAAGTGGTCGACGTGCCCGTGGCTNNCGATGCGCGTCACCCGGTTGAGATCGACCCCGCACGCCGTCGCCTGCGCCTCGAGGGCCTCGAGGCCCTCCGGCGTGCCGACCCCGGTGTCGAACAGGGTCCAGCTCCCGTCTTCGTTCAGCAGCGCGCAGGCGTTGGCGGGCCCTCCCGCCTCTGAGAAGGGCACTGGTACGGCGAGGCGGTACACCCCGATGCTGGCGAGGAAAGACTCATCGACCAGGAATGTCTCGCCGTACACGACCTCGGGCCGGCCTTACTTGGCTGCCTTGATCGCCGCCTGGAGCTCGGGCAACACCTTGAACAGGTCNNGGCGATGTACAGCTGCGGCGCCACCACCTTGCCGGTCTGACCGACCTGCAAGTCGTTCGGCTGCCACCCCGCGTCGCACACCGCGCGCGAGGCGCCCACCGCCGCGCCCAGCTCGTCAGCCAAGGCATCGATGGGCTTGAAGTCGCCCTTGGTGCCACGACCACCGGCCACCACCACCCGCGCCTCGGTGAGCGCCGGCCGGGAGCTCTTCACTTCCTTGAACGCCACGTGCTTGGTCAGCGCCTTCTCGGGCGGCTTGACCTCGAAGGGTTTCACCTCGCCGCTCCCCGCCTTCGCCGCAAGAGGGAACTCGGTCGCGCGCACCGAGAAGCACTTCACCGCTGAGGTCAGCTTGACGGTAGCGATGACGGCGCCAGCCCACATCGGACGCCCGAAGACGAGGTCGGCGCCCGTGCCCTCGACGGACAGCACCTCCGAGGCCATGGCCGCCTCCAGCTTGGCTGCGACTCGAGGCAGGAGGTCTCGACCAACAGCAGTCGCCGCGGCGCAGACGAACTCCGCCCCCACTGACTTGGCCAGGTCGGCCAGAGCCGGGGCCAGGACCTCGGCCATGGGGTGCTCGAGGTGCGGCGCGCTCGCGGCGTGGACGACCTTCACGTAGTCCTTGACCTCACCGGCCAGACGGGCGGCGTCCTTCGCCAGCACGACGGCGTGGACCTCTCCTTGAGTGGCCTGGGCCACCTTCTGCGCGGCAGTGATGGCGTTGAGGCTCGCCTTCCTCAGCGAGCCGTCGGGGTTGGCTTCGACGTAGATGAGAACGTTTCCCATGATGTTTTTTCCTAAGGCTAGAGGGCCTTCGCCTCGTTCTTGAGCTTGTCCATCAGGGTCGCCACGTCAGGGACCTTGATGCCGGCCTTGCGCGCCGGCGGGTGCGCCATCTTCACCACCGTGAGCTTGGGAGTGACGTCGGCTTTGAGCGAGGCCGGAGTGTGCTCGGCGATGGGCTTGCTCTTCGCCTTCATGATGCCGGGCAGAGACGCGTAGCGCGGCTGGTTCAACCGCAGCTCGGTCGTCACCACCGCGGGCAGCGGCGCCTCGACGACGTGGAGGCCACCGTCGACTTCGCGCACCACCCCGATGCTCTTCCCGTCGAGGGAGAGCTTGATGGCCGGCGTCTTCGTCTTCTCGGCCTCGCTCTCGAGCGACTCTTCCTTCGAGGCGAAGGTGACCTGAGCAAGCCCCAGCCACTCGGCGAGGTACAGGCCGACCTGCGCCTGATCATCGTCGATGGCCTGCTTGCCGAGGATGAGGAGGTCGGGCTTCTCGAGCTCGGCGACCTTCGCGAGGCACCTGGCGACGCCCAGCTGATCGATCGGCCCGGCGTGGTTCACCCAGATGGCCCGGGTCGCCCCCATCGCGAGCGCGTGGCGCAGTTGCTCGTGTACATCCTTCGAGCCCACCGACACCACCACCACCTCGCCTCCGTGCTTGGCGACGAGCCGCAGTGCCTCTTCCACCGCGATCTCGTCGAAGGGGTTGATCTTGTACTTGAGCCCCTCCAGCACGATGCCCGTCCCCTGGGCATTCACCTTGATCTTCGACTCGTAGTCTTCAACTCGCTTGGCTGTGACCAGCACTTTGAGCGGCATCGTTTCTCCTCGACGGGCCTTCGGAGCGCGCCTTGACGCGCTGCATTGCGTAGACTGATTTACGAATCAATGAACGGCCGCGCAACGTCAATCGACGAGCCGAGCGAATTTCTGGGCGCTTCAGCCCTTGAGCAGCTCTCGGGCGATGACGAGGCGCTGCACCTGGCTCGTGCCCTCGTAAATCTGAATGAGCTTGGCGTCGCGCATGAGCTTTTCCACTGGATATTCGCGGGAGTAGCCGTAACCGCCGAAGATCTGAACCGCGTCGGTGGTGGCCTTCATGGCCATGTCGGCGGCGAAGCGCTTGGCGTAGCTGGAGACGAGGGTATTCCGTTCACCTTGGTCGAGGAGCCAGGCGCTCTTGTAGGTGAGGAGCCTGGCCGCCTCGATGTCAGCGGCCATGTCGGCGAGCATGAACTGAATCGCCTGGAAGTCGCCGATGAGCTTGCCGAACTGCTGGCGCGAGCGGGAGTAGTCGAGGGAGTGCTCCAGGGCGGCGCGGGCGATGCCGACGGCGAACATGGCGGTCAGCGGGCGGCTGTTGTCGAGGGTATTCATGGCCAACAGGAAGCCCTCGCCTTCCTGGCCGATGCGGTTCTCCACCGGCACGCGGACGTCCTCGAAGGTGAGGGTGACGGTGTTCGAGGCCCGCTGGCCCATCTTGTTCTCGTGCTTGCCGACGGTGAGGCCCTGGGGGCGGCCCTGCACCACCAGGCACAAGAGCCCCTTGTGCTTGAGCGCCGGGTTGGTGGTGCAGAACAGCGAGTACTGCTGGGCGTACTCACCGTTGGTGATCCACTGTTTCTGGCCGTTGACGACGTAGACGTCGCCCTCGCGGCGGGCGGTGCACCGGAGCCCCGCGACGTCGCTGCCGGCGCCTGGCTCTGTGAGGGCGAAGCTGGCGAGCTTGAACGACTCGGTGAAGGGCCGGAGGAACCGCTCCTTCTGCTCGGGAGTGCCTCCCAGGAGCACCGGGAGCAGCGCGAGATCGTTGGCGATCATCGACGTCGCCATGCCGGCGCAGCCCCATGAGAGCTCCTCGGCGATGACGGCCTGGCCGAGGTGAGAGAGCTCGAGGCCCCCGAAGGCCGCGGGGATCGTCATGTTCATGAGGCCGAGCTCGCCGGCCTCTTCGATGATGGTCTTGGGAAACTGGCTCGTCTCGTCGAAGTGCGCCGACTTCGGGCGCATCACGTCTCGGGCGAACCTCCGAGCGGCGTCCTGCAGAGCCTTGACGTCATCAGGAAGGGCGAAGTCCATGGCTGCCTCGAGCGAGCGAGCGTCTACTTCTTGGGCACCTTCTCCCAGTCGGAGAGGAACTTCTTGATGCCCGCGTCGGTGAGCGGGTGCTGGGCGAGCTGCTGGATGACGTTGAACGGCACGGTGGCGACGTCAGCGCCGATCTTCGCGGCGTCGAGGACGTGCAGCGGGTTCCTCACGCTGGCGACGAGCGTCTGCGTCTTGTAGCCGTAGTTTCGGAAGATGAGGTGAATGTCGCGGATCAGGTCCATCCCCACCTCGGAGATGTCGTCGAGCCGGCCGACGAAGGGCGAGACGTAGGTGGCGCCGGCCTTGGCGCACAGCAGCGCCTGGTTGGCCGAGAAGATGAGGGTGACGTTGGTGCGAATGCCGTCGTGGGTGAGCTGCTTGACCGCCTTCACGCCCTCGACGCCCATGGGGATCTTCACGACGACGTTGGGGTGGATCTTCGCCAGGACACGGCCCTCGGCGATGAGATCCGGCGCGGTCATGGACACGGCCTCGGCCGAGATGGGGCCGTCGACGATGCTGCAGATCTCGCGAATCGTCTCTTCCAGCGGGCGGCCCACCTTGGCGAGCAGCGAGGGGTTGGTCGTCACACCGTCGACGCAGCCCATGTCGTTGGCGATGCGGATTTCCTTCACGTCGGCGCTGTCGATGAAGAACTTCATGGGAGTAGACCTCGAGGGTTTGAGTGAGTGGCTCTGGTGCCGCGGTTGTAGGCGATGTACACGCCGATCGCCATGACCCGCCGGATCCGTCGCGCCTCGCCCTCCCCTCGCACCGGCAGGGTGCGGCTGTCACGAACCACCCAGCGGGCCTCGGCCAAAGCGCAGCTCGCCTGGGCCCGCCGGGTGCTCGCCACCGAGGCGAAGGCGATCGCCTCGGTCGCCGAGAAGCTCGACGGTGGCTTCCTCGACGCGCTCGAGGCGCTCCACCGGGTGAAGGGGCGAATCATCGTCACCGGCATCGGCAAGCCGGGCTTCATCGCTCAGAAGCTGTCGGCGACGTTGGCGTCCATCGGGCTCGCCTCGTTCTACGTGCACCCTGCCGAGGCCGCGCACGGCGACCTCGGGCGGGTGCGGTCCGACGACGTGGTGGTGGCCCTCTCGAACTCGGGCACCACCGACGAGGTGGTCCGCCTCCTGGTGCCCCTGAGGCGCCTCGGCGTGCGGCTCATCGTCGTCACGGGCGATCGCGAGTCGGTCTTGGCGAAGGCCGCCGACATCGTCGTCGACATCGGCCAGCTCGACGAAGCCTGCCCGATGGGGCTCGTGCCGACGGCGAGCTCGGCGGCGCTCCACGCCGTCACCGACGCGCTGGCGATGACGTTGGCCTGGCGACGCGACTTCTCGGCGTCGGAGTATGCGCTGTACCACCCCGGCGGCAAGCTGGGGCGCAGCGTGCTGAAGGTGAGCGAGCTGATGCGGACGATGAACGCCAACCCGCTCGTCCGCCACGACGCCTCGCTGGCCGAGGTGGTGGTGGTGATGACCAACACCCCCGGACGACCCGGAGCGGCCAACGTGGTGGACCGNNCGGGTGAGCGAGGTGATGGCCAGGCACCCGAGGTGCGTGCGGCCGGACGAGCTCGTGCTGGCCGCCGCGGCACTGATGCGCGAGGCGCGGGTGGATCAGCTGCCGGTGGTGAACGCCGAAGGAGTGGCGGTCGGCCTGTTGGATGTGCAGGACATCCTCGCGGCACGTCTGGTTTAGCTGGGCGCCCCGTCCGGTGGGGCAGAGTGTGACCGAGTGCGCACGGAATCAAACTTCCGTGCCACGGGAATAACCACCCCCGAGCAGCCCTTTGCCCGGTATAGCTGCGGGTGGAGGTGACTCGTGCGCATTGATCCTCAACATGTCCTTGTCGGGCTGGCGCTGGCCGTCCTCGCCACGTCCACTGGCTGTAAGTGTTCCCCGCCGAGCTCGGCGGCGGACAGCGGCTCGAGCGGGGCGGACGGTGGACCAAACTTCACCGGCACCTTGGTCATCACGCCCAGCTCGACGACGCTCGAGGTGGAGACGGGGCAACTGCTCCCCTCGCAGCAGTTCGCGGCGACGGCCGACGGGAAGGCGGTGAGCCCAACCTGGGCAGCGCTCCCCACGGGGCTGGGCTCCATCGACTCGAGCGGCGTCTTCTACGCGAGCGGCGCGGCGGGCATCGCCACGGTGACGGCAACGTACGGCTCGGCGAGCGCGACGGCCACCGTCACCATTCACGCCACCCTCACACAGAACGGCGGGACCGCTGACGCCGGGACCGCGGGGGCCGGCGGGGTGGGCGGCGTCGGAGGCGAGGGCGAGGGCGGGCCGGTCACGCCGGCCATCGGCACCGTGCTCTCCGGGACACCCAGCACGCTCCAGGGACTCACCCTGCTCTACCCCTACGACGGGACGGTGTGGCCTCGGGGGCTGCTCCCGCCGCTCCTCCAATGGACCCCTGGGGGCCAGTCCTTCGAGGCGGTGAGCATCGAGCTTCAGTGCTCGACCATCGCCTGGCGGGGGACGTTCGCCAAGACAGCGACGCCCTTCATCCACCACCCGATTCCCCGGGCGGCCTGGCAGCAGGTGACGGACGCGTGCGCGGACCAGTCGGTGACGCTCCGGGTGGTGCTGGCCACCGCGAGCCAGGCCTACGGGCCGCTGACGGCGACCTGGCGGATCGCCCCGGGCGCCCTCAAGGGCATCGTCTATTACAACTCCTACGGCACGAAGCTGGCGATCAACGACGTGGGCGGCCTCTTCGGGGGCGCCACGCTGGGCATCAAGGGCTCCTCGACGGATCCGGTGCTGGTCGCCGGCAGCTCGGGAGGCGAAGCGCAATGCCGAGTGTGTCACGTGGTGTCGGCCGACGGCTCGACGCTCATCTCGCAGCACGGCGAGAACTACAAAACCACCAGCGCCTACGCGCTCAAGAATGGCAACGCCGAGACGACCATGATGCCGCTGGGTGACGGCCGCTTCGCGTGGGGCGGCCTGTCCCCCGACGGGACGCGCCTCTTCTCCAACTCGGCCGACAAGATGGCGGGAGCCTCGAGCGCCCCGAGCGCCCTGTTTCAGGTGCCCTCGGGCGCCACGCTCGCCACCACCGGGCTCCCGAGCGGCCTTCGGGCAGCGACTCCGGTCTTCTCCCCTGACGGGAAAGCGCTCGCGTTCAACTTCTTCGGGGGAAGCACGGGGAGCGCGACGGGCGACCAGCGCAGCCTGGCGATGATGCCCTTCAGCACGCCCGGCACCTTCGGCGCTCTCGCGGTGTTGCTCACACCTCCGGCAGGCCAGACGGCCGTCTACCCGACCTTCTTGCCATCGAGCACCGGCGTCGTCTTCGAGCTGGAGACCCGGTCGAATGGTCGATCCCTCAGCTTCGGAGAGACGCGCGGGGATTGTGACCGCGGCACGTGCAACGGCGCCCGGGGTGAGCTGTGGTGGGTGGACGTCGCCACGAAGAAGGCGGCACGCCTCGATCGGCTCAACGGCTCGGGCGGGCTCTTGCCAGGAGGCGCGAACGGCCACGAGGACGACTCGACGCTCAACTACGAGCCGACAGTGGGCCCCATTCCTTCCGGGGGCTACGCGTGGGTCATCTTCACCAGCCGGCGGATGTACGGCAACGTCGCCAACATCAACCCGTACTGGAGCGACCCCCGCTACCACGACATCGCGACGACGCCGACCCCCAAGAAGCTGTGGGTCGCGGCGATCGATCTCAACCCCGCGCCAGGGAGTGACCCGAGCCACCCGGCCTTCTACCTGCCCGCGCAAGAGCTCCTCGCGGGGAACTCGAGGGGGTACTGGTCGCTCGAGCCCTGCCTGCAAGATGGGGCGAGCTGTGAGTCGGGCGATCAATGCTGTGGTGGGTACTGCCGGGGAGACGGCGAGCTGACGCAGGTCTGTGGTTCTTCGGGGCCGGGCTGCTCGCGGGAGTTCGAGCACTGCACCGTCTCGGCGGACTGCTGTCACCCCGAGAGTGGAACCTACTGCGAGAATGGCCGGTGCGTGGTGGCGCAGATCCAGTAGGGCGCCACAACTCCCCGAGCCACCGGGTCCGAGCAGTTCGGACGCGATCTTGCAGCCTGCTCAGCGCAGTCTNNAGCGACGGGCAGACGCCATGAGGTTGGAGCTCAAACCAGCGGTTCCCGGTGGGTCCTCTGCCGACCGCGAGTCGCTTTCAACTCAGGCCAGCGACTGGAACGGCGCCGGGTGCCTCGACGACGGCGCGCTCTTCGAGCAGGTGATGGACGCGATGAGCCCCGAGCGGCTCGATCAGGCGAAGGCCCACCAGGCGGAGTGCGCCGCCTGCCGCCAGAAGCTCGAAGATCTGCTCGAGAGCACCTTCAAGGTTCCGCAGAAAGCCGAGCACGACGCGCACCCTGCGCTCGCGACCGGAGAGCGGGTGGGGCGCTTCATCGTGCTCGAGCGGCTGGGAGCGGGCGGAATGGGCGAGGTCTTCGCCGCGTACGACCCCGACCTCGACCGGAAGATCGCGCTGAAGCTCCTACGCGCCGACGTCTTCGCCGGCCACGAGAAGAACGAGGCACAGGCGAGGCTCCTGCGCGAGGCACAGGCGGTGGCGCACGTCTCTCACCCCAACGTCAT
>PMBV01000225.1 GCA_003153055.1 Myxococcales bacterium
GCCGTTCAGTTGCAACGACGCAAGCACCGTGGCGACCGACCCCCCAACGTGGGCCACGCTTGTCAGGCCGCCCTCGACGCTGCATCCTCATGCCCGCCCAACCGGACCACGGAGACACGACATGCACCACGGATGGCTCGTCATCGCAGGATTTTTCAGCCTCGCCGTCGCCTGGTTCCATGTGGTCATGGCGTTCATCCCTCGACTCGCAAGGTATTTCGGGGCACCCGAACAACTGCTTTCAGCGGGGCGCGTGGCGTTCGCCTTGGTCACGCTGCTCATTGCGGCCATCTTCGCCCTGTGGGGACTCTACGGCCTGTCGGGCGCGGGCTGGCTGGCGCCGCTGCCGCTGCTTCGTCCGGCGTTGGTCACGATCGGGGCGATCTACTTTTCCCGTGGCGCTTTCATTCTGCCGCAGCTGCTCACCGTGACCAGGCTGGCGACGTTCAAGGTCCCGACTGAGCGACAGCAGGCGCGGGTGCGTTCACCGTAGAACTGAAGGAGTCGGGTGCGACGGTCCAGGACTTCCTCAAACACCTTAACCCAGCCTGGAATCTCGTCGGCCGCGTTCACTTCAACCTGGCCGAGAACCGCAAGGACCAGGAAGCACCGTTCGCGTTTCTGGCCACCTACACCAGCCGCCTGTCGAGCCACGGCAAGGCACAGCACCTGCCCCTCGGCCAAGCGTTACGCGAATACGCGGGTGCGTCCAACAAGCAGCGACTGCTGTCGTTGCTGCTTCCGGTACAGCGGGCGGCCGAGACCTGCGCGTGGCTGCGCCAGATGGTCGACGCGGGCGAGATCTTTCATCCTCTGCGCTGGACGCCCGACGAGGCGTTTCGACTACTGGGCGACGCCGCTGCTTTGGAAAGCGCGGGCGTGGTGCTGCGCATGCCGGCGGGGTGGAAAGCGAACCGCCCGTCCCGGCCCCAGGTCACAGCCATCGTCGGTGGCAAGCCGGCGGTCGGCGTGGGCAAGGATGCCCTGCTCGACTTTAGGATGCAGGTTACGCTCGACGGCGAGGCCCTGACGGAAACCGAGCTGCCCAGCTTCTCAACGCCACCAGCGGCCTGGCCATGGTACGCGGCCGCTGGGTCGAGATCGATCGCGAGCGGCTCGAAGCCATGATGCAGCAGTACCGCAAGGCTGAGCAGCTTGCCGCTGAGGGCGGGATGACCTTTTGCCGAGGCCATGCGCCTGTCGCCAGTTTGTGGAACTACTCGACCGCCTGCCGTAGGACATGGCCGTCCCACGAGTTCAGCGGACGCCGTCCATCCGCACATCATCTTGTTGGACCCTTGCCAGGCTTGGAGTGCCATTTGGACTTGGGCGCCCCGGCTGCGACGCCCGGACGAGTCGGTCGCGGATGCAAGCGATCCCGTGCTGGGCTGCCGGAGGTCTCTTCGCGCGGAAATCGGCCGAAGCTCGCCTGCGGCCGTGCCGGGTGCCGGCGCCAGGTCCCCTTGGCGGGACCTTGGCTGGAAGGGCGAGCCGAGCCGGCACGATGTTCGAATCGGGAAGGCACCGTGGTCTTGCCGGCAGGATGCTCGTGGCCGGGCCCTGGTTTGCTGGCCGTGTGTTTGCGTTTGGGGGGAGCGTAGCCTTGCTGCTCGATCTCGCATTCCGCGACTCCGAGCGCCGTCGCGAAGTCGGGAACGGCCGCCAGCGGCGGCTTTCGTGTTTCAGCAGAGGGACGCCTCACCGGCTTGGCGGGTGCGGCGGGGGCCGGCCGGTGGGCGTGTCCCGCGGTCGCGAGCTCCATGTGGACGTGCGGGGCGCGCGGATCAGTCTGCGCTGCCGCCAGCGCGAAGTCCTTGGCGGCGTCACCGGAAATCTCGAATTCACTGTGATCGGCAAGAACCCGAATCGCGCCAACCTCGCGCCGGGTGACGCCGCCGCGGCGACATATGAGGGGCAAGAGCCAGCCCGGTTCGGCACGGCTTTCTTGCCCAAGGTTCACGCGAAACACGACTGCGTCGTGGGAAAACTCGGCGCGCGAAACCGGGGGCCTGCCGTCCGCGCGGAAGCGGTCGCTCCCCTTGGGCATGCGAGCATCCACAGGCTGCAGCTCTTCGCCCTTGGGCATGCGCTGCAGTTCACGGCAGAGAAGCAGGAACAGGAGCCGGTCCTTCACTATGTTTTGGCCGAGTCGCTCCGCCATGGCCTGGACCGCGGCACTGGGCTCGCCCGCAGCCTCGGTCCGCAGCGTGTCCTCCAGGCGCTTTTCACTTAGCACCCTGATCTCCTTGGCACCAGGGGCGTTGGTCCAGGAGAACTCAACTCTTGCACACGACAGCAAGCGCTCGGCTTTGCGCCGCTCAGCCAGATTGGCAATCAGCACGCTGGTACCCTTGCGGCCAGCACGTCCGGTGCGGCCGCTCCGGTGCGTGAGCGCCTCCGCGTTCAGCGGGAGATCGGCGTGCACGACCAGATCCACCTCGGGCAGATCCAGTCCGCGCGCCGCCACGTTCGTGGCCACCAGGATCTGCGCCTCACCCGCGCGCAGGGCTGCCAGTGCACGGTTGCGCTCCGCCTGAGCGCGATCTCCGGATAGCACGACGGCGCGAAAGCCCTGGCGCAAGAGCTCGCGGTGCAGATCGGCCACGCCCTCGCGAGTCGTACCAAAGACGATGGCGCGCTCGTCGGGATTGTTGCGGAGAACATTGATGACCGCTTTGCCTCGGTCGCCCATGGCCACCAGGTGCGCCACATGGCGGATATCCTCATGGCTGGAACCTTCGCCCAACGTCTTCGCGTCAATGCGGGAAGCATCCTTCTGGTAGCCCGCAGCCAGCGCGAGAATCGGCCGGGGCAGTGTGGCCGAGAACATATGGGTGCGCGCGCGCGCCGTTGCCGCCCCGAGGATTGTCTCGAGATCCTCATGGAATCCCATGTCCAGCATCTCGTCGGCCTCATCGAGCACCACGAAGCGCACGCCGCCCAGCCTGAGTGTCTTCTTGCGCACGTGGTCGAGGACGCGCCCAGGGGTGGCGACCACCACGTCGACGCCCGTCTTCAGCACCTTGACCTGGTGGTACAGCTCCTGGCCCCCGAACACCGCGGCGACCAGGAGGTTGCGGCCGCGCCCGTAGGTGCGAATCGCCTCGGCCACCTGCATGGCGAGCTCACGGGTGGGGACCAGCACCAACGCCCGGGTGCCGAAGGGCTCACGGGCCGAGCGCTCGAGGCGTTCGACCAAGGGGAGCGAGAAGGCGGCGGTCTTGCCGGTGCCGGTGGCGGCCTGGCCCAGCACGTCGCGGCCAGCCAACAGGTGGGGGATCGTCTCCCGCTGAATGGGGGTTGGCTCTTCGTAGCCCAGCTCCTTGATCACCTTCTGGAGCTCGGGAGACAACGCGAAGGACTCGAAGCCACCCAGGGGTACGGTGCTTTCCATGGCGGCCACCTAGCCCGGATCGGGACCCGGTGCCACGCTCGAAGGGCTCAAAGGGGTGGCTTTGGGGCCCGTGGCAGCTCTGACCCTCCACGCAGAGGCGCCAGAAGTGGGCTTGATCAGCGCAGCCCAGCTCGGGTCGCGGGCGGCGTCGGTCTACAGGTCTCTGCGAGCGGCCAAGGCGCGGGCGAGCGTGGCCTGGTCCGCGAACTCCAGGTCGCCACCCATCGGGAGGCCTTGCGCGAGGCGGGTCACCTTGAGGCCGATGGGCTTGAGCAAGCGGGTCAGGTACAGGGCCGTCGCCTCCCCTTCCACGTCAGGGTTGGTGGCCACGATGATCTCCTCGACCGGCGAGTCGCTCAGGCGGCTGAGGAGCTCCTTGATGCGGAGCTGCTCGGGGCCGATGCCCTCGAGGGGCGAGAGGACGCCGTGGAGCACGTGGTAGCGGCCCTTGAACTCGCGGGTTCGCTCGATGGCCAGCTCGTCGGCGATGCCCTCGACGACGCAGACGACGCGATCGTCTCGCCGGGCGTCGGTGCAGAAGCCGCACTGCGACCCCTCAGGGCCGTCGTGCAAGCTGAAACACCGGGGGCACAGCTTCACGCGATCCACCACCTCGACCAGAGCCTCGGCCAGCGCGCGGGCGTAGTCGGGCGGCGAGCGCAGCACGTGAAAGGCCAGCCGCTGGGCCGTCTTCTCACCGATGCCCGGCAAGCGGGCGAACTGCGCCACCAGCCGATTGAGCGCGTCAGGCGTCATGGGCTTTAGGTGACGCCGGGGATCTTCACACCGCCGGAGACCTTGGACAGCTCCTTCTGCATGTGATCCTTGCTGGCGGTGAGGGCGGCGTTGACCGCGGCGATGAGCAGGTCTTCCAGCATCCCCGGGTCGCTGGGGTCGACCACCTTGGGGTCGAGCTTGATGCTCTTGATGGCCTGGGCGCAGGTCGCGGTGACGGTGACCAGCCCGTCACCCGACTTTCCTTCCACGGTCTCTTCCGCCAGCTCGAGCTTCCGCTTCTCGATCTTCTCGGTCAGCTTGTTGGCTTGCCGGATGAAGTAGTTGAGGTCGACGCCTGGCATGGGGGCTCCGCTTTCGATGCTCGAAGAAGATGACGCGGGCTCTCCTACCTCAAACCGGTGGTCGATACCAATGGGCCGCGCACTGCCCGGTCGTTCAGCTGCCACCCCGAATTGGGGCCACGAGCCAGGCGGTGTCGAGGTTCGCGGTGGGGTCGATGGGCCCGTCGTCGCAGGGAAGGCGAGTGGGGTCTGGGGTGGACGATCGTCCGTGCCCGAGCGGTCAGCTCCTCGGCGCCAACCGGCACGTCGAAGGGAGCTCGGTCTCGAATCGCCGGCACTGCGCGTTCGACCGCGGGTGCCGGGAGCCTCCCCTGTGTGTGGGTCACCGGAGCTGTCATCACTGTTGACGCGTCTGTCATCCGTGATGACGGCTCCGGCAGACCTCGCCACCCAGACCGACTCCGAGGCGCGGTCGAGGGCGAGGCTCCATTGGAGCCGACAACAAGGTTGTCGCGATCAGACGCCCAAAAGCGACAACTAGGTTGTCGCACCAAAAGTCGGGCACACGGCCGGGGTGGTCCTCCGCGGACGGCGCTCGCGCGAGTCGATGAGCACGTGGCGGCACTCGAGCTGCGAGCGCGCCTTGAGGTGCGATGGAGGTGCTGGCGACCCGAGAGCGAGGTGAGGACAGATGAGAAGGCACGCGACCATGCACCGATCGACCGACCGGACGAGGGGCTCGTGATGCTCGCCCAGAGCCTCCGCCAGCCCGTCTTCACTCGACCCACGCCCTGAGCCCTTCCCGTGCCCCGTGCCCAGGGCCTCGCCTGACTCCCCAGGGCCCGCGGTGCTCGTGCGAACGGCGGCGCCCGCACCAGCCCGAGCGCTGCCAGCTCAACCTCACGCTCTCGGCCGACCGCGCAGCAGTGTCGTGGAGTGGCTGGTCAAGCTCGGTGGCTGGGGGTCAGGGCCAAATGGAAGAGCAGCTTCCATTCGTGCCGCCGTGATCGGCGCAGGAGCGTTGCGTTTCACTCCTCGGACGGTTCGTCTGCCGGAGGCGGGCCTGCCGGAGGCTCGGGCGCCGACTCGAGGACCTGAATGTGCTCGATGCTGCCGCCGAGGTGACGGAGCACCGCCCGAGTGCCCGGGTGCTCGCGGACCTTCGCCTCGATGATTCGCTCCCGAGTCGCGCGATCGGCTGCCTCGACCTCGGCGATCGAACGCGGCGCGCTCTGGAAGGCCTGGGGGTTCGAGTCTTCGATGAGCTTCAGCGGCCGCCCGAGCGCCTTGCTGAGCTCGCCTTCGACCAGCGAGCGGCTCATGCCCACGACCTGCGAGCGATGAAAGGCCGCGTCGGCTGCGAAGGCGATGCGCGCGCCCTCCGGCGTGAAGCCGAGGAAGCGGGCGAAGGAAAGAGACTTGCCGTGGCGCGGAGAGATCTGCCGAACGGACTCCACGGCTCGGGACCAGCGATCGTGATCGCTCGGGGGCGGGGCGGACGGTGCCGGCCCGGCTGCATCGGCCTCCCCTTCGTCGTCGGGCTGCCCTGCGCCGCTGGATGGAAGCTCGACCGAGGCCGCGCTCCTCAGGCCCGACGGAGGAGCCGCGGCGGCGTCGCGTCGTGGAGCCCCCGCGTTCGAGGCAGCGCCCTGTGCGTTCTCCTGTGTCTGGGCGGAGGCCGCGGCTGGAGGTTGGGTCGTCTGGACTCCCGCCGTCGCTGATCTCGACGAAGCCATCGGACTGGGCGCGGCAATGGGTGTTCGTGCCGCCGCCGCTACGGTCGACGGCGAACCGGCCCCGACGCCCGGAGCCTCTCGGGGCGCCGGTGAAATCGAGCGCTCAGGCCCGAAAGGTGCTGGGGCCGGAGCGACCCCCGGACGCTCCGACCGCGGTGCTCGCTCCCTGGCCAGCGGCGAGCCGCTCGACGCGAGAAATGAGCTCGGGAATCGATGCCGCGGGCGCCAGATGCACGCCCTTGAGCAGCGCCATCTCGAGCGCCAACCTGGGCTGCGGCGCCCGCGCGATCTCCCATACCGCGCCGTGAACGACGTCGAACAGACGCGCGAGCTGCGGCAGCTCGGCGTCGCGGGCCAGCGCGACCACCGCCTGGCGATCGGCGTCGGCCAGCTCGTCGGGCGCGTTGCCGGTGGCCTTGGCCACGAACAGGTGCCTCAGGTAGAGCGCCAGATCCTCGGCGAGTTGCCGCATGTCCACGCCCTGGTTCCACAGCTCCTCGGTCTTCTCGAGGAGCACCTTGGCATCGGCCTTCACCAGCGCCGCCGCGCAGGCCTGAATGATGGTGCGGTCGATGGCCCCCAGCGCCTCGGCCACCTCGGCGTCAGTTGGGTTGTTGCCGCTCGCCGAGAGCACCTGGTCGAGCAGCGAGAGCGAGTCGCGCATGCCGCCCTCCGACTGGCGGACGATGAGCGAGAGCGCGCTGTCCGACACCTGCACCGCCTCCTTGGCGCAGATCTCCTTGAGCCGGCCCAGCATGGCCGCGGCCGAGATGCGCCGGAAGTTGTGCCGCTGGCACCGCGACAGAATCGTGTCCGGCAGCTTGTGCGGCTCGGTGGTGGCGAAGATGAACTTCACGTGCCCGGGTGGTTCCTCGAGCGTCTTGAGCAGCGCGTTGAACGCCGCCTGCGACAGCATGTGAACCTCGTCGATGATGTAGATGCGGTACCGGTCTCGCTGAGGCAGGTACTTGGCGTTCTCGCGAATCTCGCGCACGTTCTCGACGCCGTTGTTCGACGCGCCGTCGATCTCCGCCACGTCGGTCGAGGTGCCGTCGCGAATCTCGGTGCAGGCCCGGCAGACCCCACATGGCGTCGCGGTCGGCCCCGTCTCGCAGTTCAGCGCCCTCGCCAACAGCCGCGCCGCCGTCGTCTTCCCCACGCCTCGAGGCCCCGCGAAGAGGTACGCGTGGGCCACGCGATCGAGCTTGATCGCGTTCTCGATCGTCTTGACCACGTGCTCTTGCCCGGTCATCTCTTCGAAGGCCTGGGGGCGGTACTTGCGGGCGAGAACGGTGTAGCTCATGCTCAGGCTTGTACCCGAAGCGGCTCCTAAGGCGTACGCCTCTTTCGTCGCCAGGTCTTCGAAGCTGGCGCAGCGATAGGCCCCGTGGGCTCGGTCGAGTAGAAGCCCCGCATGGGAGCCCTGGTGATGACGTTGCTCGCGGCTGGCGCAGACGAACAGTTCCTCCGCGAGTACGCCGAGACGCGCGGCTACAGCGCCGGGCGCCCGACCATGGTCAGGGTGAGCCCCGACGGGAAGACCGCGGTGTACCTCCGAGGCGAGGCCCGCGACGTGCGCCAGCGGCTGTACGCGCTCGACCTCGCCACTGGCCAGGAGTCGACGCTCCTCACCCCCGAGGCGCTCCTCGGCGGGACCCAAGAGCACCTCTCGGTGGCCGAGAGGGCTCGCCTCGAGCGAATGCGGGTGACGGCCCGTGGCTTCACCAGCTACCGCTTGTCGAGAGACGGCCAGCGCGTCGTGGTGGTGCTCTCCGGGAGGCTCTCGTTGCTCGACCGAGCCCGGGGCACTGTCACCGCGTTGAAGACCGGCCCAGGTCCTGCCATCGACCCGACGTTCTCTCCCGACGGCGCCCTCTTGGCCTACGTGCGGAACAACGACCTGTACGTCATCGACCTCGAGCGCAACGTGGAGCGCCCGGTGACGAAGGGAGGCACCGAAGAGAAGCCCAACGGCCTCGCCGAGTTCGTCGCCCAAGAAGAGATGCACCGCTTCTCGGGCTTCTGGTTCAGCCCCGATTCCAAGGCCATCGCCTTCCAACAGACTGATCACTCCGGCGTCGAGCGCTTCGCCATCAGCGACCCGATGCACCCCGAGGTCGACGCCAGCCACTTCTACTACCCGCGCGCTGGTCGCACGAATGCCACCGTGCGCCTGGGCGTGCAGGCCCTCGCCGGTGGGCCGCCGCGGTGGATTGAGTGGGACGCCACAACCTTCCCCTACCTCGCCACGGTGAAGTGGAAAGACGGCCCGCTGACGCTGGTGGTGCAGAACCGAGAACAGACCCGCGAGGAGGTGCTCGAGGCCGACCCCTCGACTGGTCGCACCAAGCGGCTGTTGATCGAGGAAGACGCGGCCTGGCTCAACCTCGATCAATCTTTCCCCCTGTTTTGGAAAGGGCACGGCTTCTTCTGGATGACGGAGCGAAACGGCGCTCCCGAGGTCGAGCTGCGGAACCTCGACGGGACCGCGCGGGCGAGCTGGGTGAGGCCAGACGCAGGCTTCGACAAGCTGGCCGGGTTCGACCCCAAGGGCCGTACGCTGTTCTTCACCGGGGGCCCCAACCCCACTCAGTCGCACCTGTACCGGGTGACCGACGGTGGCGCCCCCGAGCTCATGACCGACGGCGCCGAGGCCGTGGAGCTCGCCCTGCTCTCCGGTGACGATGACCTGCTCGTCGTGGAGCGCACCTCCTCGAGCGCGATGTCGTCGACCGCCGTGGTGAAGAGAGACGGCGAGCGCCTAGCGACGCTGCCTTCGGTGGCGCTGGAGCCCTCGCTCTCGGTCTCCTCCGAGATGTTCCAGCTCGGCGGCGACGCGGGCCTCTGGGCTCAGGTGGTGAGGCCGACCGGCTTCACCGCCGGCACGAAGTACCCGGTCATCCTCGAGGTGTACGGAGGGCCGCACCGCCAGCTGGTGATGGCCTCCAAGCGGGCGGCGCTCCTCGACGGGTGGCTGGCCAACCAGGGGTTCATCGTCGTGCGCGCTGACGGCAGGGGAACTCCGCGCCGTGGTCGCGCTTGGGAACGGGCCATCTCCCACGACTTCGTCACCACCATCGTGGCGGACCAAGTCGCCGCGCTGCAGGCCCTGGGAGCGCGCATTCCCGAGATGGACCTCTCCCGGGTCGGCGTCTTCGGCTGGTCCTTCGGAGGCTCCCTCGCCGGCCTCATGGGGATGTCTCGAGGCGACGTGGTGAAGAGCGCGGTGCTCGGCGCCCCGGTGGTCGACTGGCGCGACTACGACACCCACTACACCGAGCGCTACCTCGGCCTCCCCGAGGCGCCCGGAGGCGCGTACGATGCCAACTCGCTGCTCACCGCCGTCAAGGACGCCCGGCGACCGCTCCTGCTCATTCACGGCACGGCCGACGACAACGTCTACTTCCTCCACACCCTCAAGCTCTCCGACGCGCTGTTCCGAGCGGGGAAGCCGCACGCCGTGCTGCCCTTGACGAACTTCACGCACCTGGTGCCCGACCCTCTGGTGACGCAGCGCCTGTGGGAGCGCATCGCGTCCTTCTTCAAGGACACGCTGTAGCCTTTTGCCCTGCCGAGGCGCGTCAACAGACTTCGCTCGCCCTTGAGTGAAGGGCTGGGCTATGCATCTCGCCCCTATGCGCGTTCGTCTCTTCGTGCTCCTCGTGGCTGCGACCTCGACGGGCTGCCTCGATCGAATTCTCCTCGACGGTACGCTCAAGTCGACCCGTGACGCGGCCAAGGCCTTCGACACCCTGTCGGACCTCGATGTGGCCAAGGAGGGCGCCGGGGCGAGCCTGGTCAACCTCGAGGGCATGCAGTCGCTGGCTCCCGACAACGAAGACGGCCTCTTTCTCCTCGTGCAGTCATGGACTGGCTATGCCAGCGCCTTCATCGAAGACGCCTGGGAGCGGGCCTATGACCGGGGCGACGACGACGAGGAGTCGTTTCAAGCCAACCGGGCGAAGGAGGCCTACGATCGCGCGGTGCGCTTTGGCTCCCAGCTCCTCGAGCAGCGACACCCGGGCTTTGCCTCGGCCCAGAAGAACTCCGACACGATGAAGGCCTACCTCGCGGGCTGCACCAAGGCCGACGCCGAGACGCTCTTGTGGCTGGGGCTCGGCTGGCTGTCACGCGGTGGAGTGGCGGCCGAGCGCTCGGAGATAGTGGCCGAGCTCTTCGTGGGCGTCGCGCTCCTCGAGCGCAGCGTCGAGCTCGACGAGGGCCTCGCGTATGCCACCGGCCTCGCGGCCCTCGGCGCCTACCACGCTCGCGCCCCCGACGCCGAGCTCGCCCAGGCCAAGTCGATGTTCGACAAGGCCCTGGGGCTGACCCAGCGCCGCGCCCTCACCGTGCAGGTGATGGCCGCGCAGAACTACGCCTGCCAGGCCCACGACGAGAAGCTCTACCGTGCGCTCCTCGACGAGGTGCTGGCGGCTGGTGAAGTGCTCCCCGAGCAGCGGCTGGAGAACACCATCGCCAAGCGAAAAGCCGCCCGCTATCTCTCGGCACCCCGGCTCAAGCGTTGTGGGTTCGCACCGTGAGTGTCGCGCTGAACCCTGGAGGCAGTACCATGAAGCGTCTTTTCTTTCTGTGCGTGCTGGCCGTGGCCTTGCCCGCGCTGGCCGCGCCCACCGTGCTCAAGATCGGCTCCAACGCCCCCCGCGAGTCACCGTGGGGTCAGGTGCTGCGAGTGTGGATCAAGGCCGTCAAAGACAAGACCCACGGCGAGGTCGAGCTCGAGGTCTTCTGGAACGCGACCCAGGGTGACGAGCCGGCCCAGCTGTCCAAGATGAAGACCGGTCAGCTCGACGGGGCGGTGGTGACGGCGGTGGGCCTCGGAGTCGTCGACCCCAACGTCAACATTCTGCAGGCGCCGGGGCTGTGCGCCGGCTGGGCCGAGCTCGACAAGCTCCGCGATGCCCTGCGGCCGAAGTTCGATCAGTCGTTCCGCGCGGCGGGCTTCGAGCTGGTCGGCTGGGGCGACGTGGGCCTCGATCGCCTGATGTCGAAGGGCTTCCCGATAAGGACCCCCGAGGACCTCAAGGGCAAGCGCCCGTGGATCTGGCGGGAGGACCCAGTGCTGCCTCCGCTGTTCCAGGCCCTCGGCGTGGTGCCGGTGCCCACCAGCGTGCCCGAGGTCATCACCGAGCTGTCCACTGGCAACGTCAACATGCTGAGCGTGTCGGCCCTCGCCGCCGAGCAGCTCCAGTGGTCCAGCCGCCTCGACCACGTCAACCTCATGGTGGTCGCGCCCAACATCGGGGGCATTGTCCTCTCGAAGGCCAAGCTCGACGCGCTCAAGCCCGAGCAGCGCGCCGTGGTGCTCGAGACCGGGCACATCGCCGCGCGGGCCCTCACCGAGCGCATTCGCCGCGAAGACGCCGAGGCCATGGAGCGGCTCAAGAAGCGCATGACCGTGGTGGAGCCCTCGGCGGCCGAGCGGGCCGCGTGGAGCAAGGCCTTCGCTGACGCGCGCGCCCGCCTGGCGCGGGGCACCTTCTCGCCCGAGTTGATGAAGGAAGCCGAAGCGCTGGCCAAGTGATGGCAGTGTCACGGCGGCTCCTCGATCGCCTCGACGCCCTCTGGGGCGAGGCCGAGCTCGGCACCAGCCTCGCGGTCCTCGCGGCGCTGGTGGGCTCGCTCATTGCGTGGGTGGCCCTCAAGGGCCTCTCGTCGCGCACCACTGACACCTTCGTGGCCGGCCTCGTCTTCCGCGCGGTCACCTCGGCGGTCCTCGTGGGTGCCCTGGGTCAGTGGCTGTGGCGAGGCTCGCGCCTCACCTGGCCCTTGGCGCTGCTCGCCGCCGCCTCCGCGTGGCTCTGGCGGGACGCGGGCGCCGACTACTTCAACAACCTCCTCGGCTGGCTTCAGGACGGCTCGCTGTTGACTTGGATCGGTGGCTTGCGGGGCCTGGGCACCCGGCTCACCCTCTGGCTCGCCCTCCTCGGGGCCTCGCTCGCCACTGCCTCGGGCCGGCACGTCACCATCGACGTGCTCAGTCGATCGCTGGGCGACGCGGCCCGGCGCCCCCTCGCCTACCTGGGTGGAGTGGTGGGCGCGGTCGTGTGCCTCATGGCCGCCTGGGGCTTCTTCGACTTCTCGGCCGTCGATGGCTTCGAGGTCTCGGCCGGCGCACCGGTTCGAGAGAAGGTCCTCACCGTGGCCGAGGGCGTCGGTCGTCACCTGTCGCTCGCCTCGCGGCAGGTTCGCATCGATCTCGCGATGGCCCCCAAGGTCCTCCAGGGTCAGCCCTGGAGCCGCTCGCTCAGCGGCGCCCAGTGGAACGAGCTCCTCGGCGACGACCCGCGGCTCCAAGCCCAGCGAGAGTTGGACCCCGAGACGATGCGCTCGCCGCTCCTCTCCCGGCCCGAGGAGGCGTCGCGGGGGCTCTTCGTCAAAGACTTCAACCTCATTGTGCCCTTCGGGCTCTTGATGATGGCCTTGCGCTTCGTCCTCTGGCTCCTCCGTGGGGCGCCGGTCGAGGCTGCCCACGGGCCCTCGGAGGGTGACGCATGAGCGGCGCGAGAAGGGGCCTGACCCTGGGCGCGGCGGCCACCACGGCGGGCGCTGCCTGGGCCGGAGGAGGGTGGGGCGCCGCTCTGGTGACGCTGCTCGCCCTGGCTGGGGTGCCGTTGTTCGCGGTCATGGGCGGTGGCGCGGCCCTCGCTTGGCTCATCGAGGGGGCCCCGCTGAACCGGCTCGCGCCCAAGGTCCTCGACGAGCAGTTCGCCGGCTCGCCGGTGCTGGTGACGATTCCCCTCTTCACGTTGCTCGGCTACGTGCTGGCCGAGTCGCAGGCGCCTCAGCGCATCGTGCAGGCCTCGAGGGCCCTGTTCGGTTGGCTGCCCGGTGGCCTGGCGCTGGTCTGCCTCTTCGCCAGCGCCTTCTTCACCACCCTCACGGGAGGCAGCGGCGTCACCATCGTCGCCATTGGCGGGCTGCTCTACCCGACGCTGCGGGCCCAGGGCTACTCGGAGCGGTTTTCCCTCGGGCTCATCACCACCGGCGGCTCGCTGGGGCTGCTCTTGCCTCCCTCGCTCCCCATCTTGGTCTACGCGCTGGTGGCCGGGCTCGACTTCGAGCAGGCGTTCAGGGCGGGGCTGCTGCCTGGGCTCTTGGTAATGGCGCTCCTCGGCCTCTACGCCGCGTGGGTCGGCCATCGCGACAAGATTCCCACTGATCGCTTCGAGCTCCGCGCGGCCGTGGTGGCGCTGGGCCTGGTGAAGTGGGAGCTGGGCATTCCCCTGGTCATCTTGGGGGGCCTGGGGACCAGCCTCACGACCCTCGACGAATCGGCGGCCCTGGCGTTGTTCTACACGCTCTTCGTCGCCCTCTTCGTGCACCGAGACCTGCGGGTGAAGGAGCTCCCGCGGGTGGTGCGCTCGGCCCTGGCCCTGTCGGGGGCCGTCATTCTCATTCTGTTGATGGCCAACGCGCTGATGAACGTGGTCATCGATCGCCAGGTCCCCGCCAAGGTGCTCGAGGCCCTGGTGGCGCTGGGGCTCAGGGAGCGGTGGCAGTTTCTCGTCGTGCTCAACATCTTTCTGATTGTCGTCGGCATGCTGATGGACGGCTTCTCGGCGCTCCTCGTCGCCGTGCCGTTGGTGCTGCCCTTCGCGGCGCGGTTCGGGCTCCACCCCTTTCACCTGGCGATGATGTTCATTCTCAACCTCGAGCTCGCGTTCTCGGCGCCTCCGCTCGGGCTCAATCTCTTCATCGCCAGCTTCCGCTTTCGAAGGCCCGTCGCGTCGCTCTACCGGGCGGTGGTGCCCTTCGTGCTCTTGCTCACCCTGTCGCTGTTGGGCGTGATGCAGGTGCCGTGGCTCTCGACCGCGCTGGTGCAGCCGGAGATCGACCGCCGCCGGCTCGAGGCCGCTCGGCTGGGGGTGGCCCCTCGCGAGGCGTGGTCCATGGAGTGCGTTCAGGAAGACTCGCTCAACCCGCACCCCTGCACCGAGGAGGAGCGCGCGAAGTACGAGGTCGACGCGGGGGACGACTCGGGTGATGACGACGCCCTGCTCAAGGAGATGATGAAGGAGACCCCCTAAAAGTTCGAGGGCCCGGTCCCCCGACCGAGCCCTCGTGGTGCTGCGCCTTCAAGTGCCGATGTCAGGTGGGTCGTACGTTCTGCGCCTGCAGGCCCTTAGGCCCTTGGGCGACATCGAACTGTACCTTCTGTCCCTCCGCGAGTGTGCGGAAACCATCCATCTGGATAGAGGAGTGGTGGCAAAAAACGTCCTCACCGCCGCCGTCCTGCACGATGAAGCCGTAGCCCTTCGAGTCATTAAACCACTTCACAGTACCGGTTGCCATGCTTCTGCTTTCCTTCTTTCGCTCCGAGCGGCCCCCCAGCTCCGCTTGGGTCCCCCGCTGCGTGCATGCGAGAGGCAAACTAGACCCTACCCCGTCGCCACCGGAAAAGTCCACGAGTGACAGCTACAACTTGCAGACTCTGTTCAGACGCTCGTGAGGCAGGTATTCGTGACCCATGGGGTTTGTCAGGCGGTGCCGGTAGTCCGCTGTCATCTAGCGGCTGTGCGTGTCAGCCCGTGTGTTGCTCTGACCTCCATTTAAGTGACAAGGGTCATGTGTTGGCACGAGGAAGCGCAAGGGGCGATCGGTGTCGAATTGGTGTAGGCGGCGGGAGACGCACAACTTGCGTGCGTCCGCGACGCAGCGCGGGTAGGTTCCGCCTCCATGACTCCCGCGAGCACCCTGGTTCGATCCTTCCCCAGGACATTGAGAAGTAGGAACTGGCCGTTGCTGGCCTTGGTGTTCATCTTGGGGGCCGTGCCGGCGCTCGTCGTGTGGCGGGCCGAGAGCCAGACAGGGCTGTGGGTCGTCGGCGGCGTGGTGGCGTTCCTGGTGGTGCTGGTGCTCCTGGTTCCGCTGCTGGTCGAGCTGTTTGGAGCGCGGTTCGTCTCAGCGCTCCATGAAGACGGCTTCGAGGCTCGACGAGTGATGCGCCGGTCCTTCGTTCCCTGGAATGACGTGGAGCGGGTCCGCGCTGGCTCGCTGGTGGTCTACGTACAGGGAGCGACGGTGCGTCAGGAGGTCTTCGACGTGGACTACGGCGATCGAACCCCCGCCCGCATCACCGCCAAGGAGGGCGGCGCGGAGACGGCCGAGTTCATCGTGCAGCACGCGGGGCTCACCTGGGAGGGCGACATCGCCGAGAAGGCCTGAGGCGTGCGAGGCCACTCCTGCTCAGAGGGAGTGGGCCCGCCCTCCGTTGGTCTTCACAGCTCGAGCAGCAGGCGCTCTGGCGACTCGACGCACTCCTTGAGGCGCACCAGGAACTGCACCGCCTCGCGGCCGTCGATGAGCCGGTGATCGTAGCTGAGCGCGAGGTACATCATCGGCCGGGCGACGATCTGCCCGTCGCGCACCACCGGGCGCTCCAAGATGTTGTGCATGCCCAAGATGCCCGTCTGTGGCGGGTTGAGGATCGGCGTCGAGAGCATCGAGCCGAAGATGCCGCCGTTCGAGATGGTGAAGGTGCCTCCTTGCAGGTCGGCGAGCTGGAGCTTGTCGGCCCGGGCCTTGGCGCCGAAATCGGCGATGACCTTCTCGAGGTCGGCCATAGAGCGCTGATCGGCGTCGCGGATGACCGGCACGACGAGGCCGCGGCTGCCCGACACGGCGACGCCGACATCGTAGTAGTGATGAAAGACGACCTCTTCGCCCTCGAGCGAGCCGTTGACCGCGGGGAAGGCCTTGAGCGCATCGACCGCCGCCCTGACGAAGAAGCTCATGAAGCCGAGCTTGATGCCGTGCTTCTTCTCGAAGCGCTCGTTGTACTGCTTGCGAATGGCCATCACGGCGCTCATGTCCACCTCGTTGAAGGTGGTGAGAATGGCGGCCGTCGACTGGGCCTCGAGGAGGCGCTGGGCGACGCGCTTGCGCAGCGGCGTCATGCGCACGCGCTCCTCGCGCTGACCGGGCGTCCGAGCGAGTGTCTGGGCCGGCGCCGCCGCGGCAACCTTGGGCGGCTCGACCGGCGGTGCGACCGTGGCCTGTGGCGCCGCGCGCACGACGTCGTCCTTCATCACTCTGCCTTTGACACCCGAGCCGGCGATGGCGCCGGGGTCGAGGCCTTTGTCGGCGGCCATCGCCTTGGCCACTGGCGTCGGCCTGGGCCCTGCGCTCGACTCGACGGGAGCGGGCGCGGCCTTCGGGGCGCTCGTCACCGCTGGGGCGGCGGCCACCGCTCCCTGGGTGATGGTGCCGAGGGTGTCGCCGATCTTCACCTTGGCGCCCTCACCGAAGGCCAAGGACTCGATGGTGCCGGCGGCAGGTGCCTGCACGTCGATGGTCACTTTGTCGGTCTCGAGGACGGCGATGGGCTCGTCGGCGGCGACGGTGTCGCCCACCTTCTTGTGGAACTTCCCGATGATGGCCTCGGTGATGGACTCTCCGAGGGTGGGCACCTTGATCTCGACGGACATTCGTTAACCTCGTGACAGGGCTTCTTCGACCAGGAGCTTCTGCTCGAACACATGCGTGGAAAGGAACCCCGTGGCGGGGCTGGCCGTCTCAGGACGGCCGATGTAGCTCAGGCTCAGGCGCTTCGAGCTGAGGAGCGCACCCAGTGGCTCGATGAGGGCCCGCCAGGCGCCGGAGTTCCTCGGCTCCTCCTGCACCCAGAAGACCTCGGCCAGGCGCGGGTAGAGGGCGAGCTGCCGCTCGAGCTCGGGCGTGGGGAGCGGGTAGAGCTGTTCGACCCGCGCGATCGCGACGGAGAAATCCTTGCCTGCGTTTCGCTGCTTGGCGAGATCGAAGTACACCTTGCCGCTGCACAGGAGGAGCCGGGTCACCTCGGCGGGGCGCACCTCAGGGTTGGTCTCGGCGATGACGCGCTGGTAGGTGCCCTGGGTGAAGGCCTCGAAGGGGCTGGCGGCCTCGGCGAGGCGCAGGAGGCTCTTGGGGGTCATCACCACCAGCGGCTTGCGAAGGCGCCTCAGCACCTGTCGACGGAGGAGGTGAAACACCTGGGCCGACGTAGTCGGGTAGCAGATCTGCAGGTTGTCTTCGGCGGCGAGCTCGAGGTAGCGCTCCAGCCGGGCCGAGGAGTGCTCAGGGCCGGCGCCCTCGTAGCCGTGGGGCAGCAGGAGCACCAGGCCGCTCAAGCGCTTCCACTTGTCTTCTCCCGAGGCGAGGAACTGGTCGATGATGACCTGGGCGTTGTTGGCGAAGTCGCCGAACTGGGCTTCCCAGGCCACCAGGGCGTCGGGAGAGTCGAGCGAATAGCCGTATTCGAAGCCCATGCACGAGGCCTCCGACAGGGGGCTGTTGACGATCTGCGCGAAGCCCGGCCGGAGGTCACCGAGGGGGAACGCGCTGCGCCCCGTCTTCTGGCAGTGCAGCACGGCCTGGCGGTGGGCGAAGGTGCCGCGCTCGGTGTCTTGGCCGGTGACTCGCACCCGCTGGCCTTGGTGTACCAGGGTCGCGTAGGCGAGCATCTCGCCGGTGCCCCAGTCGATGGGCTCCTCACCGCGGAGCATCGACTGGCGCTTGCGAATGACGCCCTTCATCACGTTGGGGTGCAGCGTGAAGCCCTCGGGCACCGTGGCCAGGGGCTCGAGGAGCGAGCGGAGCGTCTCGAGGGGGACGCCGGTCTCGACCTGCGGCGAGTCCTTGTCGGCGCCGCCGGCCCACTTCGTCCAGACGCCGAGGAGGTGGCTGGGGTCTTTCACCCGGCTCTTCACCTTGACCCGTGCGTGGGCCTCGTGAAAACCCTTGAGGCACTCGTCGAACATCGCCTGGGAGCGCTCGAGGGGCACCACGCCCTTGGTCGCCAGGGCCTCGGCGTAGAGCTGGCGCACCGTCTTGTGAGCGCGGATCCGCTCGTACATCATCGGCTGGGTGAAGGCCGGCTCATCGGCTTCGTTGTGGCCGTACTTGCGGTAGCAGTACAGGTCGATGACGACGTCTGAGTTGAACCGCTGGCGGTACTCGGCGGCCACCCGCATCACGTGCACCGACGCCTCGGGGTCGTCTCCGTTGACGTGGAAGATGGGGATGTCGAGCATCTGGGCCTGGGCAGTGCAATACAGCGGTGTTCGCCCTTGGCGCGCCTCGGTCGTATAGCCAATCTGGTTGTTGATGACGAGGTGGATGGTGCCGCCGGTCTGGTACGCGTCGAGGCCCGCCAAGTTGAGCGTCTCGGCGACGAGCCCCTGGCCGGCGAAGGCCGCGTCGCCGTGAATGACCAAGGGCACTCCGGCCCGTCGAGCGTCGGGGGTGCCGAGGCGATCTTGCTTGGCCCGCACTCGCCCCTCGACCACCGGGTACACGAAGCCCAGGTGCGAGGGGTTGAACGACATGGAGAGGTGAACCTGGTCGCCGTTGCGGGCCTTCCAGTCGTTGGAGTAGCCCATGTGGTACTTCACGTCGCCGCGGTTCAAGAACATCTTCGGGTCATCGGGGCCGGCGATCTCGCTGAAGATCTCGTCGACCGGCTTGCCCATGATGTTGGCCAGCATGTTGAGCCGGCCCCGGTGCGCCATGCCAATCACCACTTCCTTGACCCCTGCCTCGCCGGCGAGGTCGAGGAAGTCGGCGAGCATGGCCACCTGGGCCTCGCCGCCCTCGGCTGAGAAGCGCTTCTGCCCCTGGAACTTCGAGTGAATGGTGGCCTCGAAGGTCTCGGCCTGGGTCAGCTTGAGCAAGATGGTCTGCTGCTCCTCGGGCGAAAACGCGGTGGCGTTCTCGGTGGACTCCATGCGCTCCCGAAGCCAGTGCCGCCGCTCGGAGTCGTACATGTGGCTGTACTCGACTCCGATGTGCAGCGAGTAGGTGCGCCGCATGCGCTCAAGGACCCGACGCAGCGGCACCCGCGCCTCGGTGAACGAGCCGTGGGGGTCGACCAGCGTGTCGAGCTCGGCCTCGGTGAAGTGGCGGCTCGAGGCCAGGCCGAGGTCGGCGCCGTGCTGGAGCGGCGGCCGGGGAACGCCGAGGGGGTCGAGCTCAGCCAAGAGGTGCCCACGCAGTCGGAACGCTCCCACCACCTGGTCCACCCGGCTCTGGAGGCCCATTGCCTCGGAGGGCACGCCGAAGGAGGGCCGGCCCATGGCGCCGTTGCCCGTCGGACGCGCCAGGCGCAGACCATCGATGATGAGCGGCCTGCCCTCGGTGCTGAGCCCGCCGAAGTACTCGCGCCAACCGGCGTCGACGGAGCCGTGATCATCGAGGTACCGAGCGTACTGTGCTTCGATGAAGTCGATGTTCGCGCCGGTGAGGAAGGAGTCGGACGGGGTCGCCATGGCTGGTGCTCTGATCAGTCGAGGGTCTCTGGCCCCACGGTGCGGGTCGTGGCGCTGAGCCTCATGTTAACGGCCGCGAAGGGTTCCGCGAGCGAACCCGACTTCGCCGCCGGTGGTTTGGTGGGCCTGCCCATCGCCGTGGTCGGGGCTGCGTTCGATGTCGAATCTGCCATGACGGGCGCCGAGCTTCTCTGTGAGTGGACCTCGACGTCGACTTCTCGCGGCGAGGTACAGGGTGATGGGGGCGTTCGGCCGGGGGGCCTTCCTTCGCCGGAGCCACGCTGTACCTGAAGTGCCTCGAGCGCACCACAGCTTGGAAACGCGGTCTCGTCGCGTCGTCGGAGCCTGGGTTTCGAAGAGGGCGATTGACGCGAGCCGGGTCGCAGGTCACGCTTCAGGTGTCGTCCTGGACGGATGGTCAGCTCCTTTCTGGTTGCTCGGCTGCGGCGGCCGGTTTTAGCTCGGTGCCCGCAGGGGACACTCCATGAGGCGGAACACCGTCTGGCTACTTGGCATCGCGAGCTTCCTGGCAGTCTTCCTCCTGTGCCTGTGGCGGAACGCGGCCTTTCTCGACGAGCTCTTCATGGGGCAGAAGGCGCTCGCCGCGCCGGTCGTGTGCACCACGCCTTCGTACCTCTCGATGACCCGAGAGGGCCGCACCGTCACGCTGCGCGGGCGCGTCGCGGGGGAGCGGGAGCGAAGGCAGCTGAACGAGGCCATTCGGCCGGCCCTGGGGAGTGGCGGCATCGTGGTCGACGCCCTGAAAGAAGGAGGCGTCAGCGACGAGGGGCTCGTGGAGCGAGCGGCCGCGCTGTGGCCGTTGTTCCGGGACAGCGGTCAGCACATGTGGCTCGGCAGAGAGGGCTCGCTGTTCATCGGCCGAGCGGAGGACGAGATCGTCAAGGCGGCCATCGCCAGTCGCTTCGCCGAGGCCAACCGCTCGTTGGACACCGCAGTGTCGGTGACGGTCGATCCGTCGCTCGCGGTGGAGAAGGCTCAGAAGGCGCTGGACGAGCTCATGACGGGGACGATCATCGAGTTCGAGGTGGCGAGCACCATCATCCGCCGGGACAGCCTCAAGGTGCTCGATCTCGTCGCCCTGAGGCTCCTCCAGTTTCCACAGGTGAAGCTGCGCATCGCCGGGCACACCGACGGCCTGGGGGATCGGTGGTCGAACAGGCAGCTCAGCCTGGCTCGGGCCAACGCGGTGCGCTCATACATCGCGTCGAGGAACGTGGCCCCTGCTCGCCTCGTGGCCGAGGGCTACGGCTCGGAGAGGCCGGTGGCGTCCAACGCCACCGCGGAGGGCCGGCGTGAGAATCGGCGCATCGCGTTTGTCGTCTTCCGGGAGTCGACACCATGATCTCAGGCGTCGTTGCGCAGATCCTCTTGTTCCTGCTCGGGGCGGCGATCATCGGGTTTCTTTCGGGCTGGTTCTTGGGTCGCCAGCGGGAGGCCGAGCTCTTGGCCGAGCTGGCGAAGCAGCGGGGCCTCGAGGATCGCCTGGCCGGGCGGATCACCCAGTTGATTGACGGGCTCGGTCGGCCGCCTGTGGCGGGTGAGGCGCAGGTGCAGGCACAGGTGCAGGAGGCGGGCGTCGAGCCCCGGGCCACCGCCGCCGACGTCGCCCTGGTGAGGGATGAAGTCGTTGGCCTCAGGGCGGTGCTCGAGGGCCTGCAGGGAGGTCAGGCCGACTTCGCGGCGAGGCTGACGTCGCTCGCCAATGGGCTCATCACGATCCAGTCCATGAGGGTCGACGTGAGGCCGCTGGAGCATCGCCTGGAGACGCTCGGCTCCGAGGTGCAGCGGAGCCTCACGCCGGACTTTGCCTGGGTGAAGGAGGACATCGGCGGCGTGAAGCGCGACGTGGGCGAGCTGCGCAGCGTCGCCGAGGCGGTCAAGGGCGAGCAGCTCGAGGTCGTGTCTCGGCTGTCCGCGCTCCACGAGGCCGTCGACGGCCTGCGCACGAGTCTGCCCAAGGGCGAGCTGGTCGGCTCGCTGGCACCGCCGGACCCTGGATTCAAGGAGGCCCTGGCGGGGCTGAAGGGGGAGGCCGCCGAGCTGGTCCGCTGCGTCAACGAGGTGATGGCGCGAGGAGCGCTGAACCTCTCGGGTGTGGAGAAGAGCGTTGGAGCGCTCGAGGCGCTCCTCGGGTCGGAGCTCGGGCGGCTGAAGCAGCGCCTGGACGAGGTCGCCTCGCGGCTCGACACGCCGCTCGCTCCACCTGAGCTCGTCGGGCTGAAGCAGGGGCTCGGGGCCGTGCAGAGTGAGCTGGGTGCGCTGGGACGTGCGCTGGAGTCCTTGCGAGGCCTGGAGCGGAAGGAGTCGGACACCACGGCGCTGGAGGCCAAGGTGGAGGGCATTCGTGGGAGCGTGGAGTCGCTCAAGGGCGTCGTGGAGAAGCCCCAGGCCGTGACGGATCTCTCGCCGCTGGCGGCCCGGGTGGAGGCGCTCGCGGCGCACGTGGAGTCTCTTCGGAGCGCGGTCGGCACTTCGGCCCTCGTAGATGTCTCAGCCCTGCAGGCCGGCGTCGACGCGGTGGCGGCCGGCCTCGACTCGCTCCGGACGTCGGTGGACCTGGGTCCGCTCGAGGCCCGAGTCGGAGAGCTCGCGGCGAGCCTGGAGTCGTTTCGTGGCGCGGCGCCATCGAAGGCAGCGAAGAAGGTGAGGCCACGCCGCGACTGAAGTCAGGTTGTTGCCACTGGAAGGGGCGTCATCGACGGACGCTCTTCTCGAGCAGCCATCCGGTCACGAAGAACGCCGGCTCTGGCGTGAGCGTGAGGAGTGCTGGCGTGAGCATCGCCTTCGGGATCTGTTCGCTGTCGTCCACCACGGCAGGCGCGGCGAAGGCACACCAGCGCCACCCGCCAGCTCTTCCGAGCAGTCGCCCTCGCGAGCCCGGGGCCAGCACCTGCACGAGATTGCCGGGGTAGTCGAAGCCCATGCCGCTTTCCTCGGGCACATCGTTGACCTGAGGTGACGCGCGCAGGTTGGCGTTGCTGGTGACGACGCACATCTCACCGGCTTTGGGCGCCGCGCTCCGGGGCTGTGTGCCCACCGCACGGAACTCCTGCTTCGCGGTCACTCGACCGGCGTTGTCCACTCGCTCGATCACGAGCACCGTGTCGCGCTCGATCCCCTCGCCCTCCGACAGAGACACGAACGCGATGCCTCCCGTGGAGCGTGTTGCGCTCGCGAGCAGCCCCTGGCCCTCGTGCCAGACTGCCCAACCCGTGGCCCCGCGCTTCAAGACGCTGAAGTAGCGCTCCGGGGTGCACCCGCCGGTGAACAGGCGCTCGGGGGCGCCGTCTCCGTCGAGATCGCCTTCCCAGAGTGTCCCCGCGGGGTGCGGAGAGGCTGGCTCGTTGGACAGTCTGCATCCTCGACTGATGAGCGAAACGACCTCCAGATACCCGGCGCTGCCCGCCGCGAGCTCGAGCGCTCCGGCGAACGGCGCGGCGGTAACCTGGGGCGCGCGCGGCCCGAGCCACTGGCGGACCTGCCCCACGCTCCATTCCGTTTCGGTCATACCGAGCAGTGCCACGATCACAGGAAGGAGCGCGGTGGGCGTCACGGGTTTCACCGGCCTTCGTTCGCGAGCCGTTCATGCTCGGCTTTGCGAAGCGTGAGGGTGTGGCCGCCCGCGGTGATCGTTCTCAAGTCGCAACCATCCACTCCCCACCTGCCGGCGAGGCGAGTCAGGTGCGCGTCGGTGTAGCGCTTGCTCCACTGCGCAGCGAGGGCCTCGAGGCGCTCGGGTACCCACCGGAGCACCTCGGTCTGCCCTCGGAGCATCGCGTCGGTCTTCACCG
Source organism: Myxococcales bacterium (assembly GCA_003153055.1). The sequence continues at coordinate 23,227 of PMBV01000225.1, forward strand.
ACCCATCGGGAAGCTCCTCCCATGTAAGCGGTCCCCATACCGAAGGTGATCCCTCACCGACGCCCTTGTTCATGCGCCAGGCGACGGTGCGTGACTCCATGACCCAGTCCGCCTCGAGGGTCGTCGCGGTGAAGGTGGCCGAGGTCGTCCAAACGATGTCGAGCGCTCCGCAGACTTCGCTCGAGATGCACTCGGCCAGCTCCGCGGGGACGTACGCCCCAGTCGTCTTCGGCGCAGTGAGGACGACCAAGCCAACGACCCCAGCCACCAGATTGAGCATAGGTCGAGTGTAGAAGGCTGTGGGCGAGCCGCCAACGGCGAAGCGCGGAGCACCTCTCCCCACAGCCGCGTCAGAAGCACACCTTCCGTCGTGCTCCCTCGACCTTATGCATTTCACATGCGTCCCCGAAGGTCCCACTGGAGTGTGTTGGCTGTCATCGCGGCCCTGTACTTCCTTTCCTGCGGAGGAAAGGCCCGCGACATCGGCGCCGGAGGCGCTGCCACGGACGGAGGCGCTGCCGCGGGTGCGGTGCTCCGCTACGACGGTTCGCTCACCTTCCTCCGAGGTGCACCGTGAAGGCTCGATTGCTCGCTCCCGCGGTGGTCGTGGCGACGGTGGCCTTCCTTGCCTGGGGCGCCTCCAGCGAGCGGGTCGAGCTCTCCGGACCGCTCTTCCCCGACGTGCTCGTGCTGTACGCCGAGGAGGGAGCCAACTTCCCCGCCACCCCAGAAGGGGAGGCTGACCTCGCCCACCGGGCGGCCCTCACCTTCCCGTATCTGGTGTCCACCTGTGCGTCGAGCTACCCGGCCATCGCCCTCGATGCCGATGGCGGGGCGGCGCTCTCCGTCGAGGCGCTCGCCGCCAACTACGAGGCGGTGGCCCGCTGCGCGTACGAGCAGCACACCGCCAAGCCCTACTGGATTCCCAAGTTGGTGAACGACGTGGAGCTCTGCGGCACCGAGCTGGGGGCCGGCTGGCGGCTTCCCTCCGAGGGCGACGTGGGCGCCTTCAGCGAGGCCGAACTCCAGAGCCTGGCCGACGCCCTGAGTCCGGCGCGCCACGGGAGCTTCGGGGCCTTCTACTTCTCGATGCGCATCTACGTGCGGGGCGCCGACGGGAGCCTCAAGCAAGCCGACCTCACGCCGGGGTTCTCCGGAACGCGGGTTGGTCTGCTCCCCGGGTCGAACGGATGCGGGGTCGACGGTGGGGCGGCGAACTGTTCGACCGCCCACTTGGAGTCGGACCTCTCGCTGCGGTGCATCCGGCGGACGGCCGAGGCTGGCGAGGGAGGCGCGCCATAGTCGTCGAGCTGCTGCAGGGCCCAGGCGGCGTCCCGAGCCCTCTGGCCTCACTGCGCGGCGACGCCTGCCGGCGCGTCCCGCACCTCGAAGCGCATCTCGTCGGCCGTCGCCTGGATCTCAGGCGCGTACATCGCCTCGACCCGGGCGGGCAGGGCGGCGAAGCGCCCGGGCACCTCGGCGCGAAGCTCGTAGCTCAGCCTCGTCGTCCCCGCCCGCACCTCGGGGAGAAACATCGCCACGCGATCCGTCCTCAGCTCGGCGTGGGCGCAGGCGTAGTTGCACACCTCGGGGCCCGAGCGGAGCTGCACCGCCTCGAAGCCGGCCGGCTTCAAGTCCTCCAGCACGACGAACTCCACCGCCTTGTTCGAGGTGAGCTCCACGTCGACGCGCACCCGAACCCCCGACTCGACGGGCATACCGTACTCGGTCGGCACCGCTGAGCGCTCAGTCGACGGCTTGCCCAGAAGCGTATAGGTGCGCTTCACCTTCACGTCGCCGCCCACGCCCTTGATGAAGTCGTTCATATTGAAGACGTCGTACGTCGCGGCGTAGTAGCCGGTGCCGCCGCCATCGCGCCTCACCTCGACGACGTTCTTCCCGGGCTTGAGCGCCGCGTCGTTGAGGACCAGCGGCGCGGTCAGGTCGAGCCCACCTTTGGCGTAGGCGAGGCGCTTGACCTCCTTGCCATTCACCGTCACCACGAAGGCGCCGGAGCGCAGCGCCGCGCCCTCCAGCTTGGCCAGCTCGGAGAGGGCGTAGATGGCGAAGGCCGTGTCGCGGGTGCTGCGCCACTTGCCGCCGTTGCGCCGCAGCACCAGGAAGTCGGTCAGCGGCCCGATGAGGGGCGAGCGGAGATCGTACCGGGCGTAGGCCATCAAGGTGAAGGCGGTGGCCTCGATGGCAGCGGAGGTGTTCCAGGCGTCGGTCGCGTCGCCCACCGCGGCGTCGGCCCGCTCTTTTGCCGCCTTGACGATGTCGTCGAGGTTCTCCACCGCGATGCGGGCCCGGGCATCCTTCACCCGGAGGAGCGCCAGCGCGAGCTGGGCGCGGGCCCGAGGCGACAGGGTGGTGCGCCGCGCGAAGAGCGCGTCGAAGGCCCGCTTGGGGGCGCCGCCGGTGGCGGCCAGCGCAAACACCATGAAGGCGTGCGTCTCGGGTGTGTTCAGCGCCTCGCCGAGGTGGCCGCCGAGGTACTCCCGGCCCCGCGAGATGACCCCTCCGGGGATGGCCAGCCCGGCGTCCTGGGCGAGCGACAGCGCATACACCACATAGGCCGTCATCCACAGGTTGGTGTGGTCAGACTGCCACCAGCCCCACCCGCCGTCGGAGTGCTGGAAGTCGACGAGCCGCTGGAGGCCCTTCTCTGTCATGTCGTCGAGGTTGGCCGGGACGCGGCTGGCCGGCAGCTCGAGCGACTTCACCGCGCGGCGGGCGATGGTGGCGGGCACGAAGCGCGAGAGCGTCTGCTCCACGCACCCGTAGGGGTACTGCGCCAGGTAGGGCAGGCCGTCGAACATCACCGCCAACAGCGACGGTGAGAGAGCGAGCTCGAGGCGAGTCAGGCCCGGCTTGCGCTTCTCGGGGAGCTCGAGCTCGAAGGAAAAGCGGTCGGCGAGCCGGCCGGCGAAGAACTGTCGCTGCGCCGAGCCGTGGACGAAGGCCGGGAGCGTCCATTCCATCGCGTCCGACGTCCCCCCGCCCTTGGCGACGGCCCGGAGCGTCCGCTCGCCCAGCTCGGCGACCTTGAACCGGGCGTCGAAGCGCAGCGTCTGCTCCGGCTCGACGCGCACCGTCTTCCTCGCGGGCCCGAGCTCCCTGAAGCCCGGCGCCAGAATGGACACGTCGACGTCGGTCGCCTTGGCGAGGTGGCTCTCCACCACTGCCGACAGCACCACCTCGTCGCCCTCGACGAAGAAGCGGGGTGCCTGGAGGCGCACCATGAGGGCCTTGGCCGTCCGCACCGTCCCCGCGCCCTGGCCGAGGTGCGGGCCCTGGCTCACCACCGTGGCGACGGCCTTCCACGACGTCAGCGAGTCCTTGAGCTGCACCCTCTGGGCGAGCGGCACCCCAGCCTTCATGGCCAGCTCCGGGTACCAGCCAGCCGACGTCCCGAAGTCGGTCCGGACCTTCACCGGGACCTCCAGGCTCCCCTCGTCCTTGCCCGGGCCCTTGGCCTTCTTGTCCGCCCGGCTCGGCATCGGCGGGGCCTCGGCGCTCTTCGCCAGCTCGGTGATGGGCGCGGCCGAGGCGGGGGCCGGCGCCACTCCGCTCGAGGCCTCCCGCTCGGGCGCGCTGCGCGCCACGTCGTCCTTCGTCGCGGCGCGGTCGAGATCGCGTTGCGCCTTGTCCTCCGCCGCCTGGGGCCGGGGTCGAGCGCGGTAGCTGCGCATCGAGTGGGACGTCTGGCTCTGAGCCGAGAGCTGCCGGGGGGCGCGGGTGAAGAAGCGGAGGAAGTCCGTCCGCTCCGGCTCGATGGCGAAGAGGGCCTCGTCGACGATGGTGAGGGAGGTCTCCAGCGCCGCGCCAGCCGGTGCGCCCTTGGCCGTCACCGACGGAGTCAGCTGGCTGCCTGGCTCGGCGGACGCGCGCCCGAAGTCGACCGACACGCCGAGCTCCACCTCGCTCCCCGCCACCCGCACCGGGAGCTGCTGCATGAAGGCGTTGGCGTCCTCGAAGCGGGTGGCGGTGAGCCAGCAGTTCGGCGCCATGTCGGCGGTGAGGGGGAGCTCCACGAAGCGGGCGCGGCCCTTGAGCTCGACGACGCGCGCCGAGTGCACCCCGTCGCTCTCCAGCGAGAGGAGCACGTGGCCTCCCGGGCGCGGCGTCGCCACCAGGGCGCGCACCGTGCCGCCCACCCGCAGGGGCGCGCGGTCGACGAAGAGCTGGAAGCCGCCGCCGGGAGGGGCCATCGGCTTGGTGTCGCTGGTGAGCCAGAGGTCCGTCTGTGCCAGCACCACTTCGCCGGCGGCGTTCGGGTCGAGGACCTCCGCGCGGACCTGGCCAATGGCGTCGGCGTCGAGCTGCACCGCGCCTGAGCCCTTGACGATGCGGGTGCGGGCCTCGGCGATCCGCGCTCCGCGACCGTCCTCACCCACGCGCACGAGGCGGACGATGACGTCGGCGTCGGCGGGCCGGCCGTTGGCGTCCTCGGCCCTGAGGCGCACCGTCACGCGCTCCCCGGGCCGGTAGAGGTACCGATCAGTCCTGAGGTCCACGAACCAAGGGGAACGAGAGGCGCGCACCGAGCCCTGCCCCTGGATCTCACGTCGCGACGCGTCGGTGACGAAGACCTGCACCGAGTACTCGAGGCCCTCGTAGCCGCCCTCGGTGGCGGGGATCTCGAGCTCGGCCGTTCCGTCGCTGCCCGTCTTGAAGGGGAGGGTGTGCTGTGCGAGCTGCCCGTACCAGAAGCTCCGCTTGGGGCGGTACCCGTACTCCTCCTCGACGTCGCCCCACGCGCGCCCCTCTTCGCCGGCAAGCTCGGCGTCGGGCCAGGCGCCGAACTGATGGGCCCATGGCTGCACCGTGACGAGCGCCCGGCCCTGGGCGTTGGCCACCGCGCCACCCGAGTAATACGACGCCTTCACGCGGACCTTCACCTTCTCCCCCGGCTTGGGGGAGCCCACCGGCTCGACGGACACCAGGTACTCCGGGGGCTTGTACTCCTCGACGCGGAAGCTCTGCCCCTGCTGCCGGAAGCTGTCCTCGTCGGCGTCGATGTACACGCTCCAGCTCCCCAGCCCGGCGTCCTTCGGCAGGGTGAGCTCGGTGTGCGCGGTGCCGAAGTCGTTGGACACGAGCGGCGCCTCGAGGTGGCGCTTCCCTTGCGGATCGCTCACCTGGAGTCGGAACCGCCGCCCCGCGAGCGGCGTGCTGGGGCCGCCCTCGCGCGACCGGAGGAAGACCTTGAGGCCGACCTTCTCCCCGGGCTTGTACAGCGGCCGGTCCGTCATGATGTAGGCCAGCGCCTCGCGGGAGTAAGACGCCGCGTACGCGCCCCCCGCGTTGGCGAGGCCGAACGCCGCACCCGCCTTGACGAAGGCCACCATGGACGTCTCGGCGTTCTCCACCTTGAAGCGGGCGAGGCCCGCCTCGTTCGTCCTGGCCTCCAGCTTCTGGTGTGCGCCGGCGCTCCGGTAGAGGAAGAGCGTCACCTCGGCGCCGGGGAGCGCCACGCCGGTCTCGGCATCGGCCGCGAAGACGAGCACCTGCCCCCGGTCCGTCTTCGTGGCGAGCGCCACGTTGGTCACGTTCACCCAGGTCCGGGCCGATTGCCCGTCGGCCGTCACCTCGAGCACGTAGAGGCCGGGCGTCTTCACGTCGAGCTCGAAGGACTTGCCACCGGGCGCGTGTGGAGCGGGCACGTCGAGGGTGGAGCTCCAGGTCGAGACCGTTTCCCTCGCCGCCCGGGTGAAGGCGTCCGCGTCGTTGGGGTACTCGCCCGCCTTGGCCGTGGTGGGGTCGACCCGCCGGAGCGTCCACTTCGCGTTGCGCACGTTGCGCCAGCCCACCGACAGCTGGGGCTTCATTCCGGGGAGGTCGTTGAAGGAGTCCGAGACGGTGACGTAAGGCCTGCGGATCTCCGCGGCGCGGCTGGCGGCGCTGCCCCGCATGTTGCTGGTGGTGGGAGAGAAGCGCTTGACGATGCCGTCGTAGAGGTCGAGCGCGGCGGTGTACTTCCCCTCGCTCTCCCGGCGCTCTGCGAGGAGGTGGAGCGCGTCGTCGGCCCACTCGGTCTGGCCCGCGCCGACGTCGGCCAGCTCGGCCTCGGCGTCCGACACCCGGCGGTTGGCCTGCAGCCTCGAGCGGGCCCGGAGGAAGCGGGCGTGCGCCCGGTCGGTAGCCGAGCCGTACTTGATGACGAGGTCCGCCATCGCCTCGACGCGCTTCGGGTCCCACGGGTTGCGCTCGAGCTCCACCACGCCGGCGGTGACGAGCATGGTGCGGGCCTCTTGGGCGACCCGGTCGTCACCCGACGCGGCCTGCTGCAACAGGAGCAGCGCTGGGTCGACGCCGCGCTCGCCGCGCTCGAACAGCGCGTACGCCGCGAAGGCCCGGGCGAAGTCCTTCTCTCCTGCGTCGGCCAGCTTCCTGAGCTCCTCGGAGTCGCCGCGGCCCACCTGCAGGCACGCCGCGGCCTTCTTCGCGCTCGCCTCTCGTGCCAGCGAGGAGCCGGGGCTGGCCTTGAGGAAGGCGGCGAAGCCGTCGCAGGCCCGGGAGAAGCTCTTCTCCTTGAGCTGCCGGTTGGGCGTCTCGAAGTCCTGTGCGACGGCCGGGAGCGCAAGGAGTGAGGCCAGAAGCGCAGCGGATCTCATGAATCCTCCAGGGCGAGCGCAAAGCATGAGAGCATGAACGAAGGTGGAGTGGGAATGATCTCCCCGTGACCGGGTCCGTTCTCTGCAAGGGAGCGCCCGCGCGCCGACCATCGTGGCTGACCCCCCGCGGCGGCGAGGCGAGCGGCTCGGTGCATGGCAGCGCACAGAAGAGGAGCCCCACGATGGAGCCACCAGACGGGGCTTTCGACATCTCTTACGTGACGTGGGAGCACGGCAAGTTCAAGCCCTGGCACATCCCCAAGCCGCCCTCACCACTGCGGTCTCTTTCCCTCGACGAGGGCGAGGAGCTGTTGGTTGGAGAGGTGGGCGGTCGGCCCGTGGGCTTTCTGCTGCGCGAGGTCACCTATCATCACGTGGTCCAGGGCGTCGTGGGGGGCACCCTTCATGATCACCTTCTGCGCCAAGGCGCGGGGGTCGTGACGAGCCCCGTCATCAACGGCCGCGAGCATCGCTTTCGCGAGGTCGGTGTCTACAACGGTGGGAACGACCCGCCTCGCGGCTCGACACGCCGCTCGCTCCACCTGAGCTCGTCGGGCTGAAGCAGGGGCTCGGGGCCGTGCAGAGTGAGCTGGGTGCGCTGGGACGTGCGCTGGAGTCTTTGCGAGGCCTGGAGCAGAAGGAGCCGGACACCACGGCGCTGGCGGCCCGGGTGGAGGCGCTCGCGGCGCACGTGGA
>PMBV01000549.1 GCA_003153055.1 Myxococcales bacterium
GCCTTCGGCGTACTTGTTGGTCAGCGTGCTGCCGACGGCCTCCAGCACCGCGGGGCTGACGAAGTTCTCCGAAGCGATGAGCTCGAGGCCCTCCTCCTGGCGGCGGGTCTCCGCTTGGATGATCTCGGCAATCTCGGGGTCGACGCTCGACAGCTGGGCGGTGTTCTCCATGGGTACCGACTAGCCCCATTGCCCTCGAGTCTCAAGGGCTTGCTCGCCGGTCAGGGCTCGACCCAGGCGTTGGCCTCGAGCTCAGCGGGGGCATCGGCCACGCTGGCGCCTGCCGGCCGATTCCAGTGGGCCTGGCTCAGCGCCGTGCCGCCCTTGTCGCAAATGGCCTGGCGCAGCTGCTCGAAGGTCGCGTCGTCGTTGTTCTGCCTCGGCACCACCACCCAACCCAGGTTGGTGGAGCCGGCCGGCACGTCGACCGCCGAGTGGTAGTCGTGCACCACGCAGGTCTCTTGGTCCTCGGCCAGTCGCGCCTTGACGGGCTCAGCCTTGACGATGGGCCTCACTTCGGTGCGACAGCCGGCCAGCGCCAGGGCCATCGCCCACCACCTCATCGTTTGGCCTCGACCTGGCGAATCTTCTCGACCCGGCCCGCGTGTCGCCCACCCTCGAAGCCGGCGGTGAGGAAGGCCTTGAGGATCTCGATGGCCAGCCCGACCCCCGTCACCCGCTGGCCCAGGCACAGGACGTTGGCGTCGTTGTGCATGCGAGCCATGCGCGCTTCGAACTCGGTGTGACAGAGCGCCGCCCTGATGCCGTGCACCTTGTTGGCGGCGATGCTCATGCCGATGCCGGTGCCGCAGACGAGCACGCCCAGGCTCGCCCGCCGCTCGGTGACGGCTTGACCGACCTTCACCGCGAAGTCGGGGTAGTCGACCGAGGCCGTGGTGGCCGGGCCGAAGTCGAGCACCTCGTGGCCCTGCTTCTTGAGCTCCTCACCCAGCTCGCCCTTGAGATCGACGCCTGCGTGATCACTCGCCAGCGCTACGATTGCCATGGTGGCTCCAGAGTCTAACAGATGGCACAGGGCGCCGTGAGCAGGCGCCACTCGATCGCCAAAGCCGCGAGGTCAGGCGTGGTAGCGGCGCAGCACCAGCACCGCGTTGGTGCCGCCGAACCCGAAGGAGTTCGACGTGGCAACCTCGACCCGCGCCTCCCGTGCCTGGTTCGGCACGTAGTCGAGATCGCAGTCGGGGTCGGGGTCGCGGTTGGTGAGGTTGATGGTCGGAGGCACCATGCCCCTCGACAGCGTCAGCGCGGTGAAGATCGCCTCCACCCCGCCAGCGGCGCCCAACATGTGGCCAGTCATCGACTTGGTCGACGACACCATCAGCTTCTTGGCGTGGTCTCCGAAGACCCGCTTGATGGCCTTGGACTCGTGGAGATCGTTGAACGGCGTCGAGGTGCCGTGGGCGTTGATGTACTGCACGTCGTGCGGCTGGAGCCCGGCCGACTTGAGGGCGAGCCGCATGCAGCGCTGGGCCCCCTCGTGCTCCGGAGCGGGCGCGGTCTCGTGGTGGGCGTCGCTGTTGGCGCCGTAGCCGATGATCTCGGCCACGATGCTGGCACCGCGCTTCTTGGCTGCCTCGAGCTCCTCGAGGACCACGATGCCGGCCCCCTCGCCCATCACAAACCCGTCGCGATCCTTGTCGAACGGACGGCTGGCCTTCTCGGGCTCGTCGACCCGGGTCGACAGGGCCTTCATCGCCTCGAAGCCGCCGATGCCCACGGTGGTGACTGCCGCCTCGGCCCCACCCGCGATGGCCGCATCGAGGTCGCCGTTGCGAATCTGCCGCCAGGCTTCTCCGATGGCGTGCGACGACGTGGCGCAGGCCGACACCGGTGCCCAGTTGGCGCCCCGGCAGTTGAACCGCATGGAGATCTTCCCCGGCGCCATGTTGGCGATCATCTTGATGATGAAGAAGGGCGAGATGCGGTCGAAGCCCTTCTCGATGGCCATGCGCACGGTCTCTTCGAAGGAGGAGAGCCCGCCGATGCCGGAGCCGACGATCACCCCGACCCGGTCGGGATCGTACCCGTCGGGCCCGATGGGCATCGCGCTCTCCTTCATCGCCAGATCCGCCCCGGCCAGGGCGTACTGACAAAAGAGGTCCATGCGACGGGCCTCCTTGCGCTCCATGAAGTCCTCGGCGCGGAAGTCCTTCACCTCACCGGCGATGTTGACCACGAGGTCGGGGTCGGAGAAGCGGGTGATTCGTGCGATGCCAGACTGGCCGGCCAGCACCGCTTTCCAGTTCTTCTCCGTACCGGTGCCGAGGGCAGACACCAACCCCGTGCCGGTGATGACGACGCGTCGTGGACCGTTCACTTCGAACCTCGAGGGAAAAGGAGGGGGCGACCCGCGCGACTACTTCTTGTGCGTGTTGATGTAGTTGACGGCGTCGCCGACCGTCTTGATGTTCTCGGCCTCCTCGTCGGGGATCTCGATCTCGAACTCCTCTTCCATCGCCATCACCAACTCGACGATGTCGAGGGAGTCGGCGCCGAGATCCTCGATGAATGAGGACTCGATCTTGATCTCGTCCTCGCTCACGCCGAGCTGGTCAGCGATGATCGACTTGACCTTGGCTTCGATGTTGGTGGCCGTCATGATTCCATTCCTTTGCGTTGGGACTGCAGGCTGTAAATGAGCGCCCGATACCACAGCGCCCCAGTCGATAGAAACGCCAATTACATGTACATTCCGCCGTTGACCTTGAGGACCTCGCCAGTGATGTACGAGGCCGCGTCCGAGGCGAGGAAAGCCACGGCGGCGGCTATCTCGTCGGCGTTGCCGATGCGCCCGAGCGGAATGGCCTCGGTCATCTTCTCTTTCAGCTCGGGGCTGAGCCCGGCGGTCATGTCGGTGACCACGAAGCCTGGCGTGACACAGTTGACGCGCACCATGCGGCTGGCGAGCTCGCGGGCCACCGACTTGGTCAACCCGATGAGGCCAGCCTTGGAGGCCGCGTAGGCTGCCTGCCCAGCGTTGCCCATCTCTCCGACGATCGACGAGACGTTGACGATGGCGCCCCCGCGCTGCTTCATCATCGGGCGGCTCACGGCGCGCATGAGCGCGAAGGCGCCCTTCAAGTTGGTGTCGAGGGTGCGGTCCCAGTCTTCGTCTTTGAAGCGCATCAACAGCCCGTCGATGGCCACGCCGGCGTTGTTGACCAGCACGTCGACGCGACCGTGCTCCTTCACCACCTGCTCGACGGCCGTGGCGCACGCCGCCGTGTCGGCCACGTCGAACTTGAGGGCCTGGGCCTTGGCTCCAGCGGCGGTCAACGCCTGCACCGTCTCGGTCGCGGCGGCCTCGTTGCCGGCGTAGCTCAGCACCACGGTGGCCCCTCGGCGCCCCAGCTCGAGACAGATGGCCCGGCCGATGCCCCGCGAGCCGCCCGTCACCAACGCGACCTTGCCAGTGAAATCACCCACGTGCGGCTCCTCCGAGCGCGGCCAGCGTCTTCTCCAAACTGGCAGGATTCTCGACGTTCAAACACTGGATCGACTTGGTGATGCGCCTCACCAGCCCGCTGAGCACCTTGCCCGGCCCCAGCTCGATCACCGTCTTGATGCCGTGGGCCTCCATGGCTCGCACGCACTCCACCCAGCGCACCGAGCTGGTCACCTGGGTGAGCAGGAGCGAACGAATCTGCCCCGGCTCGCTGGTGGGGCTCGCCTCCACGTTGGTGACGACGGGAGAGGCAGGTGCCAGCACCTCGATGGGGTCGAGCACCGCCTTGAGCCGCGGTACCACCGGCGCCATCAGCGAACAGTGGAATGGGGCGCTCACGTCCAGGGGCACCACCCGCTTGGCGCCGGCCGCCTTGAGCCGCTCGCCCGCCCGCTCGACCGCCGCGGCGTGACCGGCGATCACCGTCTGCGCCGGCTCGTTGAAGTTCGCCGCGCTCAGCACCTCGCCCTGTGCCACCTCGCGACAGATCTCAGCCACCTGCTCAGCGGGCAGGCCGAGCACCGCCGCCATGGCGCCGACGCCCACGGGCACGGCCTCTTGCATGAACGTGCCGCGTGCCCGCACCAAGCGCACTCCGTCGGCCAGCGACAGGGCTCCGGCCGCCACCAAGGCTGAGTATTCTCCCAGAGAGTGGCCCGCGACCAGCGCCGGCTTCTCGGGCAGCCGCGCCGAGAGAACCGCGTGGGCCGCCGCCGACACCGTCAAGATGGCCGGCTGAGTGTTGGCCGTCTTCTGCAAGGCGTCGGCGGGCCCCTCGAAGCACAGCTTCGAGAGCGGCTCGTGGAGCGCCTCGTCAGCGGCGTCGAACACGGCTCGGGCTTCGGGGAAGGCCTCGGCCAGGGCCTGGCCCATGCCGACCTCCTGGCTGCCCTGCCCAGGGAAGATGAATGCGATTTCACTCACGGAACTCGCGACCTCGTCGGAATCAGGGTCACCACCGCACCACCGCGCTGCCCCAGGCCATGCCGGCGCCGATCGCCATCATGAGAATGTGATCGCCTTCCTTGAGACGGCCAGCCCGGTTGGCCTCGTCGCACGTCATCGGCAGCGAGGCCGAAGAGGTGTTGCCAAACCGGTGAATGTTCAACCAGGCCTTCTCCATCGGTATGCCCACTCGCCCCAGCACCGCCTCGAGAATGCGGATATTCGCCTGGTGCGCCAGCACGTGGGTGACGGCTGAGGCTTCGAGGTGATTGTGGGCGAGCGCCTCGTTGACCGCGTCGGTCAGCGATCGAACCGCGAACTTGTAGACCTCGCGGCCATTCATCGCGACCTTGTTGAGCCGCTGGGCGATGATGTCCGCGGTGACGGGCTCCCGGGAGCCGCCAGCGGGAATCTGGAGGATCCCCGCGCCCGCGCCGTCGATGTGCAGGTGCGTCGAGAGCACGCCACGGCTCGGGTCGGGAGAGGGGCCGATGACCATCGCCCCCGCCGCGTCTCCGAACAACACGCAGGTGTTCCGGTCGGTCCAGTCGACGATGCGAGTCAACAGCTCGGCCCCGAGGACCAGGACTCGCTTCGCCCCACCGGTCTGAATGTACTGAGAGGCGATGGAGAGGCCGTACAACGACCCCGCGCAGGCCGCGGCGAGGTCGAAGCCGAAGGCCTTCTTTGCCCCGAGCTTGTGAGCCACCAGCGCCGCGCACGCCGGCATCGGCGTGTCAGGGGTGATGGTGGCCATGATGATCGCGTCGAGCTCTTCTGGCCTGGTCTTGGCCATTTCCAGCGCCCTGAGACCTGCGGCGACCGCCATATCGGAGGTCGCCTCGTGAGGCGCCGCCATGTGCCGCTCACGAATGCCGGTGCGTTCGACGATCCACTCGTCGCTCGTATCCACGATCTTGGAGAGATCGTGGTTGGTCAGGACCTTCTCGGGAACGTAGCTCCCGGTTCCAAGTATGTGCGCACGCGTCACGGGGCGGGGTCTCTACTCACAAAGCGACAGTCCTGTCACCGCGTACCGCTTTTCGCACCAGGAGGGAACGGCCTCCAACCCCACACGCCCCCCGTCGTCGGCCGTCCCTGGCCGGAAGCCCTTGGAAACCCACGCGTAGTGGATCAGTCCGCCGTCCCGGCAGTGACCTTCTTTTCCTTGTAGAACCCACACGCCGGGCACACCCGGTGCGGCTGCACGGCTGCGCCACAGTTGGGGCAGGCGTTGAGTTGCACGGCGAACTTCAGCTTGTTGTTGCCCGCGCGTCGGCGGTCACGCCGAGACTTCGAGAGTCGCTTCTTGGGAACGCCCATACGACAGTCCGTCCTTTCGACTGCTAGTTCTTCAGCTTGATGTCCTTGAGCTTCGCCAAACGGACATCGACTTCTTTCGTGGCCCCATGGCCACAATCGCGCTCATTGAGGTCTTGCCCACACTGTGCGCAAAGGCCCCTGCAAGCTTCCTGGCACACCACCGTCACCGGCAGCGCCAGCAATAGCTGCTCCCTCAGGATCGGATCCAGATCGATCGTCTTCCCGTCAAACGGCTCGGCGTCGACCTCGTCCAGCTCGAAGGACGCTTGGCTCAACTCCGCCTCGTCGTCGTCCTTCTTCTTCGAGTGCCGCCGCTTGCCCTTGTGCCGCCCCGGCCCGGCCACGTCTTCGTTCTCAACCGGCTCGGGATGGTGGGGCACCATTCGCAACGAGAACTCGACGGGAAACTCGAGCGTCTGGTCCTTGAGGCAACGCTTACACGGCGTCACCACCGTCACCCGAAACCCGCCCTTGAGATACACCCGCCCCGAGACCTTCTTGAACGACACCTCGAGCTTCGTCGCCGCCTTGAGCGCGAACCCCTCCGACTCGGCGAGCGCTCCTCGGAGCACCGCCAGATCGACTTCCTCGGTCCGCTCGAGACCGGGCTCTTGAATTTCTTCAATCTTTACGAGCATTTACTATCAACCAAAGGAAAGGGGGCGGAACCTACACGACTTTGATGTGAGCCGTCAAACACCCACGCTCATAGGCCTGGGTCGCCTCTCCGAGCAAGAGTCCTGTAGCGCCCTCGCACCGAGCACCCCAGGAAGGCGCCAGTGCGAAGCCAATTTGAGCTAGGAAGCCCGCCATGTCGCGGATCCTCGTGGTGGAGGACGAG
>PMBV01000138.1 GCA_003153055.1 Myxococcales bacterium
GAGCAGATCGGTTTCCTGCACGATCGGGGGCGGGTGGTCGACGAGTTCACCAGCGAGCTCGGGCCCATCGCGAAGGACGGCATGGCCGCGCTCTCCGACGAGCTCGAGAAGCTCCAGCACGAGTTCAACACCGAGGAGCTCGTCCACCTCATTCGCCGGACGCTGCAGAGCACCCCCCGCTTCGTGTGGATGCTCGATCAAATGGAGTCCATGAGCGCGCTCATCGAGGAGGTCAACCCCATCCTCCGCGAGCTCATGAGCTCGGGCATCGAGTGGCTCGACCAGGCAGAGCGCAAGGGGTACTTCCGGCTGGTGAAGGGCGCCGCGGCGATGGCCGACCAGGTCGGCGACCACTTCAGCCAGAAGGACATCGACGCGCTCGCCGCGAACTTCGCCACCATGATGGAGGCGGTGAAGATGATGACCCAGCCCTCGGTGCTCGCGCTCGCCACCACGGCCGTCGGGGCTGTTCAGGGGCTCGACCAGAAGGCGCCGACGCCGCTGTCCGCCTGGGGCATGTTCAAGGCCATGGGAGACCCCGACGTCCAGCAGGGCATGGGCATCATGATGGAGGTCCTCCGTCGAGTCGCCAAGCAGGCGACCTCGCCCGCGCTTCCCCCCGCGAAGGCCAACGGAGCGCCCAAGCAGCTCGGCGGGAAGTGACCCTCGGAGGAGACGCCAATGCCACACATCGAGCTCGGTGGAAAAAAGATCGAGACCGACGCCGAGGGGTTCCTCACGAACGCCGATGACTGGAGCGTCGAGTTCGCCCAGTTGACCGCTCAGGAGCTGGGCATGGCCCTCAGCCAGCGCCACTGGGAGGTCATCAACTTCTGTCGCTCCGACTACAAGACGAGTGGTCAGGCGCCGGGACCCCGGCGCCTCACCAAGTTCGGCGGCTTCCCAACCAAGGAGCTGTACGATCTCTTTCCCGGCGGACCGGGAAAGCTCGCGGCCAAACTCGCAGGGCTTCGCAAACCAGGCATTTGCGTGTAGGAGTGGGCTCCGCACTTTTTAAAAGGAGAACCCATGGAACCCACCGCGACGAACACCTCGGCTCAGCCCGCTCCTCAACCTTCAAACGGTGAGGTCGTGAAGCCTCCTCGCCGAAAGGTCGCCATCATCTGCTCCAAAGGCTCGCTCGACATGGCGTACCCCGGCTTGATCCTCGCCAACGCGGCGCGCATGTCGGGCATCGACGCGGTGATCTTCTTCACCTTCTGGGGGCTCGACATCATCACCGAGAAGAAGATGGATCACCTGGGCCTGAGCCCGGTGGGGAACCCCAGCATGGGAATGCCCACTATTCTCGGGAGCCTGCCCGGGATGCAGGCCATGGCCACCTCGATGATGAAGAAGAACATGGCCAAGCTCGACATTCCCCCGGTGCGCGAGATGATCGAGACCCTGGCCGACTCGGGCGCTGAGCTCTATGCCTGCAAGATGGCCGCAGAAATGATGGACATCAAGAAAGAAGACCTGTCTCCGCACGTGCTGGGCATCATCACTGCGATGGATTTCTTCGACAAATCCAAGGGTGCGAGCATCATCTTCATCTGATTCCGTCTGCGCAGTGCGTCATGAAGAAGACGGAATCCTTTTCATTCCAGTTAGGCTCGAACGCCATCCTCACGCGCTAGCGCGAACGGAGCACTTTCACATGGCAGACTTGAAGGCGACCGACGGAAAGAAGTTCCTCCACGACACTCCGATCCTCGACGAGCTTCAGAAGGGTCCGTGGCCGAGCTTCATCAAAGGCATGAAGGAGTCCGCCGAGCGTACCAAGAACACCATGATGCGCGGTGTGCTCGATCAGCTCGAGTACTCGTACAAGACGAAAATGGGGTACTGGAAGGGCGGCACGGTCGGAGTCAAGGGCTACGGCGCAGGCGTCATCAGCCGGTTCTCGATGATCGCCGACAAGATTCCCGAGGCGGCCGAGTTCCACACCGTGCGCGTTCAGCCGCCCCCCGGCTTGCACTACTCGACCAAGGCGCTCCGTGAGCTCCTCGACCTCTGGGAGAAGCACGGCTCGGGCCTCATCTCGATGCACGGTCAGACCGGTAACCTGCAGTTTCAGGGGGTCACTCAGGCCGAGACCCAGCCGTTCTTCGACGCCATCAACAAGCTCGGGTGGGACCTCGGCGGCGCCGGCGCGTGTCTGCGCAGCGGAGCCTCGTGCGTGGGCCCGGCTCGCTGCGAGCACGCCTGCTACGACACCCTGGGCACGCACCTCAAGGTGCTCAAGCATTTCACCGACTACGTGCACCGGCCCGAGTTCCCCTACAAGATCAAGATGAAGTTCTCGGGGTGCCCGAACGACTGCGTCAACGCCATTCAGCGCGCCGATTTCGCCTTCATCGGCATGTGGAAGGACGACATCCAGATCGACGAGCCCGCGGTGGCCGAGTGGATCAAGGCCAAGGGCGTCGACTCGGTAGTGAACGAGGTCATTCGTCACTGCCCGACCAACGCCATCAAGATGAAGGGCGCGACGGGCGTCGAGATCGACAACGGCTCGTGCGTGCACTGCATGCACTGCCTCAACGTGATGACCAAGGCGCTGCACATCGGCCGCACCCGGGGTCTGTCGCTGTTGGTCGGCGGCAAGGGTCACCTCAAGGTCGGCAACATGCTGGGCTCGATGGTGGTGCCGTTCATCAAGATGGAGACCGAGGAAGACGGCGACAAGCTGATCGTGTTCCTCCAGACCATCATCGACTGGTGGGCCCAGACGGCCCTCGACCACGAGCGCATCGGCGAGACCATCGAGCGCGTCGGCATTCAGGAGTTCATGGACGCCGTCGGCATCGAAGCCAACCCGAACATGGTCAGCCGCCCGCGAGACAACCCCTTCTTCAAAGCGGCCTACTGAGTCGCCCCCAGGAAACGAAAGACTGTCATGAGCGAAACGAATTCGAGCTGGCGCACCGTCGAGTCCGGTCCTCGGGACCACATGGAAATGCTGCACCCCGTGGCGCGCAAGAACTACGGGAAGTGGAAGTTCCACGATCGCCCGAGGGTCGGCGTGCTTCGCCACGTGGCCTGGAGCGGCGATGAGCTGTACACCGTACGCGCCGGCACTCACCGGCAGGTGACGGTCGACATCGTCCGCCGCCTGTGTGATTTGGCCGACCGGTACGCCGACGGCCACATTCGCTGGACCGTGCGGAACAACGTCGAGATGATGACCACCACCAAGGAGAAGGCCCTCGCGCTCGTCACTGAGCTCGAGGCCCTCGGTCACCCGGTGGGCGGCACCGGCAACTCGGTCTCGGCGATGGCCCACACCCAGGGCTGGCTGCACTGCGACATTCCCGCCACCGACGCCTCAGGCGTGGTGAAGAGCTTGATGGACGAGCTCGTGCACGAGTTCACTCACGAAGAGATGCCGAACCGCGTCAAGCTGTCGACCTCGTGCTGCGAGATCAACTGCGGCGGGCAGGCCGACATCGCGGTGGTCGTGCAGCACACCAAGCCCCCTCGCATCAACCACGAGCAGCTCGGCAGCGTGTGCGAGATGCCCAAGGTGGTGGCCCGCTGCCCGGTGGCGGCGATTCGCCCCACGATGGTCAATGGCAAGCAGTCGCTGATGGTAGTGGAAGAGAAGTGCATCGTCTGTGGCGCCTGCTTCGGTGCGTGCCCATCGATGGAGATCAACCACCCCGACCACTCCAAGCTCGCCGTGTGGGTCGGTGGGAAGAACTCCAATGCCCGCACAAAGCCAAGCAACATGAAGCTGGTGGCGCACGGTCTGCCCAACAACCCGCCCCGCTGGACCGAGGTCGCCGAGGTGGTCAAACGTATCCTCGCCGCCTACAAGAAGGGTGGTCAGCCCTGGGAGCGCCTGGGTGAGTGGGCCGAGCGAATCGGGTGGCCGAAGTTCTTCGAGGTCACCGAGCTGCCCTTCGACAAGTACATGATCGACAGCTATCGGCATGCGCGCACTTCCTTCAACCAGTCGGCACACATTCGCTTCTAGCGCGCGCCGCCCGCCACCTGGTGGTGGGCGACACCGCTCGAGGCACCTGGGGAGACCATGTCCGAGGTAACGGGTTCCAATCCGATTCTCGACTTCGCCAACACCTACGCGTACCCGGAGTACAAGCAGGAAACCGGGCTCGAGAAGGTCGTGGCGCAAGGCGATCACAGCCACAAGTGCCCTGTCTACGTGGAGCGTCTGCCTCCGTGCACTGGCGGCTGCCCCGCGGGAGAAGACATTCGCGGGGTGCAGAACATTCTTCGCGGGGTCGAGAAGACCACCGACAAGTGGGCCGCCGCGTTCAACCGAATCACCGACAAGAACCCGTTCCCCTCCATCATGGGGCGGGTGTGCCCGGCGCCGTGTGAGAGCAAGTGCAACCGAGGGCAGGTCGACGAGTCGGTCGGCATCAACTCCGTGGAGCACGCCGTCGGGGAGTACGCCCTCAAGAACAAGCTGAAGCTCGCCGCCGCGGGGGCCAGCACGGGCAAGCGAGTGGCGGTGATTGGCTCGGGTCCGGCCGGCCTGTCTTGCGCGTATCAACTGCGTCGCAAGGGTCACGCCGTCACGGTCTACGAAGCGTTGCCCCGGCTGGGCGGCATGGTGCGCTACGGCATCATGGGCTACCGGGTCTCGCGTGACGTGCTCGACGCGGAGATCCAACGCATCCTCGATCTCGAGGTCGAGGTGAAGACGGGCGTGGTCANNACGCCGTGTTCGTCGGCATCGGCGCCCAGAAGGGCCGGAACCTGCCGGTCAAGGGCAGCGAGGGCACTCCCTTCTCGAGCAACGCCATCACATTCCTCGCCGACTTCGAGCGCGATGGCATGACGATGCGCCGAGGTCAGAACGTGGTCGTCATCGGTGACGGCGACGTGGCGATGGACACGGCGCGGCTGGCGCTCCGCCTGGGCTCCACGGCGACGCTCCTGTCGGCGGTGCCTCGACCCGAGATGGCGTGCAAGGGCTACGAGTTCGAGGAGGCCGAGCACGACGGGACCCAGTTCCAATACCAGGTCAGCGTGACCGAGATTCTCCGCGACGGCGACAAGGTCAAGGGCGTGCGCTGCGTGCGCATGGAGAAGAAGGCGAAGGGCGAAGAAGGCGCGAGCTCGCCCATTCCGTTCCTCCGCTACAAGCCCATGGCCGGCACCGAGTTTGTCATCGCCTGTGACATGGTGGTGGCCTCCATCGGCCAGGGCACCGACACCACGGGCTTCGAGAAGGCCACCCAGGGCACCCCGTTCCTCAAGGTCGACGGGCACTACAAGGTGCCGGGCTTCGACAACGTGTACGGCGGTGGTGACATCATCAAGATCGATCTCATCACCACCGCGGTCGGTCACGGGCGCAAGGCGGCCCTGGCCATCGACCTCCAGCTCCGTGGCGAGCCGATCCCCGCCCCCGCGCGCGAGGAGCTCATCGGCCTCAAGAAGCTGCATACTTGGTACTTCCCGCCCAAGCCTCAGGCCAAGCGCACGCACGCGCGCAACGGCTCGGTCAAGGGCGTGTTTGCCGAGGTGCTGATGCCGCTCGCGCCTGAGGCGGCGGCCACCGAGTCGGAGCGGTGCATGAGCTGCGGGCAGTGCTTCTCGTGCCGTCAGTGCATGTTGTACTGTCCGCAAGAAGCCATCAAGATGTTCAAAGACAACCCGGTTGGACAGACGATGTTCACCGAGTACCAACGCTGCGTAGGATGTCACATCTGCGCGGAGATCTGCCCGACGGGCTACATCGACATGGGCATGGGGGACGACCTGTAGAGGTGGCCATGGATACCAAGGAGATCGCAGGAGACATCGAGAACGCGGTGCAGGCGACGAAGCGATGGGCCGAGACGGGCTGGCCCATGACCTTCGGGAAGCTGCAGCGCTCGGTCAACACCCTGACGGAGGCGAACGCACTCGAGGAGTCCTTCGTCTACCGCCTGGAAGCCCAGTCGTACTGGCGCCGCGTCAAGGAGGCGGGCGGAGAGGCCGCCTCGTGGGGCGAGCGAGCGCTGGCGGCGCTTCGGAAGGGCGACGTCAAAGACGCCGACGATTCGCTCTACTTCGCCGTGTATTTGGAACGCCCCATTCGTGGCGATGCTCCGGTCTGGGGCCCCGTCTACAAGAAGTTCAAGCATCACGTCTCTTGAGCATCCAGTGAGCGAGTCCGTGGCAACCTCCGTGGGAATTGTCGTCTCTGGCGATCATGGAAGCGCCGGCAAGACGACCGTGTCCATCGGCCTGTCACGTCGCCTCCGCGAGCTTGGGCAGGTGGTGCAGACGTTCAAGAAGGGGCCTGACTTCATCGACCCGATGTGGCTGGGCCGCGCGGCGGGGCGGGCCTCGAGGAACTTGGATTTCTGGATGATGGGCGAGGCGGCCATTCGCGAGCGCTTCGCGGCCCACCTCCCTGGCAGCACCGTGGCCCTGGTGGAGGGGAACAAAGGCCTGTTCGACGGCGTCGATCCCGAGGGCAGCAACTCGACCTCGGCCTTGGCCCGGCTGTTGGGGCTCCCGGTGGTGTTGGTGGTGGACTGCGCCCGAACCACCCGGGGCATCGCGCCGCTGCTCCTTGGCTACACGCAGTTCGAGCCAGAGCTGACCATCGCCGGCGTGGTGCTCAACAACGTCTCGGGGAGCCGCCACGAGAGCAAGCTGCGCGCGGCTGTCGAGACCTACACCGAAGTGCCGGTGCTCGGCGTGGTCCCTCGGCTCAAGGCGCTCGAGATTCGTGAGCGCCACCTGGGGCTCACGCCTGACGTCGAGACCGAGGAGGCCGAGGCGCTCATCACCGCCTGCGCCGGCGCCGTGGGGCAGGGCGTCGACGTGGAGCGGATCCTCCGCGTGGGCGCTCGGCTGGCGACACCAGTGGCGACGGCGTTCCCGCTCGCGAGGCAGGCCTCCGCTGAGCGAGTCACCATCGCGGTCGCCCGTGACGCCGCGTTCAGCTTCTACTACCCAGAGAGCCTTGAGGCCCTGCAGGGCGCCGGTGCCGAGCTGGTGTTCTTCAGCCCGCTCGAGGGCCGGGTGCCTCCGTGCGATGGTGTGTACCTCGGTGGGGGCTTCCCCGAGCTGTACGCCTCGCGGCTCGCGGCCAATACGAGCATGCTCGAGCAGCTTCGCGACCTGGCGGTCCACGGGGCCATCTACGCGGAGTGCGGAGGACTCATGCTCCTGGGCCGGGCCATGACGGTGGCCGGCGTCGAGTACCGCATGGCCGGGGCGTTGCCGCTGCGATCAGTGATGACGGAGCGGCCGGTCGGGCGCGGGTACATGCGCCTCGCGACGCTCCAGGGCAACGAGCAGTGGGAGCTCCCGGTGGGCGTCTCGGTGGCGGCCCACGAGTTTCACCACTCCCGGGTCCAACTCGAGCGCGATGACGTGAGGTTCGCCTACGGGGTCGAACGGGGCGCCGGCGTGGGGAACGGCTCCGACGGCGTCCTCGAGGGCGGCGTGCTGGCGTCGTACGCCCACTTGCACCCCAGCGCAGCGCCCTGGTGGGCCGGGGCCTTCGTTCAAGCCGCGCGGCGGGCCAAGGCAAAGAAGACATCGCAGTTTATGCGACTGGCAGTCTGAGCTAACGATTCATCTGGAGGAGTACAATGGCAACTGTATCGATTGATGGGAAGACCGTGGAAGTCGACGAGGAGGGCTACCTCCTCAACCTCACGCAGTGGGACGAGGCCGTGGCGAACGCGTTCGCCGCCAAAGAAGGCATGAGCCTCACTCCGGCACACTGGGAGGTCATCACCTTTCTCCGCGAGTACTACGCGGAGTTCCAGATCGCCCCGATGATTCGCGTGCTGACCAAGGCCATCGGCAAGAAGCTGGGGCCCGAGAAGGGCAACAACAAGTACCTGTACCAGCTCTTCCCTGAAGGCCCGGCCAAGCAGGCATGCAAGTACGCCGGGCTGCCCAAGCCGACCGGCTGCGTCTAACCAGAACTCTCCAACGGACGGGTGTTTCGATGATGGACCCGAAGACGAGGCAATCAATCTGCGAAGAATGGATCGACCGTGTCTTCGGGCCGGAGCTCAAGAAGAAGGCGCTCTTCGCTCCCGCGGAGGACCCCTTCCGCGAGACGGTTCGCTCCGACTTCACGACGCTCGTCGAGCTGCTCTTCTCCGACGCTCCGGTGGACGCCACGACCTCGATTCCCGAGGGCGTGGTTCGGCTCCGCGCGGTGCAGGAGATCTCGGCGGCCGAGGCTGTCTCGCACCTCTTCGTGCTGAAGGATCTCGTGCGTGAGCGCTTGGGTGGGTCGCCGGGCTACGAGGCGCTTTCGCGTCGCCTCGACTTCCTCGCGCTGCACACGTTTAACGCCTACGCCAAGTGCCGAGATGACCTCTACCGTCTGAGAATTCGGGAAATGACCGAGTATGGACCGGAGGAGACATTCGGTTGTCGCTCGAGTGCCTCGTCGCGGCCCGCGGCCCCCGCGCAAGTCGTAAGCAGAGACGAGATGATGACTGGAGGTGCGCCGTGAAGATTCTGTTGCCGGTGGCGCTGGCTCTGGGCGTGGCGCTGGTGCCGATGGCGGGGTTCGCGGTGGCGGACCTGCACGTGCTCTTCGGTGTCGTGATCCCTTACCTGGCCTTCGCGACCTTCGTGGGAGGGTTCCTCTGGCGCATCGCGGGCTGGGTCCGCACGCCGGTGCCGTTCAACATCACCACCACGGCCGGGCAGCAGAAGAGCCTCCCGTGGATCAAGCATGACTGGGTCGAGAACCCATCGGGCGCCGGCGGCGTGGTGGTGCGCATGGCGGCCGAGGTGTTTCTCTTTCGCTCCCTGTTCCGGAACACCCAGTCGGGCATCGTCGACGGGCGCCTCATCGCGTTTTCCGCCAAGGGCCTGTGGGTCATCGGCATGCTGTTCCACTACTCGATGCTGGTGGTCGTGCTCCGGCACCTTCGCTTCTTCCTCCCCGTCGTCCCGGGCGCGATCAACGGCCTGGCCACCCTCGACGGCTTGTTCCAGATTGGCCCGCCGACGCTCTACTTCACGGACCTGTTCTTCATTGGCGCGGTGACGCTGCTGTTCCTGCGGCGAGTCGCGGAGCGGCAAGTTCGGTTGATCTCACTGCCGGGCGACTTCTTTCCCCTCGCGGTGCTGTTTCTCATCGGCGCGTCGGGTGTGCTGATGCGGTACCTGTTCCACGTCGACATCCCCGGCATCAAGGCTCACATGCTGTCTCTGCTCCAGCTGCACCCGGCCGCCATGAGGCTCGACGTGGCGTTCTACGTTCACCTCTTCCTGGTGTCGGTGCTCCTGGCGTACTTTCCGTTCAGCAAGCTGGTGCACGCCGGCGGGGTCTTCCTGTCGCCCACCCGGAACATGCCGAACGACGCGCGTGTTCACCGTCACATCAACCCGTGGGACTACCCGGCCCCACCGCACTCCTACGCGGACTACGAGAATGATTTCCGCGAGAAGATGATCGACGCAGATCTCCCGGTCGACTCCACCGAGGCGACCCAGACGAGCCACGGGGGCCACTCATGACCACCAAGGTACCCAAGGCGGCCGAGCTGGTCGCCACGCTCCCACCCGACTACGCGCCTCAGACCGACGATTGGCGGCAACTGCCGGTCGAGTTCAAGCCCAACCAGTATTGCTTTGGGGCCAAGGGCACCAGCATCGAGCGGCTGGGCTTCCCCAACGCCCGCGATTGGCAGCCGACCGACGCCGACTGGAAGTTGCCGGCGAACTGGAAGGAGACGGTGCTGAAGGGGTTCAAGAGCCGCCTCGATCGGTTCCGTTCCTTCAAGCTCTTCATGGACGTCTGTGTGCGCTGTGGGGCGTGCGCGGACAAGTGCCACTTCTTCCTCGGCACCAACGACCCGAAGAATATGCCGGTGGTGCGCGCCGAGCTGATGCGCTCGGTGTACCGGAGGTACTTCACGCCGGCGGGGAAGGTGCTGGGCTCGCTGGCCGGAGCTCGCGACCTCGACGAGGGCGTCATCAAGGAGTGGTACAAGTACTACTACCAGTGCACCGAGTGCCGCCGGTGCAGTGTGTATTGCCCATTCGGCATCGACACCGCCGAGATCACCATGATGGGGCGGGAGATGCTCCATGAGATCGGCGTGGGCACCAACTGGATCCTCGAGCCGGCCGGCAACAGCCAGCGCACTGGCAATCACCTGGGGCTCCAGCCGCACGCGCTCAAGGATTCACTGGACTCGCTGGTGGAGGATCTCGAGTCGCTCACCGGCATCAAGGTCAACCCGACCTTCAACCGCAAGGGCGCCGAAATCCTCTTCGTCACGCCGTCGGCCGACTTCTTCGCCGACCCGGGCATCTTCACGATGATGGGGTACTTGCTGCTCTTCCACCACATCGGGCTCGACTACACCTTCAGCACCTACGCCTCGGAGGGAGGGAACTTCGGCTTGTTCACCTCGCATGAGCTGATGAAGAAGCTCAACGGCAAGGTGTACGCCGAGGCCAAGCGGCTGGGCGTGAAGTGGATTCTCGGGGGCGAGTGCGGGCACATGTGGCGGGTCATCAACCAGTACATGGGCACGATGACGGGGCCGGCCGACTTCCTCGAGCAGCCAGTGTCTCCGATGACGGGAACGAAGTTCGGCAACACGGCGGCCACCAAGTACGTGCACATCGCCGAGTTCACCGCTGACCTCATCAAGCACAACAAGCTGAAGCTCGACCCCAAGCGCAACGATCACCGTCGCATCACCTTCCACGACTCCTGCAACACGGCCCGAGGCATGGGCCTCCTCGAGGAGCCGCGCCTGGTGCTCAAGGCGGTGGCCAACCACTTCTACGAGATGCACGAAAGCACCACCCGAGAGCGCACGTTCTGCTGTGGGTCGGGTTCGGGCCTCAACACCAATGAGCTGATGGAAGTGCGCATGCGCGGAGGCTTCCCCCGGGCGAACGCGGTGAAGCTGGTGAAAGAGATGCACGACGTGAACATGCTGACCGCCATCTGCGCCATCGATCGGGCCGTGCTGCCGACGTTGATGAACTACTGGGTACCGGACGTGGCGGTGAGTGGGCTCCACGAGCTGGTCGGCAATGCATTGGTCATGGAAGGCGAGAACACGCGGACCACCGATCTGCGCGGCGACGACCTGGAGGCGACCGATGCATAAGACCTGGGCAGGGGCGCTCTTCTTGCTCGTCATCGCGGCGGTGATCACCTTCCCGCTGTGGTACTCGCGCGCGGAGCCGCGAGCGTCGGCGCCGATCGTGCTCCCCGTCTCGGGGGAGTGCATCGAGCCGGTCGAGGTGATGCGCCGGAGCCACATGAAGATGCTGTACGAGTGGCGCGACAGCGTGGTGCGCACCAGCGCCAAGGACCGTCGCACCTATGTCAACTCGAAGGGGGTGAAGTTCGAGAAGAGCCTCACTCGCACGTGTCTTGGCTGTCACCAGTCGAGACATACCTTCTGCGATCGCTGTCACGAGCAAGTCTCGGTGACCGTGACGTGTTTCCAATGTCACGCCTCGGATCGAGCCCAAGGCCTCGACGCGGGTGCTACACCGGAGGCTCCGCATGACCACGAATAGGGTGACAAGGAAGGGCTTCCTCAAGTTGGTCGCCGGCGCCGCCGCCACGACAGCCATCGGCGGAGTGAATGTTCTGGCCGCCAAGGAGGCCGAGGCGAGCGAGCACGGTGCTCCCGAGGCTCCCACGGGGACACGCTGGGGCATGGTGGTCGACACCCGCAAGTGCAGCCCAGGCTGTACTGACTGCATCACGGCCTGCCACGAGCGGCACAACGTGCCCACCATCGGCAACCCGAAGGAAGAGGTGAAGTGGATCTGGAAGGAGGAGTACAAGGACCTCTTCCCCGAGAACGCTGGTCGCATGTCGAAGGAGAAGCAGGAGCGGCCGCTGTTGACCCTCTGCAATCAATGCGACGAGCCGCCGTGCGTGCGGGTCTGCCCGACGCAGGCGACCTTCAAGCGTGACGACGGCATCGTGATGATGGACTTTCACCGCTGCATCGGGTGTCGGTTCTGCATGGGCGGCTGTCCCTATGGGTCGCGGAGCTTCAACTTCAGAGACCCCGAGCCCTACATCGCCAAGATGAACCCCGAGTTTCCGCATCGCACCCGAGGCGTG
The DNA here is from genome assembly GCA_003153055.1 of Myxococcales bacterium. The sequence continues at coordinate 12,062 of PMBV01000138.1, forward strand.
GTCGAGAAGTGTAACTTCTGCGTGGAGCGCATCGACCAAGGGCTCAAGCCGGCGTGCGTGGAGTCGTGCCCGTCGAAGGCGATGACTTTCGGCGATCTCAACGACCCCACCTCCGAGGTTCGCGCGCTGATGGACGAGCACGCTACCCAGCGGAGAAAGCCCGAGCTCGGCACCGAGCCGTCTGTCTATTACATCACCTGAGCCACCTATGATTGACAAAGCACTCCGCGGACCGCTGGCATACTGGCTCTGGTTGGGCGCGCTCGGGGTCGTCATCGCCCTCGGCGTCGTGAGCTACCTGCACCAACTCGAGACCGGGCTGACCGTCACCGGCATGAGCCGAGACGTGAGCTGGGGTCTGTACATCTCGCAGTTCACCTTCTTCGTGGGGGTGGCCGCTTCGGCGGTGATGCTGGTACTTCCGTATTACCTGCACAACTACAGCACGTTCGGGAAGATCGTCGTGCTGGGGGAGTCGGTCGCGGTGGCGGCGGTGACGATGTGTCTGTTGTTTGTCTTGGCGGACATTGGGCAGGTGGGCCGGGCGATGAACCTGATCCTGCATCCGACGCCGAGCTCGATGCTGTTCTGGGATGCGTCCGTTCTCAATGGCTACCTGGTGTTGAACGTGGTCATCGGCTGGTCGACGCAGGTCGCCGAGCGCCATCACATTCCGCCGGCGAAGTGGGTGAAGGTGTTGATCTACCTGTCGGTGCCCTGGGCGGTCAGCATTCACACGGTGACGGCGTTTCTGTACGTGGGGCTCGGCGGACGGCCGTTCTGGAACTCGGCCATCATNNGGGCTTCCTGGTCGGCACCTGTGGCTTACGGCCGTGCTGGCGCCGAGGTTCCTCGCCTCCGCGTTCGCTTCCGGGCCTGCCTTGCTCATCTTGCTCGTGTTCCTCCACCGACGCCTGACGAAGTTCGACCCGGGCAAGAAGCCGATCAACTTGCTGGCCTCGATCGTGACCTACGGGATGCTCGCAAACCTGTTCTTCCTTGGGCTCGAGTTCTTCACGGCGTTTTACAGCAATATTCCCTCGCACAAGCACACGCTGGAATACTTGTACATCGGGCTCGACGGGCACACCCAGCTCGTTCCTTTCATGTGGACCTCGCTCGCCCTCGGAGTCGCGGGCGTGGTGGTGTTGCTGGTGCCGTCGTGGAGGAGGAACGAGGGCCTCCTCATCGCGGCCTGCGGGAGCATCTTCATCTCTGCCTTCATTGACAAGGGCGTCGGGCTGGTCTTGGGTGGCTTTGTGCCATCGCCGCTCAATCACATCACGGAGTACCACCCGGGCCTGACGGAGATCGGCGTGAGCGCGGGGATCTGGGCGGTCGGGGCGTTTGTCTTGACTGTGTTGTTCAAGATCGCCAGCGGAGTGCGGGAAGAGGCCGGTGAGTGCTGCGTCGCGGGAGAGGCCGCCGAGCACTGAAGCGTGGCGCTCAGGCCGGTGCTGAGGTCT
>PMBV01000518.1 GCA_003153055.1 Myxococcales bacterium
TGGCACTCGTCGCCATCGCCGAAGTAGGGGCGCACGTCCCACGGCCACTGGTTGGCCTCGGCGAGTAGCAGGCGCCCAGGGTAGCGCTCCTCGACGAAGGCGCGGATCCGCCGAAGGACCTCGTGGGTCTGGGGGAGGTTCTCGCAGCTCGTGCCCTCTCGCTCGACCAGGTAGGGAATGGCGTCGAGCCGAAACCCGTCGACGCCCAGGTCGAGCCAGTGCGCCATCACCTGGAAGATCTCCTCGAGCACCTTGGGGTTGTCGAAGTTGAGGTCTGGCTGGTGACTGAAGAAGCGGTGCCAGTAGTAGGCCCGGGCGGTGGGCTCCCAGGTCCAGTTCGAGCGCTCGGTGTCGGTGAAGATGATGCGCGCTTCCTGGAACTTCTCGTCGGTGTCGCTCCAGACGTAATAGTCACGCTCGCAGGACCCAGGCGCCGCGTGCATGGCCCGGAGGAACCAGGGGTGCTGATCCGAGGTGTGGTTGACGACCAGCTCGATGATGATGTGGAGGTCGCGGCGATGGGCCTCGGCCACCAGCCGCTCGAAGTCCTCCAACGAGCCGTACGAGGGGTGGACCCCGCGGTAATCGGCCACGTCGTAGCCGTCGTCCCTGAGCGGGGAGGGGAAGAAGGGCAACAGCCACAGGCAGGTGACCCCCAGGGCCTCGAGGTAGTCGAGCTTCGAGATGAGCCCGGCGAAGTCGCCGATGCCGTCGCCGTTTGAATCGGCGAAGGCCTTCACGTGCGTTTCGTAAATGACGGCGTCTTTGTACCAAAGGGGGTCTCTCACCGAGCCACCGTCCTTGCCTTGACCCTAACCCGAATCCCGGAGCTCAGGCCTTGGGCGCCGGGGCGGGACCGTTGACCACAGTGGCGGGCGGGTCGCCGGTGCCCGTCTTCAGCATCTTCGCCAGCATCGCGGTGGCCAGGGAGCCACCACCCGCATCGCCGCCGACGGAGATCTCCGGCACCAGCTTCACCTGGTTCTCGGCCAGCACCGTGGCGAGCTGCACGGCGGTGAAGCCGTCACGGCCCATGGCCTGCACGCCGACGGTGTACGCCTCGGCCTTGGCTTGACCCACGGCGCGGGTCGCCTGCGCCTCCGCGTCGCCGTCGAGCCGCTTGGCATCGGCCTGCACCTGCGAGCGCCTCCGCAGGGCCTCGGTCTCGGCCTCGGCGTTCATGCTCAGCCGAGCGGCGTCGGCCTCGGCCTGCAGTTTGATGCGGCTCGCTTCGCCCTTGGCCGTCTCGGCCACCGCCAGCGCGTTTCGCTCGCTGATGCGCACCATCTGCTCGCTGCGCACCACCTCGCTCTGCATGTTGGCGATCGACGTCTCTCGCTCGAGCTGTTGCCGCTTCACCTGGGCCTCCCGTTGCACGTCGAAGGTCCGCTGCATCTCTTCGGCGATCTTCCGGTCGGTCTGCGTCTTCATCAGCTCGGCCGGAGGTTGGATGTCGCCGATCAGCGTGTCGATGCACTCCACGTCGTACGCTGACAGGGCCCCTCGAATGGCCTCGAAGGCCTCCTTCTGCCGGGTAGACCGGGCCGAGAGGAAGTCGAGCACCGTCACCTCCTGGGCCGAGTTGCGGAAGTAGTTCGCCACCGTCGGCTGGAGCACGTGATCCACCAGGTTCTGCATCGAGCCGACCCGGGAGATGACCCGGGGGGCCTGCTTCATTCCGATGTGGATGATCTGCGAGACGTCGAGCGTGAAGCTGAAGCCGTCCTTGGAGCGCACGGTGATGGGGGCGAGCTTCTCGTCGTACTTGTGGGCCTCCACCCGCGTCGCCCAGTTGAGGACGATGTTGGTGGTGGGCACCAGCTCGACCTTCATCACCCGGGTGTTGATGGGGTGCTTGCCGGGGAGCAGGGGCTCGATCCACACGCCCTTGCGGCCGCGCTCGACCAGGTCGCCGTGGGTGAAGTCATCGCCCGAGAGGTCGATGTGCTCCTTGCCCACGTAGCTCACCACCACGCCGACGTACCCGATGGGGATTTCGGTCATGGGGATCTGCTCGACCTGCACGAACCAGGGGTTCAGGTTCCACGAGCCGCTCAAGAGCACCTGCTCCTGGAGCCCGCGGAAGCCTCCGGCCTCGATGAAGCCCTGACCTCGCTGGAAGTTGTCGTGGCCCTCCACTGGCGCGCCGGCCAGATCGCCCTGGGGAATCGGCCGGCCGTCGAGCACCGTCACGATGCCCACGCGATCCGGCGACACGGTATAGACCGCGAGCTCGTCAGGCCGAACGCCGAAGCGCTCGCTGTCTTCGGCCGCCACCACCTGGAACACGGCCGGGTTGATGCGGTAGCTGCCCGCGGTGACGATCGCCAGCTGTCGCCCTTTCTCGCCACCGTCGGTGAGGAAGGCGCGGGCGTTCTGGAAGTCGTCGCAGTCGACCTCGTGCCCCAAGATGCGCTCGGAGGGAATGGCGTCGCCGTCGGCCGCCACCACCAGCGCGATCTCTCCCGGGCGCACCACCACCAGCGGCACCTTCTCGACCCGGTACTTCCACGACCACAGGCCNNGGCAACGACTTGCCGAACTTCTTGATGACCAGCCCCGACTCATCCTCGGCGATGATCCACACCCCGCTGCGCACCAGCAACACCAGCGCCACCAGCCCCACCATTGCCCCGATGACCAACGGGCTCTCCAGCGCTCCGATGATGTCCAAGAACATGACCCCTCCTGTTTCGAACCACGTGTCAGGGCGAATTCGACGCCCCTTGCAGTGCGACCGTGCAGGGTCAGGGCCACCGCGAGGGCCATGGAATCAGGGCCGGGGCCCCGCGGCGGCGGTATTCAATTCGCGTCAGCTCAGCATTGTCATCGCTGGCCGAGGATCACAGCCCGGTCTGCTGCTCGAAGGCGCGCAGGTTGTTGCCGGTGATGGCCGAGCCGAAGGGCAGCGAGACGATGCCGCCGATGCAGCAGGCCACGAAGCCCAGGCTGCCGATGAGGTTGGCAAGGAAGGCGACCAGGGCGAAGTTGACGAAGGCCCCGCTGTTGGTGGTGATGACCCGGGTGATGTCGGGGAAGTCGAAGGCGTCGGCGAGGCCCTTCCCGTGCACCACGTGGCGGTACATCAGGGCCGGTACCACCACCAGGCTGATGCCGAGCTGAAGCAGGAAGCCGATGAGCTGCCCGATGCCCGCGGCCGCCCGCAGATCCATCGCGGAGAGGATCATCACCAAGATGTTCCAGACGAAGACGACGAGCAGCGGTGGGAGTATCGCGAGGAACAGGGCCCACCCAGCGCCGATGTACTCGAGGCCTGGCTCGGGCAGCGTCTGGTCACCTGCTTTGGCCCGCTCGTACACCGCCTTCATCCACCCCATGAGGTTCAGAGCGCCAGCGATGGGAATGAGGAGAATGAGCCCGCTGATGGCGCACTTCTTGAGCCACTCCGGGTCCTTGGTCGGCGAAGAGAGAATCGTCCCGATATCCATGTGAGCCCCTCCGGAAAACTGCTCCTCGACTATGGAGGCGTCGCGCGCCCCGTGTCCACAACTCCCGCTCTAGCTCTCGGTCGAGCTCTCGGCCTCGTCGGCGCTCTGAGCCGCGGGCGACCTCGAGGCGATCGAGAGCAGGGCCCGGCCCAGGCCCAGCGCGAGCACCGCCGAGAGCCCGCTCGCTGCCAACACGCCCAGCTTCGCGGCCCGCAACAGCGCGGGGTCGACGAAGGCGAGCTGAGCGATGAAGAGGGCCATGGTGAAGCCGACGCCGGCCACCACGCCGAGCACCACCAGGTGACGGGTCGAGAGGCCCCGGGGGAGCCGCGCGAGGCCCAGCTCCAGCGAGCCCCAGCACACCAGGAGAATGCCGAGGGGTTTGCCCGCGACCAGGCCAGCGACAACGCCCCAGGTCACGGTGGCGGTGGCGCCCCCGAGCGAGAACCCCTCGAGCTGAACCCCGGCGTTGGCCAGGGCGAAGAGGGGCATGATGACGAAGGCGACGGAGGGGTGGAGCAGCTCGATGAGGCTCTCGGCTGGTGAGAGGGCCTCTCTCCGGGCGGCGTCGACGAAGCGCAAGGAGTCGGCGAGCTGATGGGCCGGCTCTCGCGAGGCGGCGGTCGTCAGCGTGTTGAGCTCGGCCTGCACCGACTGAATGAAGCCCTCGGTTCCCAGCCAGGCCCGCACCGGAGTGACGAGCCCAACCACCACGCCGGCGATGGTGGGGTGAATGCCCGCCCAGTGGCAGCCCGCCCAGACGAGCATCGCTGGCGGCAGGTAGGCGAGGCGCTGGCGCACGCCCAGCTTCTGGAGCACGAAGATGGCGCCCAGTCCAAGCACGCCGACGAGGAGCCACGGGGCCGAGATGCCGCTCGAGTAGAACAGCGCGATGACGATGATGGCCCCGAGGTCGTCGATCACCGCCAGCGCCAGCAGCAGCACCCGCAGCGCCGCGGGCACCCGTTGACCCAGCAGCGTGAGGATGCCCACCGCGAAGGCGATGTCGGTCGCCATGGGCACGCCCCAGCCCGAGCTCGTCGGCCCACCACGTGAGAAGGCGAGGTAGATGAGCGCGGGCACCACCATGCCGCCTACCGCCGCCGCGGCCGGGAGCACTGCCCGGCGCCACTCCGACAGCTCGCCGTGGTGCAGCTCGCGGCGAATCTCCATGCCCACGACGAAGAAGAAGACGGCCATCAACACGTCGTTGACGTACCACTCGAGCGGGCGCTCGAAGCTGAAGCGGCCGATGCCCAGGCCCACCGGCAGGTGCCAGAGCGCGAAGTAGGTGTCGGCCCACCGAGAGTTGGCCCACGCCAGCGCGAACCCGGCGGTGAGCAGCAACGCGATGCCGCTGGCTGCCTGCACCTTGAGGAAGCGCTCCAGGGGTCGGCCAGCCAGGCGCGCGAGCTTGATGAGCGGCTCCCACGCTTCCGGCGGGACCGATGGGAACCCCTTGGGCGTGGTGCGATCAGGGAGCGTGCTCATCTGGGGCGGCCAGGCTAGCTCAGTAGGCAGGCGGGAACGGAGCTTACTGGCGGCAGGGAGTCCTTCACGAGGGAAGACTGCGTCATTCACGAAACACTTCGGGCTGCTACGCGTGCGATGTTCCCACTGGCAGCCCCGACTGAATCCACTCGACTTGACATGCACCTTCGCCGCCGGCTACGCGCCGGCCGGTATCACCTTCTTAATGGAGCCCATGAGAGCATTTCTGGTTGGCGCGGCATCCGGTGCGTGGCTCATTGCGTGTGGTCGTGGGGCGACCTTCGAAGGGTCGGTTGCCTGTGGCAGTGGAACAGTGGAAAGCAACGGAGTCTGCGTGGCCGCGGACAGCTGTGGCGCCGGAACCCACGATTCGGCAGGGGAGTGCGTGCCCAACATTGCCTGTGGGACCGGCACCACGCTCGTCGGCACGCAATGCGTAGAAGTGGGGAGCGTGCTGTGTGGCTCGGGCACCGCTTTCGTCGGGTCCCAGTGCGTCGCGGTGTGGGGTTCCTCCAGCCGGTCGTCTCTCAGGGCGGCTACTCCGTCGGCGTGACTGGCTACGGCCCCGCGACCGTCGCGGCGTGGAAGAAGGCCGTGCAGCCCTATGTGCTGGCAGCCCACCAGGCGAACGTCAAAGAGTTCTGGACGCTGGCGCAACTCAAAACGCCGCCGGAGCCTTCCCAATCATCGAGGCAGCCAAGTAGCGTGCGCGATGCGTTCGGTCATTGGCCTACGGAACCTGTCAACGTGAATGAGACA
>PMBV01000205.1 GCA_003153055.1 Myxococcales bacterium
GTGACCGGCATCGGCGCCGACGTCGGTGTCCTGGTGGTCTCGATCCCCGCGCAGAGCCAGGCGGCGACCGACGGGCTCCGGGGACTCGACGTCGTGCTGCAGCTGGGGGGCCAAAGCGTGGTGTCGTTGGACGACCTGAACCGTCTCTACGGGGCGACCTCCGCGGGGCAGAAGGTGATCCTGGGGATCCACCGCTTGCAGCAAGACACGACGGTGACGATCACCCGCTGAGTCGTCAGGTCCGCCAGCGACGAGCTCGCCGAGGTCGGCGCTGGCGTTGTCCTGTCGGCTCGAAGGTGCTATCGCTGGGCGCGCCGTGCCACCCAACGCCTCGATGGCGGCCGCCTCACCGGCCGTAGAGCGTTCAGGCGTGGTGCGCTCACTCGGCGACGGCTCCCGCGCTTGAACTCCTCGTCGCCGGGAGCACACGCATGAGCATCAGGCAATTCTGTCGAACGCACTTCCGTCACTTCAACGCCGCGGCCCTCGTCGACGCGGCCGAGGACTACCGCCGCCACGTGGAGGGTGGTGGGAAGATGCTGGTGACGCTGGCCGGCGCGATGAGCACGGCCGAGCTTGGCATCTCGCTCGCCGAGATGATCCGCCAAGACAAGGTGCACGCCATCAGCTGCACCGGCGCGAACCTCGAGGAGGACCTCTTCAACCTGGTGGCCCATGAGTTCTACCAGCGAGTGCCGAACTACCGCGACCTCACTCCCCGCGACGAGCAGGCGCTGCTCGAACGGCACCTGAACCGGGTGACGGACACGTGCATCCCCGAGATGGAGGCCATGCGGCGCATCGAGAAGGTCGTCCTTGAGGAGTGGGTCGCCGCCGACAGGTCGGGGGCGCGGCACTTCCCCCACGAGTTCATGTACCGGGTGCTGCGAAGCGGGAAGCTGGCCGGCTCTTACCAGATCGATCCGAAAGACAGCTGGCTCCTCGCCGCGTGCGACAAGGAGCTCCCCATCTGGGTGCCGGGCTGGGAAGACTCCACCCTCGGCAACATGTACGCGGGGCACTGCCTGTCGGGTGACCTCAAGAACGTGCACACGGTGCGCACGGGCATCGAGGCGATGCAGACGCTCGCGTCCTGGTACACCGAGACGGCGCCACGGACGCCAGTAGGCTTCTTCCAGGTGGGCGGCGGCATCGCCGGCGACTTCCCCATCTGCGTCGTCCCGATGCTTCACCAGGACCTCGGCCGCACCGGGGTGCCGCTGTGGGGCTACTTCTGTCAGGTGAGTGACTCGACGACGAGCTACGGCTCGTACTCGGGCGCGGTCCCCAACGAGAAGATCACCTGGGGCAAGCTGGGCGTCGACACGCCCAAACACATCATCGAGAGCGACGCGTCCATCGTCGTTCCCCTGATGTTCTCCTACGTGCTCGACCAGTAAGCCCGCTGCAGGAAGCCGCCGAGCCGATGGCGAGCGCTAGCAAGCTAGGGCGCGCGACGAGCGGCCAACCGCTTCCTCAGCCAGTCGGCGAGAAACAGCACCGGTGCGCCGAGCGCCGCGAGCGCCAGAAGCCACGGGGAGATCGAGCCCGTCCCGAGGGCGCGCCCAAGGGGCGGGAAGTACACCACCGCGACGACGAAGGTGAGCTCGAGGCCGACGCCCACGACGAAGAGCAGGTTGCGCAAGAGCCCTCGATCGAGCCCAGAGCGAGTCTCGTAGCGACGGCCAATCAAGTTGCCCACCTGCGTGAAGACCACCGAGATGAGCGTCACGCCGGTCGCGCTGCGGTAGAGCGCGTCGTTCGCGCCCAGGTCCTGCCCGTAGCGCCAGCCACCGAGGTGCAGCGCGAGGAAGAACATGAACATCGCCCACGCCGCCTCGACCAGCCCGAGGAACAGGTAGGCTCGCACGATGAGCTTCGTGTCGAGCAGCCGCCCGTGCAGGCCGCGCGGCGGGTGGCTCATCGCCTCGCCATCAGGCGGCTCCTGGCCAAGGCCGATGGCCGGAATCAGATCGGTGCCGAGGTCGATCGAGAGGATCTGAATCACCGTGAGCCCCAGCGGCACCCGCAACACCACGTAGGCCAGAAAGGGCGCCATCTCGGGCACGTTGCTCGCGAGCACATAGGTCGTGAACTTGCGTATGTTCGAGAAGACCGTCCGCCCCTCTTCGACGCCCGCCACGATGCTCGCGAAGTTGTCGTCGAGCAGGACGATCTGCGCCGCCTCGCGCGCCACGTCCGTGCCTCCCAGGCCCATGGCGATGCCCACGTCCGCGACCCGCAGCGCTGGCGCGTCATTGACGCCATCTCCCGTCATGGCGACGAGGAGCCCCATGCGTTTGATGGCGCTCACGATCTTGAGCTTCTGCTCGGGCGTCGTGCGCGCGAAGACGCTGAGTCCGGCCTTCAGGCGCTCGGCGAGCTCGGCCTCGCGCAGCGCCTCGAGCGCGTCGCCGGTCAGCACGGCCTCGGCGGTCGAGTTCGGCGGAACAATGCCGGCCCGCTCGGCGATCGCCCGAGCCGTGTCGGGGTGATCGCCCGTCACCAGGATGACGCGAATACCGGCCCTGTGGCAGCGCGCGAGCGCGTCGGGGACCTCGTCCCGGAGCGGATCCGAGAGGCACATGAAGCCGTGCAGGTGAAGTCCTTCTTCCAGCTCGGCCTCCGGCGTCGCCACTTCTTCGGCTTTGAGTCGCCGTGACGCGACCGCGATGATGCGCAGCCCTTGCGACGCCAGCCGCCGCTCCGTCTCGTCGCAGCGTGCCCGCTCCTCGCTCGAGATCGCGACGTGCGGGCGCACGACTTCCCAGGCGCCCTTGAGCGCGAAGCGCCACGAGTCCCCTTGCTTCACCACCCCCGCTGCCCGCCGGCGCTGCACGTCGAAGGCGATGTGCCGGACAATGTCCTTAGACAACGCGAGCGGATCTCCTCCCAGCTTCTTCAAGAGCATCGCCGCGGCGACGTCGAGCGGATCGCCCGTGAGCGCGCCGTCCCGCCCATGGAGCTCCGACGCGGCCACGGCGACCTCGATGAGCTCGCGGCACGCGGCCTCGCCCAGAGGCTCTCCACTCGGCGCGTCGACGACGCTCGTCACCGCCAGCTCGTTCTTGGTCAAGGTTCCGGTCTTGTCGGTGCAGATGATCTCGATCGACCCCAGGGCCTCGACCGCGTTCAGGCTCTTCACCAGGACCTTCTTCTTCGCGAGGCGCAGGCCTCCCATCGCCAGGGCGAGCGTCAGCGTCGGCAAGAGCCCCTCGGGCACGTTCGCGACGATGATGCCCACCATGAAGACGACGCTGACCCAGAGCGATCGCCCGATGGCCAAGCCATAGAAGAAGAAGGCGACGCCCATCACGACGGCGACGACCGTCAAGATGCGCACCATGCGGGCGACCTCGCGCTCGATCGGGGTCGGCGGCCGCTGCACCTGGACGCTGAGCGCGGCGATCTTCCCGAACTCGGTTCGCGGCCCGGTGGCGTGCACCACGGCGACGCCCGACCCGCGAACGAGCGTGCACCCCGCGAACACGAGGTTCGGCGCGTCGACCATTCGTCCCTTCTCGACGCGGCTCGCGGTGAGGCTCGCGTGCCGTGACTCGCCGGTCAGCGAGGCGTTGTTCGCGAGCAGATCGTGGCTCTCGACGAGGCGCGCGTCGGCGGGCACTCGGTCGCCTTCGGACAGCATGAGCACATCGCCCGGGACGAGCGCCTCGATCGGCACCTCTTGCTCGACCCCGCCCCGTCGCACCGTGATGCGCTGGGGCAACATGTTGCGGAGCGCGTCCATCGCGCGCTCGGCTCGAATCACCTGAGCGAACGTGAAGAGCGCGTTCAGGACCGCGACGGCGAGGAGCGCCCAGCCGAGCACGGCCATGCCCTCGCCTGGCTGCATGCGGTCGGCCACGAAGCAGAGCACCGCCGACACGTCGAGCAAGAGACCGAACAGGTTCGTGAACTGGGCAGCGAACGTGCGGAGCCAGACCCAGCGCGGCGGCGCGGTCAGCGTGTTCGCCCCGGTCTCAGAGAGGCGCTGCGCGACCTCGTCGGCCCGAAGCCCGTCGACCCGGCTGCGCAACAACGACCAGACCTCGTCGGATTCGAGGTTGTGAATCTGACGCTGCTTCACTCCACGCTCCGATAGACGGCCACGTCCGAGGGTGCGTCGCGCAAGAGTTCCTCGATGGGGTTACCGTAGACCACGCGCTGGGGCAGCGTTCGCAGCGAGGCCCCGAGGCCGATCAACCGCGAGCGGAGCCTGCGCGCGTGAAGGAGGATCTCCCTGGGCGTATCGGACGAGACGACGACGCTCGAGTCGAGCTCGAAGTCGTGCGGACTGAGCCCAGCGCGGAGCTCGTCTTCGATGGAAGCCACCAGGGCGCGCCCTTCGGCCAGGAGCTTCTCGCCGCCTTGGTTGCGCATGAGGCGAAGGCGCACCTGAGACACCTCGCGCACGAAGAGAAAGTGCAGGCGCTGGAGATCGTCGCCGAGCAGGCGGAGCAGCGGCAGGGCGAGCGCGGCCTGGCGAGGGCGGCCCGCGATGGGTAACAGCACGCTGCCGGGCTGCCCGAGCACGCCGGGGTTCACGACGCGGATCGCGATGACCGAGAAGCGACCGGCGTCGAGCAGGCGCGCCGAGACCGTTCCGGCGAGCAGCGCGCGGTTCTGTGGCTTCGCCCGAGTGCCGGCGATGAGCGTCGCGCGCTCGGGGACGAGCTCGAGCAGACGCTCGGCGACGCCGGCTCCGCGCCGCGGGACGAGCTCGGTCTCGAGCGCGACGCCGAGCACCTCGGACTCGCGGGCGATGCGCGCGATGCCCTGCTCGACGCTGGACTCGGGCGCGGCGTCCGCGACGTGCACGAGTCGGAGCTTGCGCGCGGCGGTGTTGGCGGCGAAGCGCACGGCGTAGTGCGCGACCCAGTCGCCGTTGAGCGTTCCGTCATATGCAAAGACAAGCACGCGGCACCCCTGGGCTACGCACCCCCACCCTTCGAGCCAAACGCAGGGACGAGCCCCGAGAGGTGCTGCTCGAGGCGATCGAGCGCGATCGGCTTCCTCAAGAACGCGTCGGCCCCCGAAGCGAGGCCCGCGGCTTCGTCCTCGGGCAGCGCGTTGGCCGACACGATGAAGATCGGCAGGCGGGTGGACTCCCTCTCGGCCTCCGTCGCTCGAATTCGCCTGGTCGCCTCGAGCCCGTCCATCTCGGGCATCTGCATGTCCATCAGGACGACGTCGAAGTGCCGCGAGGCCAGCTCACGAAGCGCCTCGACGCCGTTCCTCGCGACCAAGGAGCGATGCCCCAGACGGCTCAGGAACCCCTGCGCCACCTTCGCGTTGACCGCGTTGTCCTCGGCCACGAGCACCTCGAGCCCGGAGCGCGACCTCCTCTCGCCCGCTGGGGTCTCGAGCGCCACCGCACCACTGGCGGGCTGCTGCAGCGCGGCCTCTGCCGGCGCGAGCGGTACCCGGAAACGGAAGACGCTGCCTCTCCCGAGCTCGCTGGTGACCTCGAGGCTTCCCCCCATGAGCTCGATGAGCTGTCTGGTGATGGTCAACCCCAGGCCGGTGCCCCGGAAACGCCGGGCGTCAGAGTCGTCGACCTGCACGAACGCCTCGAAGATGCTCCCCAGGCGCTCTTGAGGGATCCCGATGCCGGTGTCCTCGACCTCGACGCACAACGAGGCCGGCGCGTCCGAGAGGAGCGCGCGCACGGTGACGCTGCCCTCGTCGGTGAACTTCAGCGCGTTGCCTACGAGGTTGATGATGACCTGCCGAAACCGGAGCTCGTCGCCCATCAGCGAGGCGGGGAGGCTCGGGGCGAGCTCGAGCAAGAGCTCGAGACGCTTCTGTTTGGCCTGCGAGCCAATGCTTCGGACCGCGTCACGAATGACGGCGGCCGGCGTGAAGGGCGCACGCCGCAGCTCGAGCGTCCCCGATTTGCCCTTCGAGAAGCTGAGCACGTCATTGACGATCTCCAAGAGGCTGTTCGCCGACGTGTTGATGGTGCCCATCACTTCGCGGATCTCGGGCTCCGCGCTCTCGGGGAGCAGCTGCACCATGCCGATGATGCCCGTCAGCGGCGTGCGCAGCTCGTGAGTCATGTTGGCGAGGAAGCGCTCGCGCGTCTTGACCGCGTCCGTCGCCACCCTGAGCGCGGCCTCCGCTTCGAGGGTCGCCTTCTTCGCGGCCTTCAGTGCGCAGCGGTGCTGCTCTGCCTTGAAGTAGACGACGAGGCTGACCGTCGCGTGCATGACACTCGCGACGGCCGCCGCCCCGTAGCCCCAGGGGCCATCGTTCTGCGCCAGCGCGAGGAAGACGTACCCGACCGAGGAGAAGACCCACGACGCGATGACCGAGCGCCGACTGTCGTGGAGACCGCTGATCCCCGCTGGCCCCATCAGCAAGGCCATGAAGAGCGACGGCTGACCTGACACCTCGGCACCCGCGAGGCACGTCAAGAGCGGCGCGACGCCCAAAGGGTAGATCCACACCCATCCGTTCGACTGTCGCACCAGCAACAGCAGCAGCACGGACGAGACCGGGACGAAGGAGCCGACGAGAACCGCGCCTGAGAGTCCTCCCAGAGCCCACAACCAGACGATGAACGGCACGCCAACGGCACCGTAAACGAGCGCCACCAGCTTACGGCGCCCGTCGGGGTCTTCGACCTGGAGAGAGAGGGGCAGTTTCATCGGGCGTCGCAACAGCAATCAAGGGGGCAGTGGCAACGACGTGCGCGGCTTCCTCGAGCAGCTCGGACAAGACCGACCGTAGCATCAATCGCCCAAAACACGAGGCGAGACTTTGTACCGAGCGCACCTCAGCGACCAATCGTGGTGACCTTGTGACCACTCACAGATGGCCCGGGCGAGATTTCGCACCGCGGGTGTCGCCGGCGACTCTCGAATGCGGCGCTCGAGCACCAGCAACTCGGCCAAGGCCTCGTTGTGCATTTGCCCGACGCGCTCGCGGGCACGCTCGGTGCTGAGCTGCTCGTTGAGCTCGACGACACGGACGAGGTTGCACACGTCACCGACGGCGCGTTCCTTTTCGTAAGAGAAGAGATCGTTCACCCAGGCCGAGACGTCGACCCCGAGCGTGCGGAGACGAACCACCTCGGAGGAGCGCCGCTCCTCGTCCGTGAGGAACGTCCCGAAGATTGACTCCATGAGATCGCACACCGGCGCGTAGCCGAAGCTGGCTCGCCTGAGCTCGAGGTACTGGGCCACCGTGGGGACACCGTTCGACTGCCTGAAGCGCGCCTCACGAACGCAGCCGGCGCAGTAGTACCGGAAGCTCTCGGTGAACCTGACGAACCAGTCCGCGGGGGCGAGGCGCAACATGCGCTGGCGGAGGTCCATCAGCGCCACGGCGAAGTTCGAGTGCGGCGCGACGCGCGGGTAGCCCTCGAGCAGCTGCGCGTACCGGGCGCACGCGGCCTCGAGTCCTCGGGCGTCGACGCGGTAGGCGCCCTCGGGATACGCGTCGTCGAACAGGAAGAGCCACGAGATGAGATCGGCGGCGAGACCGACGACTTCGTCGGACGCGCTGGGGAACCCATAGCGGGCGGCCGTCCCACAGATGATGCGCTCGAAGTGCTCGACCTGCTCACCCTCGACGAGGTGGTGGCGCATGACCCATTCGAGTGTCGTCGCATCGTACGCGGCGGATGGGACGTGTCGAAGCGTCATGAACGGATACGCGAGGCTGAACGAGGCCATGGAACCCCTCCCCCCCGAGACGCACTACACGCCGTGGCGCTTCCGCAGCGCGTCGGCGGTGGCGTCGTCGAGCTCCCCGGTGACCTTGAGCTTGGCGTCCTCCTGGAACGCCCGGAGCGCGAACGGCAAGCACGCCAGCGGATCCTGCCCTGGCACCGCGTACCCCAGGTTGGCCAGCCGGGCCGAGGCCCCGTCGTCGCTCTTCGACGGAGCCAGCGCCCCTACCGCCAGCTTCCACCGCGCCACGGGACGCTCCTTCGTCCCGTCGACCACCAGCCGCACCTCCTTCGCTCGGGCCGGCACCACCGCCTCGCACCACCCGTCGCCGTCCGACGAGGCCGTCACCTCCGGCCGGTCCTTCACCAGGAAATGGCAGCTCGCCCCACTGACAGCCTTCTCTTTCCCCTCGGCGTCCCAGCTCAACAGGCGCACGCGCACCCGCGCCTTGGGCAGCTTGACGACGAAGGTGTGAGACTTGCCCGTCGCCACCATCACCTTCTTCGTCTCGACGTCGGGGACGGCCACCACGTCGCCGACGGCCAGCGTGAAGGGCTCCCGCTTGGCGCGGAGCGCTTGGTTGTCCGGCGCGTTCCAGACCTTGTCCCATGCCTGCCCACCGCTCTGGGCGCCTATGCTGAGCGAGCAGTCACCCTTTTCGACGACGACGCGCTTCGGCATCTCAGACTCCTGGTGGAAACCTACGCAGCGTAGTCAGCTGCTGGCACGGATGGAAACGGAAGACGACGGCGTACGCTTCGACGAGGCGGCGGTGGCGAGGACACCAGACCCGGCTGGTGGGCGAGCGAGCGCGACGCTGGTGCCCAAGGCGATGGCTTTCCTCGCGGTTTCGGCCCGGTTCCACGGTCGCCCGGTGGGAGGCCTGGAGGCGCGCTTCTTCCGGTCGAAGGCCGACGGCTCGAAAGGTGAACAACTCGGCGGCGTGGTGCTGACCGACACCGAGGGGGTGGCGAGGCTTCCGCGGCTGGTGACCATCGGCCACTACGTTTGCGAGCTGGAGTACCAGAAGCCGGCGCTGGTCAGCACCGTGCTGGAGCCGGGTTCGGCGCTGGCTTTGGCGCTGCCCATCGGCCGGCACCTCGAGGAGCCGGAGGGCGGCGAGGACACTGAGCCGCACGACACCGAGCCGGAAAACACGGAGGAGACCGACTGATGGCACCGCAGCCTGGGACGGCGCTGACGCTGGGGGAGCCCGGGTACTGGCCCGAGGCGCCGGCGGGAGTTTTCGACGTGTACCTGCAGGGGGTGCCCGAGGGGCAGCAGGTCGAGGTGACGTTCTGGGAGACCGACGGGACGGACGAGCAGCAGTGGCGGACGGAACGGAAGCTGGGGAGCATCTCGGGGAAGACGGCTGCCTCGGCGAAGCACCCGGGGCGGATGACGCTCATCCCGAACGCGCCACCACCCGAGGTGCCGCCGGCGGAGCTGGCCAAGCCAGTGCCGTGCGTGGTGGGGTTCCGACTGCAGCCGCCGGTGGGGGCCCAGGCGGCCGAGGCGCCGCAGCTGTTCCGCTACACCCTGGCGGACGCCATGGCTGACATCGACGAGGGCGACAGCTGGGAGCTGGTGGCGAAGGTCGAGGCGCTGGAGCTGGTGTCGCAGAAGCACACGGTGGCGCGGGTGCGCCGGGGGCTGGGCACGGCCGACGCCACCTACCGGCCGCACGATGGAGATGAGCTGACGCTCTACAACGACGGCTCCACCGATGAGCACGGCTCGGGCGGGGCCTTCTTCGACCTCTTGAAGGCCATCCAGCAGGCGCAGTCCTTCATCTTCATCGCCGACTGGTCGTTCCATCCGCTGTTTCGCCCGTCGCGGCTGGGGCCCGACGCGGTGGCGACGTGGGAGACGTCCATCGGGGCCAAGCTCATCGCCAAGGCGGGCCAGGGGCTGCTCGTGGCCATCCACACGTGGGACCACACCAACATGGCGGCGAACGACCCGCAGAACGACAAGGGGCAAAAGGTCTTCGTCAGCATGCTGGGACGCGCGCGGCCAAAGAACCTGTTGTGGCGGGCGAGCTCCCACGACAACACCGGGATGTCGCATCACCAGAAGTTCGTGGTGATGGACGCCCCCCCGCCGCCGGGCGCGAAGGATGGGCGGCGCACCCTGCGGGTCTTCTTCGGTGGCCTCGACCTGACGCAGGGGCGCTTCGACTTTCCGGCGCACCCCATCTTGCCACCCGACCAGGGGTGCGCCTCGGCGTGGCCGTTCGTCCAGGAGTGGCACACACCGAACTTCGTCGCGGAGCACGTGGAGACCTCGCCGGTGGGAGAAGACTCCGTGGTTCCCCAGGTCGGCACCCAGACCAACGAGTGGTACAACGCCGAGTTCGGCGGAGACACCAGCCTGCCGCGGCAGCCATGGCACGACATCTACGGGAACGCCTGGGGACCGGCGGCGTGGGACTTCGTGCGGGAATTCGTGGGGAGGTGGGGGTGCGACCCGACGTGGAACCCCACCTGGGGGGACAACAGCAAGGAGCAGATGGAGAAGGTCCACGAGATGTTCCGCGGGCTGTTCGACTCGAAGAAGTACAAGCAGCAGTGGGAGCCGTATGACGGGCCGTTCACCAGCCAGGTGCTGCGCTCCATCATCAAGTCGCACTGGAACGATGAGCTGGAGGTGGAGAACAAGGACCGGAACGGGCGCGTCACCGGGCGGGAGAAGGAGCTGGGCTGGCACCAGGAGACGCTCCGGGCAGACTTCGAGCAGAGCATCCTCCGGGCCTACCGCCAGGCCATCGGGCAGGCGGAGAAGTTCATCTACATCGAGACGCAGTACTTCATCGGCGGGGGGAAACGTTGGGGCGTCGACAGCATCCAGAACGACCTGCCGTTGCGCATCGTCGAGCGCATCATAGAGCGGCGGAAGGTCGGGGCCCCGTTCCACGCATACGTGGTCATCCCCATGTACCCGGAGGGCGACCCGGTGAGCTGGGCCATCCAGGAGCAGCGGTGGCTCGAGTGGCGGGCGATGGAGTGGATGATCAAGCAGCTGGGGGACGACTGGTACAAGAACCTCTCGTTCTATTTCCCGGCCAACTGGACCACCGTGCCCCCCACTCAGTGGAACATGAAGGGCGGGCGTGAAGAACGAGTGCGAGCGCACCGTCGCTACATGATCTACGTACACTCCAAGCTGATGCTGGTCGACGATCGCTTCGCGATCTTCGGGAGCGCCAACCTAAACGAGCGGTCTCTGGCGGGAAATCGTGACACCGAGATCGCCTGTGCGTTCTGGCCACGGCTGGGTCGGGAGAAGGATGCCATCGCCATCCTGCGCGCGTTCCGCAAACAGCTCTGGCGGGAGCACCTCGGCAACGATCCGGCGCAGGTGGCGACCTGGGAGAGCCCGGAACAACCGAGCTGCTGGTCCGGCGTCAAGACCCTCGGGTTGGCCAACTACACGGCGCTTCGGACGACGTCCCGCCGGGGCAAGGAGGGGGCGCTGTGCTACCTACCCTTCATCCGGTCGCCCAGCGACGGGCTGATGCTCGACGACGTCCGTGGCGTTCCGGAGGGGTCCGCTGACCTGTTGCCCGACAGCCCGGAGGGCGACCAAAAGAAAGCGAAGAAGATGGGGTGGGCCTGGTCATCGCCGGGGTCCTGGACCATTCGGAGGCTGGGCCTCGCCGAGTGAACGCTCCACCTCGATTTCCACGTGGGTGAGGTTGGAGCGCCCGTGGAGCTGAGCCCAAACTCGAGAGTCGGCGGGGTCACGGTCCGCCAAGACCGCCGAGAGTCGGACATCGGCCAGCGCCTCAGGGAGGCGCTCGCCCACGACGGCGCCCCGGACCCTGTCGTTCTGGGCTTCGAATACCACCGCGCTCGCGAGGCGCATCTTGCTCGCTCGGAGCAACTGGCTGACGGCCGTGAGCCACTGGTGCATGACCTCCGAGTCAGAAGCGCCTGTGCCGATGGGCACTTCGAGGCGCACTTGCCCCTCTGCGCGGACGTGTTTCGCGGCGTTCCTGGCACCGTTGATCGAGTCGTCGAAAACGTCGGGAGCTTCTCGCTCGTGAGCGATCGCTCCGAGAACGAATGCAGCCGCGGCGAGCCCGTCCGGCCAGTCGTCACCATCGACCTTCCAGATGTCCTTGGGAGGCTTCGGCGGCTCGCGAACGCGGGTGAGCTCCACATGGGGCGCCAGCATGGGGAGGCCCCCTATCTCGTGGGGACCAGACACGTTCTCTAAGGCGTTGAGGAGCCGCTTGGACTCCGCCCTCGTGGGGACGGCCTCCTCGGCCGCTCGAATGAAGGTGCCGATGGCCCACGACTTGGTGAAGAGCTCTGCGTTGGGCAGCTGGAGCGCCTCCGTCTTGAGCTCGACGCCCTCGACCCACATCAGGTCCACCCTCAGGGTGGACCGCGCCTTGGGATTCCTCGGGTCGGAGAGGCGTTCCTCGACGGTCTGCCCCAGTGCCACCAGCTCCTGCACGGAAAGGCGGGACTGGAGCAGGATGGATGCGGCCACGTACCCGGGAGCGGAGCCTTCGGGGGCGTAGATTTCGATGGTCGACTCTCGGACCAGCTTAACGGCGGGCGACCACTTGAAGAGCGCCTCAGCGGTGAGGAGGAACGAGGTTCGGCTCCCGGAGTAGGAGCGAAGGCCGAAGACGACGCTCCTCGGTTTTTCGGGTTGGTCGGTGAGCATGGTCGTATCCCTACGGAGGCAGGACGGGTGAGCGCACCCGGTCGCCAGCAGAACGGCGGCGATGAGGCATATCCGACGGCGAACGGGCATCAAGGGACCGAGCGTCGCATAGCGCAGTCCATGCGCCAGGGCGAAGTGACGGGGCGCGGAGAAACGGGTGCGAGATGGACCGCTTCTTCCCCTGGTGGAGGTGGGGGTCCGAGGTAGTCTGGGAGTCTCGGCGACGGCCGCTCGCCCAGTCGCGGTCAGCCGGTACTTCTGAAGGCGGCTGTTCGGCTTGTCGGGTGCGAGCCCCTGCACCGACAGCCTCATCGCGGGTCGGGCGCCCCGGAAGGTCCAGCCTCGCGGCACGAAGGGTCGACCTCCAACCCCACCCGGGTGATGTTGGAGAACCCGTGGAACTCCGCCCACCCTCGCGTATCCGAGGGATTCCGGTCGGCCACCACGGCGACGACCCGGACGTCCCCCAGCGGCCGCGGGACTCGCTCTCCCACCACCGCGCCGCGGACACGCCCCCCGTCGGCCTCGTACACGACCGCTGTCGCGATCCGCAGCTTGCTGGCCCGGAGCGCATCGCGGACACCGTCGAGCCAGCGCCGAGCAATCTCCGAGTCTGAAGTGTCCGCGGCGGCCGTCGCTTCGAGGCGGACGAGGCCGTCGGACCGGACTCGGTTCGCTGCGTTCCTCGCGTCGATGAGCCGATTTCCGCTCGACGCGGGGGCCCCATCCAGTGCCCACCGAACGACCCCGACGGCGTAGGCCGCCGCGGCGAGGCCGTCGGGCCAGTCCCTGCCCTCGACCTTCCAGATCTCGCGCGGTGCTCGCCCGCTCGAGACCTCGAGCTCCGGTGGAAGCAGCGGAATGCCACCGATCTCGTGGGGCCCGCGAACCTTCTCCATGGCGGCGAGGATGCGTCTGGCCTCCTCGCGCGAGTTGATCGCGTTCTCCGCGGCCCGAACGAAGGTACTGAGGGCCCACGACCTGGTGAGGAGGTCGGGTTGGGCAGCTGGAGGTCCTGGGTTCTCACCTCGACCCCCTCGACCCCCTCGACCCACATCAGGTCCACTCGCAGGCAGGATCTCGCCTTGGGATTCTTCGGGTCGGCCACACGCTCCTCGACGCTCTGGCCCAGGGCGACCAGCGCCTGCACCGACAGGCGCGACTGGATGAGGACGGAGGCGGCCACGAAGCCGGGCGTCGAGCCCTCGAGGGCGTAGATCTCCGGTCAGCTTCACGCCGGGCGACTCTGCGAAGAGGGCCTCTGCGGTCAGAAGAAAGGCAGCCCTGCTGCCGGAGTAGGAGCGCATTCCAAAGACTGCGCTCCTCGGCTTCTCCGGTTGGTCGGTGAGGATGGTCGTATCCTATGGAGGCAGGACGGGAGAGCGCACCCGGTCGCCAGAAGAGCGGCGGCGATGAGGCATGTCCGGCGTCGAACGGGCATCAAGGCGGTGGTCGGCTGATCACGAGCGCGACGCGCGTGCGATTGGGGAACCCGTGGAGCCGCGCCCATTCACGGGAGTCGGCGGGATCTCGGTCGGCCGTGACCGCTACGGGACGGGGGTACTCGAGCGGCTCGCGGAGCCGCTCCCCCACGACCGCGCCGCGGACGCGGCCGGCCTCGGCTTCGAATACCACCGCCGTCGCGATGCGCATCCTGCTGGCACGGAGTGCGTCGGCGACACCTTCCAGCCACCGGCCGGTGATCTCCGACGCCGACGCGTCCGGGCCAGCTGTCACCTCCAGGCGGACCTGTCCCTCCCAAGCGAGTGCGTTGGCCGCGTTTCTTGCGGCGTCGGCCGGGTCC
Source organism: Myxococcales bacterium (assembly GCA_003153055.1). Next base: position 14,161 of record PMBV01000205.1, read on the forward strand.
CAGAAGCGATCGGGGTGCTCCTTGGCTTGCTCGATTGCACCGACCAAGTAGGCCGCCGCCGCGAGCCCATCGGGCCAGTCGCTGCCCTCGACCGTCCAGCGGTCACTGCCTGGCCTTGGCTCGTCCGAGTGATCGACCCTCAACTCCGGGAGCAGGAGGGGGAGGCCACCGATTTCGTGCGGGCCGGGGACGTCTTGGAGGGCCTTGAGGAGCCGTTTCGACTCCGCCTTGGTGGGGATCGCCTCCTCTGCTGCGCGGATGAAGGTGCCGATCGCCCACGACCTGGTGAGAAGCTCGGGGTTGGGCAGCTCGAGGCCCTGCGCCTTCAGCTCCACCCCCTCGACCCACATCAGGTCCACTCGCAGGCAGGATCTCGCCTTGGGATTCTTCGGGTCGGCCACACGCTCCTCGACGCTCTGGCCCAGGGCGACCAGCGCCTGCACCGACAGGCGCGACTGGATGAGGATGGAGGCGGCCATGTAGCCGGGGGTCGGGCCCTCCGGAGCATAGATCTCGATGGTCGAGTCCCCGGCAAGCTTGACACCGGGCGCTCCTTTGAAAAGGGCCTCTGCAGTGAGCAGGAAGGAGACCCGGCTGCCGGTGTAGGAGCGCATTCCAAAGACGGCGCTCCTCGGTTTTTCGGGTTGGTCGGTGAGCATGGTCGTATCCCTACGGAGGCAGGACGGGTGAGCGCACCCGGTCGCCAGCAGAACGGCGATGAGGCATGTCCGACGGCGAACGGGCATCAAGGGACCGAGCGTCGCATAGCGCAGTCCATGCGCCAGGGCGAAGTGACGGGGCGCGGAGAAACGGGTCCGAGATGGACGCTTCTTCCCCTGGTAGAGGTGGGGGTCCGAGGTCACCCGGAACGTGACCACCGCCGCGCCGGAAATCTCCTCGAACTCTGGCGCCGTGATCCCTGCTCCCGCCAGCGCCTGCACCGACAGCCGACCGGAATCCCTCGGATACGCGAGACGGCGCTCCTCGGTCTCTCGGGTTGGTCGGTGAGCATGCTCGTATCCCTATGGAGGCAGGACGGGAGCGCGCACCCGGTCTCCAGGAGAACGGCGGCGATGAGGCGTGTCCGCCGGCGAATGGGCATCAAGGGACCGAACGGAGCATAGCGGAGAACCGAAGAACTGGGCTGGGCGTGGTCATCGCCCGGGTCCGCGACCATGCGGAAGGCCGGTGTCGCCGAGTGAGCGGTCCACCTGGACCACCACTCGCGTCACATTGGGGAGTCTCCGGGCGGCGGCCCACCCGCGAGTGCCGGGGGGATTGCGATCGGCCGAGACGGCCAGGAGCCTGACCGGCTCCAGCGGCTCGCGGAGGCGCTCCCCCACCACCGCGCCTCGAAGGCGATCCCCCTCAGCCTCGAAGAGTACGGCACTCGCCAGCCGCATCTTGCTGGCCCGGACCGCGTCGCTGACCGCCGCCAGCCATCGCCGCATGACCTGCGAGTCCGACGCGTCGACCTCGAAGGGAACCTCGACGCGGACCAGGCCCTCTGACCTGACCGCGTTCGCCGTATTCCTCGCCGCGTCGGCGGGGTCCCAGAAGGGCCGGGGGTCCTCGCGCTCGTGGACGATCGCTCCGAGGACGAAAGCCGCGGCGGCGAGGCCGTCAGGCCAGTCGGTCCCCTGGACCGTCCAGACGTCCGTGGCCGGCGACCCCGGCTCGCGCTCCCGCCGGAGCTCGACCTCTGGCGCCAAAAAAGGCACCTCGTCGATCTCGTGTGGCCCCTGAACACTCTGGAGCGCCTTGAGGAGCCGCCTCGACTCGGCCTTGGTGGGGACCGCCTCTTCGGCGGCGCGGGTGAAGGTGCCGACGGCCCAGGACCTGGTGAAGAGCTCGGGGTGGGGCAGCTCGATGCCGGGCGCCTTCAGCTCGACCCCCTCGACCCACAGCAACTCCAGTCGTAGGCTCGACCTCGCCTTGGGCGCCATCGGATCGGCCAGTCGCTCCTCGACGCTCTGGCCCAGGGCAACCAGCTCCTTCACCGACAGCCTCGACTGACCCAGGATGGAGGCGACGAGGTAGCCCGGGGTCGAACCTTCGGGCCCGTAGACCTCGATGGACGATTCTTTGATGAGCTTGAGACCCGGCGATGCCTTGAGCAGCGCCTCGGCGGTCAGCAGGAAGGAAGTCCGGCTGCCGGAGTAGGAGCGCATTCCAAAGACCGCGCTCCTCGGCTTTTCGGGTTGGTCGGTGAGGATGGTCGTATCTCTATGGACGCAGGACGGGAGAGCGCACCCGGTCGCCAGCAGAACGGCGGCGATGAGGCATGTCCGCCAGCGAACGGGCATCAAGGGACCGAGCGTCCTATACCCCGTGTCGCTTCGGCATGCCGGAGCGGGTCTCCCCTGACATGCTGCACGAAAGGAAGTCCTGGAGAGGGGGTGTAAACACACCCGGCGACGAACCGCAATGGGTTGGAAACACGGCTGGCCCAACGAATGCAATGGTTCGCTGCCGGAGTCGCTGTGCTGGATAACCTGACCACCTCGTACGACGCCAGCACAGTTCTTTCCCACGCGGTGTCCGCCTATGTCGAACACCCCTGACACCCAGAGCCTGCTGACTCACGACGACCGCTCGCGCTTCTGCCGCGAAGTCCTCCAGCTCAGCCCTGACCCGGTGTTTCTCATCGAAGTCACCGAGGGCGGGCGCCTCTGCCTCAAGGAGTTGAACCCCGCCGCGGAGCGAGCGCTCGGGCTTCCCGGCTACGCGCTTCTCGGCATGGACCTCGATGAGATCGCCGCCGGCCGCCCGGGGCCGGACACCGATGCGTCCATGCGACAGGTCATCGACCAGTGTCGGCGATGCATCGAAGGCCGCGACCCTCTGGACTTCGAAGGCTCGCTGAACCTCGCCCCTGGGGTCGAGCGCCGCGACTACGAGGTGCGTCTGATCCCGATTCCCGAGGCGGGAAGGATCAACCGCATCATCGCCATCGGTCACGACGTCACCGAGCGGAAGCGCGCGGAGGAACTGCTGCGCCAGCGCGAAGCGGAGTTCAGGACGCTGGCCGAGAACATGCCTGACAACCTGGTCCGCTACGACCGTGAGTGCCGAGTCACCTATTCCAATCCCCAGCACGCCCGGGCCATCGGCGTGCCCGCGTCCGCCTTGCTCGGCACGTCCATCACCCAACCCGTCTCGCCCACCGTGGCTGGAATGGAAGAATACGCGAAGACGCTACAGCGCGTCCTGGTCACTGGCGCTCCCAGCGAGACCGAGTTGATCGTGAGCCTGCCCGGTCAGCAGCCGGAGATCCACCACCTGCTCACGGTGCCCGAACGCGACGGTGACGGGCGCGTCGTCGGCGCGCTGTCGATCGGGCGAGACATCACCGAGCGGAAGCGGGCGGAGGCGAGCCTGCGCATGGCGGCCAGCGTGTTCGACACCGCGCTGGAAGGCATCACCATCACCGATCCGTCTGGTGTCATACTGGATGTCAACAAGGCCTTCACACGCATCACCGGGTACTCCCGAGACGCGGCGATCGGGAAGAAGCCGAACATGCTCCGCTCCGGCCACCACGGCAGGGAGTTCTACGCTGCCATGTGGACGGCCCTGCGCAACTCCGGCACCTGGTCGGGGGAGATCGTCAACCGGCACTTCGACGGGGAAGTCTTCACCGAGTACCTGTCGATCTCCGCCGTCCGCGACGGCAACGGCGCCGTGGTGCATTTCGTCGGCATCTTCTCGGACATCAGCCGCTCGAAGCAGCACGAAGCGCGGCTGGAGCACTTGGCCCACCACGACACGCTGACCGGTCTCCCCAACCGTGTCCTTTTGGCCGATCGCCTGGGGCAAGCCATCGCCCAGTCGGTCCGCTCGGGGAAGATCCTCGCGGTGTTCTTCCTCGACCTCGACGGCTTCAAGCCCATCAACGACACGCACGGGCACGGCGTCGGAGACCGCACGCTCATCGAGCTGGGAAAGCGCATGGCCAAGACGCTGCGCGCCAGCGACACCGTCGCGCGGGTCGGCGGCGACGAGTTCGTCATGCTGCTGCCGGGGCTCTCCAGCGCTGAGGAGTGTGAGGCCTCGGCGAGCCGACTGCTGGCCGCGATCGCCAAGCCGATCCAGGTCGACGGGCATGAGCTGTCCCTCACCGCCTCCATCGGCATCGCCCGGCATCCGCGCGACGCCGAAGATGCCGACACGCTCCTGCGCTGCGCCGACAAAGCGATGTATGCCGCCAAGCAGACGGGGCGAAACAGGTTCGTGCTCTGGGCCGCCAAGAAGGGGAAGAGCCCGGGTGGCTGAGGGCTTCGTCAGGCCCGCTTCACCGCCTCACGCCACTTCCCCAGGTGGCGAGCGCGCACCTCTTCGCTCATCTTCGGCTTGAAGATGCGGTCGGCCCGCCACGCCTTGCGGATGTCCTCCGGGCTCTTCCAGAAGCCGACGCCCAGACCGGCGAGGAAGGCCGCCCCGAGGCTCGTCGTCTCGATGTTCTTCGGCCGCACGACGTTGGTGCCGAGAATGTCCGCCTGGAACTGCATGAGAAGCTCGTTTCGCACCGCGCCCCCGTCGACCTTGAACGCGGGAATGTCCTTCCCCGAGTCGAGCTTCATCGCCTCGGCGAGGTCCTGGATCTGCAACGCCATGCCCTCGAGCACGGCGCGGGCCAGGTGCCCCTTGGTGGTGGAGCGATCGATGCCCCCGAAGAGCCCGCGGGCGTCCGGTCTCCAGTGCGGCGCCCCGAGCCCTGCCAGGGCCGGCACGAAGACGACGGCGCCGGTGTCCTTCACGGTCTTCGCCAGCGCCTCGACGTCCTCCGCCTTCTTGATGAGCCCCAGCCCGTCCCGGAGCCACTGCACCGCCGCTCCGGCGATGAAGGAAGAGCCCTCGAGCGCGTAGGTCGTCTTGTCTCCCAGTCGCCACGCCACCGTCGACAACAGGCCCGACTTCGAGGCCACCGGCGCCGAGCCCACGTTCATCAAGAGGAAGGCGCCCGTGCCGTAGGTGCACTTCGACTCGCCCGGCTCGAAGCACGCCTGGCCGAACAGGGCCGCCTGTTGGTCGCCCGCCATGCCCGCCACCGGCACCCCATCGGGGAGCGACTTCATGCCTCGGGTGAGGCCGTAGAGCTCCGACGAGCCGGCCACTCGAGGGAGAATCGCCCGGGGCACGTCGAACAGCTCGAGGAGACTGTCGTCCCAGGCGAGCGTCTCGAGGCCGAGCAAGAGCGTGCGACTCGCATTCGAGACATCGGTGACGTGGGCGGCGTGGCCCGTCATCTGGTAGACGAGCCAGGTGTCGATGGTGCCGAAGGCGAG
>PMBV01000211.1 GCA_003153055.1 Myxococcales bacterium
CACTGGAGTCAGGCGCCCACCGGAAGCGGACCGTCGCCAGCCTGCCGCGCGGCGGTGACCCGATTCGCCCTCGAGCGGAATCGGATCCGCGATGGCTACGAAGCTTCAGAGTCGGTGGCGGTCCCTATCGCTCGGCTTCTTGCTGATGCTGGGAGCCTGTGGGCTTCCCGAGAGCGGTGAGGGCTCACTTGATGCCCACGGCGGCGTGACGACGAAGGACGCCGGAGGGAGCTCGGCAGACGCGGGTGGCAGTGTCGCGAGAGACGCTGGCGACAGCGCCCCGGGTGAAAGAGACGCTGGCATCTCCATTGACGCTGGCGCGAGGGACGCCGGCACCGGTGGTCAGTGCACGGCCTCCCCTGGCGGCGGCAAGGCCCTCTTCGAGTACTTCTTGCCGACACCCATCATCCGTCAGCTCACCTCGAGCGGCTGGGGCGCCTCGAACGTTCAGCCGCGCGATCAGGACAACGGTCTCGAGGACAAGACCATGAAGAACTGGTCGTACTGGGATGGGCGCATCGTGAAGGCAGACGACGGAAAGTACCACATGTTCGCGAGCCGCTGGAGCCAGTCAGCTGGTCACTGGGGCGGGTGGCCGGGGTCTGTCTGCGTCCACGCCGTGAGCGAGTCCTCGCCCCTCGGCCCCTATGTCGACAAGGGACCGTGCTACACCGACGCGGGCGGGAAGGGTCACAACGTCATGGCCAACCAACTGGCCGACGGCTCCTATTTCATCCTCGTCAGCGAGACGAGGCAGCCGGCTCCGGTGTACTCGTCCAAGTCTCTCGATGGCCCCTGGACTGCCATGGGCACCATCAGTGTCACCGCGAACGGGTTCGACACCGGCGGCTCGTCGTCCAACACGACGTTCTGGCCCAACCCCGATGGGAGCGTCCTGGCCTCGTCGCGGAACGGGTTCATGATGCTGAGCGCCAGCGGGCCGAAAGGGCCGTTCGTGGCGAAGACCAAGAGCGTCTTTGCCAACATTCCGTTCTCTTCCGGAGGCACGCCCGAGGACCCGTGTCTCTGGTACAGTGGTGGCCAGTACCACATGGTCTACAGCTACCCGCTGGACCGCAAGATGTACCATTTGACGTCTCCCGACGGCATCAACCAATGGAAGAACCAGGGGCTCGCCGTCGACGCGACCAAGCCATTCATCAAGTACACCGACGGGACGACCAACGTCTGGAACAAGCTGGAGAGGCCCCAGGTGTACCTCGAGAATGGGCACGTCAAGTACTTCACCTTCGCGGCGATCGACGTCGACAAGGGTAACGACAACGGCAACGACAACCACGGCAGCAAGGTCATTGTCGTGCCGTTCGACGGAGAGCGCTTCGATGCCGAGACCTGCGTCCCGAGCTCAGGGCAGCAATAGACTCTGGGCTCGATGAGCGTGCACATGGAGAGACCAATGGTGCGAGGTTGTCTCATGACAGTGGTCGGGCTGTGCGCAGCGGGTGCCTCTGGGTGTCTCGGCGAGCCGACTGATTTCGGGCTCTCCGACTCACTCCGGGTCGATGCGGGGGCGACCTCGGGGAAACGCGACGGAGGGGCGGCCACGGGCGATCTGGGCACGCACGACGCCGGGACCGCTAACGACGCAGGGCGAGGCGGTGGACCCGAGGGCGATGCGGGCGCGGGTGAAGGCGGAGGCGACTCCGCCACAGACGCTGGCAGCGGGGGCGGCAGCGATGCCGTGCCGAGCACCGGCTGTGGGAAGACTCCAACCCTGCAAAGCAAGAAGGTGGTCACGCTCCAGAGCGGCGGAGCCAGTCGGAAGTACATCCTGTGGCTCCCTGACAACTACGACAAGAATCATCCGTACAGGCTCATCCTGGCGTACCACTGGTATACTGGCAGCGCGCAGCAGGTCGTCGATTGCAACACCGAGGGCATCAGGTGCTACACGACCCAGAGCCCCTTCTACGGGCTGTGGAACCTGTCGGGCGGGAGCACCATCTTCATTGCGCCGGACGGACTCGATGCCGGCTGGGCGAACACCAACGGGCGCGATCTGACCTTCACCGACGACATCCTCAAACAGGTGGAGGCGGACCTCTGCATCGATACCAGCCGGGTCTTCGCCAACGGGTTCAGCTACGGGGCTTCGATGACGAACGCGCTCGCCTGCGCTCGGCCCAGCGTCTTTCGGGCGGTGGCGGTCTACTCGGGGACCGAGTTCCTCAGCGGCTGCAACGGCGGGACGACCCCCGTCCCCTTCTATGGCTCCCACGGTCTCCAGGACGGGACCATCGGCGTGGCCGACGGCAGGAAGATCCGCGACCGGTGGGTGAAGAACAACGGCTGCACTTCGCAGACACCCTCATCGCCCGCGAACGGGAGCGGGAAGCACGTCTGCACGTCGTACACCGGGTGCTCCACGGGGCATCCGCTGCGGTGGTGCGAGTTCGACGGGAGCCACGGGCACGATCCATCGCCGATGGACCCCGGGCAGAACACCACGTGGAATCCTGCCGAGGTCTGGAAGTTCTTCACCCAGTTCTGAGCGATGGGCGGCCTCTTGGCCTCGGACTTCCTCCTCGGCTCCGCGCGGCAATCGTGAACCGGCTGGCCACGGACCCCAAAAGCGGGGATTGTTCGGTCCCGATGAACGACGCCCTCAGGCCTGTGCGCACGCCCACCAACCCGCGCCACTACAGCTTCGGCGGCACGGCCGCGGTCGTCACGAGCGTGGGGCTCATCGTGGGCCTCGGCGCGGCAGCCGTCTCCAAGGCGACCATCGTGAGCGGCCTCCTGATCATCGCCGTGGCCGACAACGTGAGTGACTCACTCAGCATCCACGTCTACCAGGAGTCCGAGAACCTCGAGTCGAGCGCGGCCTTCCGCGCGACGCTGACCAACTTCGTCGCGAGGTTCATCGTGGCGATGAGCTTCGTCGCCCTCGTGCTCCTCGTGCCGCCGTCAGCGGTTGCCGGCGCCTCACTCGCGTGGGGAATCTTGCTGCTCGGCGCGCTCACGTACGGAGTCGCTCGCAGGCGGAACGTGAGCCCTGGCCGCGAGATGCTGAAGCACGTCGTCGTCGCGCTTGCGGTCATCGCGGTGAGTCGAGTGCTCGGAGGGTGGATCTCCGAACATGTGCGATGAGGGCGAAGGCATAGCGCAGAAAGAACAGCCGGGTTCGGGTGCGTCCCGGTCCCGGTCCCGGCAGTTCGCGCACTCACGCCTCTGCCTGTGCCTGTCGAATCCCCCTCCCGCTCTGCGCCGCCTTCACTGCCTGCACCGCTGCATCCACCTCCGCGAAGACGCGGCGCGCGTGCGTCAGGAAAGCCTCACCAGCGGGGAGCAGGCGCATCCCGCGCGGCGTGCGATCGAACAGTCGAGCGCCGAGCTCTTCTTCGAGCGCAAGGACATGGCGGCTCAGCGGAGGCTGGGTGAGGGCGAGCCTCTGCGCGGCGCGGCCCACGTGGCCCTCCTCGGCGACAGCGATGAAGGACTGAAGCTGGGTCAGGCTCATGACCCGCGAGACTAGCGCAGAGCGCGCACTCCCTCGATGCCGAGAGAGCATTGGACCCGGCACGCCCCGGGCTGACACCCTGCCACGATGCACGTCCCTCTCATCAAGGGCACCGACGTTGACCGTCTGCGCCTCGCAGGACGGGCCGCAGCGGGAACCCTGGCCCTGATCGCCGCGCGCCTGAGACCCGGCGTCTCGACAGGGGACATCGACGCCTGGGTGCGAGAGGACACTGCGCGTCGGGGCGGAAGACCGAGCCAGCTCGGCTACCACGGCTTCCCCGCCTCGGTGTGCACCAGCCGCAACCAGGTCGTCTGCCACGGCATCCCCCGCCCGGCCGAGCTCCTGGAGCCGGGGGACATCATCAACGTCGATGTGACGACCGAGCTCGACGGATTTCACGGGGACACCTCGGCCACCTTCCTCATCGGAGAGGTCTCGGCCGAGGCCCGGCACCTCGTCGAGGTGGCACGCAGGTGTCTCGACGCGGGTGTCGCGGTGGTGCGCCACGGGGCCCGGCTGGGTGACATCGGCGCGGCGATCAACGAGCTGGCGCGAGGCGAGGGCTGTAGCGTGGTGCACCAGCTCGGAGGGCACGGCATCGGCCGGACCATGCACGGCGCCCCGCTCGTCTCGCACGTCGGCCGGAGGGGCACGGGGCTGACGCTGCGCGCGGGAATGGCCTTCACCATCGAGCCCATGGTGAACTTGGGCGCCCCCGACGTGCACGTGCTGCAAGACGGGTGGACGGTCGTGACGGCGGACGGCAGCCTCTCGGCCCAGTTCGAGCACACCGTGCTCGTGACACGGTCGGGGTGCGAAGTCCTCACCAGCCCTGAAGAAGTGGTCGCCGACGAGCTCGGGTAGCGCGGCGCGAACGACCAAGCGGGGAGCGAACCCACGCGTTAGTGAGTCGACCGCATGACGCCCCCACGCCTCAAAGTGCTCGAGTCGATCCTCGACGTGCCCAAAGCGTCGTGGAATGCGCTCCTCCGTCCCGGCGAGCCCCCCGTGCTGCGCTGGGAGTGGCTCGCGGCCATGGAAGAGAGCGGCAGCGCCTCGCCCGAGCGAGGCTGGCAGCCTTCGCACCTGGCCCTCTTCCGCGGCGACGCCCTCGTGGCCGCCGCGCCGGCCTTCCTGAAGCACCACTCGATGGGCGAGTACGTCTACGACTTCGGGTGGGCCAACACCGCCCGCGCGCTCGGCGTGGAGTACTACCCCAAGCTCCTCATCGGGCTCCCCCTCTCACCCCTCACCGCTCGCCGCTTCCTCTGCGCCCCAGGAGAAGACGAAGCGAGCGACCGCCGCACGCTGGTGGGCGCGGCGGTCGACTTCGCGAAAACCGCGGGGTGCTCTTCGGTGCACGTCTTGTTCGGAGAGGACGACGAGGCCGGCGCCCTGGCTGAGCTCGGCTTCTTCCATCGCAGCACCATGCAGTTTCACTGGAAGAACCCGGGCTACAGGAGCTACGACGACTACCTCGCCCGCTTCGACTCCAAGCGCCGTCATCAACTCCGGCGCGAGCGCGGCGCCGCGGCGACCCAGGGCATCGAGGTGCGCACCGTGCGGAGCCACGAACTCGACGCCGGACATGCCGAGCTGGCCTGGCGCTTCTACGAGGCGACGGCCACCCTCCATTCCTGGGGCCCGCTGCAACTCAACCGCGCCTTCTTCCATCGCGCCTTCGAGTCCATGGCCGACGCCATCGAGCTCGTCGTCGCCGAGCGCGAGGGCCGCGTCGTCGCCGGCGCCTTCAACCTCCACTCACCCACTCGCCTGTACGGCCGCTACTGGGGCGCCTTCGAGGAGCATCCCTTCCTGCACTTCCACGTGTGCCTGTACCACTCCATCGACGACAGCATCCGCGCCGCTCGCCGCGTCTTCGAGCCGGGCGCCGGCGGCGAGCACAAGATCTCCCGCGGCTTCGAGCCGACGCTCATCCATTCCAACCATCGAATCTTCGAGCCGCACCTCGACGCCGCCATCAGGCGAGCGTGCGCCCGCGAGGAGGCCGAGGTAACACGCGTCACCCATGAGGCCGAGCGCATCGCCGGGCTTCGCCCGTGGGCACCGGCGGAGCATCAACAAGCCTGACTCGGCGGCCCAACCTGGTAGAACCCTCGCCGTGCGACTGGTGACGGTTCTCCTCCCTCTGAGTCTGTTGGGCTGCGGCTCGGCCGACTCCCTCGCGAGCAGCACCTTCGAGTCCGGCGATGACGGGTGGCTCCTGGCGAACAACGGGACGAGCAAGACCCCCACGCTCAGGCGGGAGGGAGGGCTCCCGGCGGGCAACATCTGTGGCACGGACTCCGAGGACGGCGACCTCTGGTACTTCGTGGCCCCGTGGAATCACTTCGTGATGAACACCTCGAGCGCCTACGGCAAGCGCCTCACCTTCGACATGCAAGAGACTGAGCGCTTCCACCTCATCAGCGGAAGAGACCTCATCATGAACGGAAACGGCCTCGCGCTGACCTTGAACTTCCGCTTCCCGGAGGATGTCCCCGTTCCGTCCTGGAAATCCTACACCTTCAAACTCAGCACCGAGAGCCCGTGGACCATCGACGATGGAGCCGGGACAGGGGAGCTCGCCACCGAGGAGCAGCTTCGCGGGGTCCTCGAGTCGCTCACCTCGTTCCGGATTCGAGGTGAGTTCGTCGACGGCCCAGACACCGCATGCCTGGACAACGTCTACTTCGGACGGAAGTGAAGGCGAGCGCCTCGTCAGCTCGCGGTGAGCCGGTTGCGCCAGGCCTCGACGGCGCTCCTCGCCTCCTGCGCATCGGCCCCGGTCTGCTCGCGGTAGAGCCGAATGGCGTTGAAGACTCGCCCTGAGCGAATCTCGAACTCGATGTCGGCGTCGGACACCTGCCGCAAGAGCCCGGGGTGCTTCGGAGGCAGCCCCTGCGGGCCGGACTCGAGAACGGGCGCGGGCGGAATCACCGCTGCCGGAGCCGCTTCTTTGCGCGGACGGTCGAGCCGCCCCACCATGTAGAACACGCCCAGCCCGACAGCAGCCAGAACCAGGACCACGCCAATGAGCGCCACCATGACTCAACAGTAACGCCCCGGCCCCGACTCGGAAAGCCTCGATGCATCCCTCTGTGTCGACGGACGCTCGACCTCACCTGGTCGAGCGTCAGAGACATGACGGAGGGGAAGAGTCGCTATACCGCCGAGAAGAGCGCCGCGGCGCCCATTCCGCCGCCAATGCACATGGTGACGACGCCGTACTTCCCGCCTCGCCTGCCAAGCTCCCGCAAGAGCGTGCCGGTCATTCGAGTGCCCGACACGCCCAGAGGGTGGCCCAGCGCGATGGCGCCGCCGTTGGGGTTGACCCGGTCCATCGAGAGGCCAAGCTCGCGAATGCAGTACAGCGACTGGGCCGCGAACGCCTCGTTCAGCTCTACCACGTCGAGGTCGGCGACGGTCAGCTTGTTCCGCGCGAGCAGCTTCCGCACCGCCGGCACGGGGCCGATGCCCATGAGGTCGGGCGGCACGCCGGCCACCGCGAAGTCGACGAAGTAGCCCAGCGGTTTCACGCCGAGGGCCTTCGCCCGTGACTCGGTCATCACCACCGCGGCCCCTGCGCCGTCGGTGAGCGGCGAGGCGTTGGCGGCCGTCACCGTGCCCTTGGCGTCGAAGGCGGGCTTCAGCTTCTGCACGCCCTCGAGGGTGGTCTCGGGCCTCAAGATGGTGTCGTCGGCCACCGTGATGTCCCGGCCCTTTCCGTTGTCGTCGTAGACGCGGACCGCGATGGGGGCGATCTCGTCTTTGAACAGCCCCTTCTCTCGTGCGTTGGCGGCGCGGCGCTGCGACTCGACGGCGAAGGCGTCTTGATCCGCCCTCGAGATGCCGAACTTCGCGGCCACCTTCTCGGCCGTGGCGCCCATCGAGGTGTACACCTCGGGGACCTTCTCCATCACCTCGGGGTTGGCCGACACCTTGTTGCCGCCCATCGGCACCATCGACATCGTCTCGGTGCCTCCGCCGATGCCGATGTCGTACTGGCCGGCGATGATGGCCTGGGCCACCTGGGCGATGGACTGGACCCCCGACGCACAGAAGCGGTTGACGGTCATCGCCGAGACCGTGTCGGGCAGCCCGGCGAGGAGCGAGGCGATGCGGGCGACGTTCATGCCTTGCTCGCCCTCGGGCATGGCGCAGCC
>PMBV01000289.1 GCA_003153055.1 Myxococcales bacterium
CGATGTCTGGCCCCCTGAACGGTTACGATCACGAGGTCGTGCGAGCCCTCGTCGACAGGTGCGCTGAAGAGGCGGTTCCATGGACCGGTGACCAGCTCGACTACGTACGGGTTTGGTCGAGCGGTTTTCGGTGGACCGACGCGAGTTCACTTGATGGCGCAGCCTTCCGATGGGGCGGCACGCAGAGCCAGGTGGCAAACACCGTTCGTTTTGGGCGATTCGATGGAAATCTGAGAGATCACGACGCATACGCCACCAGGAAGTTGCTGGTTGCGCTCGCGTCCGCGAGTGTCGAATTGGTGACGCTCCTGAGGGACCGAGACGGCGTGGACGAGCGAGAACCCTCGATACGTGCTGCTGTACAGAACTTCCGTGAGAGGTTCGGCGGCCGGATCCAGGTGTGCGTCGGCATCGCAGACCTCGAGCTGGAATCGTGGCTGTTGACCGGCTTTGTGGCCCAGACCGATGAGGAGAAAAGGCGGCTTCGGGCGGAGGTGGAGAGGCTTCACTTCGATCCGACCTGCAACGCGGAGTTGCTGACGCATCGCCACGATCACGACCCGAAAAGCCCCAAGAGAGTGCTGGAGGTCCTCGCGCCTCGCAGCGATTTCGTCCGCCGCGAACAGTGTTGGACGATGACGCCTCTCGAGGTACTCCGCGAGAAGGGAGCCAACAACGGGCTTCGAGCCTTCCTCGACGAAGCGGCCGCCGTGGCGCGAGCACACTTTGAAGCGTAGACCGGTGATGCGCATCTCGCAGGTAACCGTTCAGGGGGCCCGGCATCGATCAGTTCCCGCGCTGGCCCGGATCGCGCGGGAGTCTCGATCGTGGGCTATGCCGTCAGGCGCTCCATTGGCCTCGCTCGGGTCGTCGCCGGTTTCCGGTGGCTGCAAGAAGCCGTCGTCGTCGGTGAATTCTCGCCGCTGGAGGGTCTCCACCTCGTCTTCCGGCAAAGACACGAGGAGGTCGAGCCCGCGGAGGTACTCTGGGGTGAACGCCTTTAAGCCCCCGGCCTTGTGGCTCCGGTAGGTGTCACGCATGACGTCGACGTAGAACGCCGCTCGGTAACGGCTTGGCGCGAAAAACGAAAGCCCCGGAAACCTTTCGGCTTCCGGGGCTNNCTCCGGCGTGACAGGCCGGCGTTCTAACCAGCTGAACTAACCCCCCAGGGTCCGTTCCCGACTATTCTACTTCGAGCTTGGGCGGAACAGGTTTCGAACCTGTGACCCTCGCCTTGTAAGGGCGACGCTCTACCGCTGAGCTATCCGCCCGGTTTCTCCGTGGCAGCGGGCGCGGCTTGTACGGCCTCAGTTCCCAGCTGTCAAGCACCTTTGGAGCCTCTCCAACGACGACTTCACTCCACGCAACTGACGGCGCGCTGTGCTCTCATGGCCCCGCGTGGACGACCACGATGAAGAGCTGACGACCCAGGTGGCCCGCCCGAAAGGGGGCCCTCGCCCGCTGCCTCGGCGGATGCATCTCCTCGAGCTGACCCAAGGCCACGGGGCTCCCCGCCGCATCGAGCTCAAAGGCGACCGGCTGGTCCTCGGGCGTGGTGACCGTGTCGACCTCGCCGTCGACTCCGAGGAGGTCTCCCGGCTCCACGCCTGCTTCACCCGCATCGACGAGGAATACCAGATCGAGGATCTCGACAGCCGCAACGGCGTCTACCTCAACGGCCTCAAGGTGCACCTGGCCGTGCTCCGCGAGGGTGACGAGCTGCAGCTGGGCGACCTGGTCTTCCTCTACAAGGAGGGCACTTGATGCCCCTCTTCGTCCGCTTCTGGGGCGTCCGCGGCTCCATCCCCACCCCCGGCCCTCGCACTCGCCGCTACGGCGGCAACACCAGCTGCGTCGAGATTCGCCACGGCGACACGCTCCTCGTCTGCGACGCTGGCACCGGTCTCCGCGAGCTGGGGGTCCACCTGCTCCGAAAGCACGGCGTCGGCCCGCTCGCGGTGCACCTCTTCCTCTCGCACCCCCACTGGGACCACATTCAGGGCTTCCCCTTCTTCGGCCCCGCCTACCGCCAAAACGTCACCATCTTCATCTACTGCCCCGAGGACGACGACCGGAACTACCGGCTCCTCTCCGGCCAAATGGAGAATGACTACTTCCCGGTTCGGTTTTCGGATCTCGGCGCCAAGGTCTTGCTGCGCCGCTTCACCAATGGCTCGGTCACCGTCGACGGCGTCACCGTCCGCCACTTCGCCCAGTGCCACCCTGGAGGCAGCCTCGGCTTTCGCTTCGAGGCCTCCCAGCGGGCCGTCGTCTACGCGACCGACCACGAGCTCGACGCGCTCCCCACTCGCGCCATCGAGGCCTTCCACAAGGCAGATCTCGTCATCGGAGACTCGCAGTACTCCGACGAAGAGTACGAGCTCAGGAGCGGCTGGGGGCACCCCCGCGCCACGACCCTCGTCGACTGCGCCGTCCACGCCCAGGTCCGCCAGCTCGCGCTCACCCACCACGATCCGATGCACTCCGACCGCGAAATCGACGCCAAGGTCATGGTTTGTGTCGACCGCGCCAGACAGCTCGACTCCGAGCTCGAGGTCTTCGGTGCCCGCGAAGGCGTCGAGCTCAAGCTCGATTGAGCAACGCCATCTCACCGAACTCTCAGTGATTGGTGCGCTGCGCCAAAAGAAAGAACACAGGACGGGTTGCCTCAGGACGAGGCAACAGACACATTTGCGCCAACATCCCCGTCGCACCCACCCATTCCAATCGCCCCGGGGGGCACATGAAGCCGGTCGAAGCTGAGTCGTCCGCAGCCAAGGATTACGCGTACACGCAGGCTCGGCGTCACCAGCGAGTCCCCGTCAATTTCTCGGTCAGCCTCCGCTGGCCTGGGCTCCGGCTCGCCGATCGAGCACGCGATCTCTGCGAAGGAGGCCTCGGGGTCGAGACAGACGACCCGCTGGAGCCCATGACGCTCGTCTCCATGCGCCTCGATCTCCCGCACTCCGAGCCGCTCGATTTCCTCGGCCGCGTCATGTGGGCTCGCGGCGACTCCATGGGTATCCGCTTCGAGTCCAACGACCCACGGCTGTTCGACTCGCTCAACCGCCTCCGCACCGACATCGATCGCATCTGATCGGTCGTTGCTTGAACTGACTCGTCGCGTCAGATTCCGTTGACTTTGGAATTGATTCTCCGTAGACGAACCATCAACGGTTCCGCGGAGGTCCCATGGCGAAGAGCACCGGGCGGCGCGTGGCAATCATCGGAGGGTTGAGAACGCCCTTCGTCAAAGCAAACACAGTCTTCAACGATCTCTCGGCGCTCGATCTCGGCGTCGCGGTCGTGAAGGAATTGGTGCAACGCTATGAGCTCGAGCCGTCGATGGTTGACCAGCTCGTGTTTGGTCAGGTCATCCCCGGGCTGACCGCGGCCTCGGTGGCTCGTGAGGTGGTGTTGCTCTCCGGGCTGCCTCCGTCGCTCGAGGCGCACACCGTCGCGCGGGCCTGCGCCACGTCGATCCAGGCGATGGTCTCGGCGGCCAACGCCATCGCGCTGGGCCAGGCCGACGTGGCCATCGCCGGCGGCACCGAGTCGATGTCCGACCCGCCGATCTTCACCACCAGGGCCCTCGCTCACGCCTTGGTGAGCGCCTCGAAGGCCAAGAACCTGCGCGACAAGATCATGCCCTTCCAGGGGCTCAAGGCGAAAGACCTGCTCCCCGTGCCTCCGGCCATCGCCGAGTACACCACCGGGCTCTCCATGGGCGAGTCGGCCGAGAAGATGGCCAAGGAGAACGGCGTCACCCGCGCCCGGCAAGACGAGATCGCCCTGAGCTCGCACCAGAACGCCGCCCGCGCCTGGAAGGTGGGCCTGTTCAAAGACGAGGTGATGACGGTGCCGGTGCCTCCGAAGTACGAGACGCTGGCCGACCGCGACACCCTCGTGCGCGAGGACACCACGCTCGAGGCCCTGGGCCAGCTCAAGCCCGTCTTCGATCGCACCTACGGCTCGGTGACCGCGGGCAACGCCTCGCCCTTGACCGACGGAGCCGCCGCGCTGTTGCTGATGAGCGAGGAGCGAGCCCGCGAGCTGGGCTACGAGCCCCTGGGTTTCCTCAGGGCCCACGCCTTCGCCGCCACCGACCCAGCCGATCAGCTGCTCCAGGGCCCGGCCTACGCGGTGCCCCTGGCCCTCGATCGCGCCGGCATGTCTCTCGCAGACGTCGATCTCATCGACATGCACGAGGCCTTCGCGGTGCAAGTCGCCTCGAACCTCCAGGCGCTGGCGTCGGCGGCCTTCGCCAAGAAGCTGGGGCGCTCGGCGCCGGTGGGCGAGGTCGACCCCAGCCGGCTCAACGTGAACGGAGGCTCCATCGCCCTGGGCCACCCCTTCGCGGCCACCGGCGCTCGCCTGGTGCACCAATCGCTCAGGGAGCTCAAGCGCCGGCACCTCGGCACGGCCCTCATCACTGTCTGCGCCCAGGGGGGCCAGGGCGCCGCCGTCATCCTGGAGCGATCGTGATGAATACGCCCTCGGTCTCGAAGAGCTTCTCCTACGCCGTCGAGCGCGACGTCGCGGTCATCACCTTCGACCGCGAGGGCCAGAGCGTCAACACACTGGCGCCTCACATCTCGGCCGAGTTCGAGATGCTCCTCTCCAAGGTCGCGGCAGACGAGACAGCCAAGGCCGTGGTGTTCATCTCAGGCAAGAAGGACTCCTTCGTGGCCGGGGCGAGCATCGACTACCTGTCGACCCTCACCACCGTCGAGGCCGCCACCGCCGCCGTTCGCCAGGGCCACGCGAGCCTGGAGCGCCTCGAGGCCTCAGCCAAGCCGGTGGTGGCGGCGATCCACGGCGCGTGTCTGGGTGGAGGCCTGGAGTGGGCCCTGGCGTGCGACTACCGCCTGGCCACCGACAGCCCGAAGACCTCCATCGGGCTCCCCGAGGTGCAGCTCGGGCTCATTCCCGGCGCCGGGGGCACGCAGCGGTTGCCCCGGCTCATCGGCGCGCAGGCGGCGCTCGATCTCATCCTCACCGGGAAGCGGCTCAAGCCCAAGAAGGCGCTCAAGCTGGGCGTGGTCGATGAGCTGGTGCCTCAGCCCATACTGAAGCAGATCGCCGTCACCCGGGCTCTCGAGCTGGCCCAGGGCACGCGGGTGCCCGACCGCCGCCGGGGCCTCTCGACGGTCACGGCCTCGAAGTCCTTCGGGGCCATCATCAAGGGCCTGACCACCAAGGAGTCGTGGACCGAGCTGGCCCTCGAGGACAACCCGCTGGGCCGCAAGGTGCTGTTCGATCAGGCGCGCAAGCAGTTGCTCAAGAAGACCCGGGGCAGGTACCCCGCGCCCGAGAAGGCGCTCGAGGTGGTGCGGGCTGGGCTCGATCGGGGTCTCGCCGCCGGTCTCGAGGCCGAGGCGGCCGCCTTCGGAGAGCTGGTGGTGGGCGACGTCTCCAAGCGGCTGGTGGAGATCTTCTTCGCCACTACCGCCCTCAAAAAGGACAGCGGCGTCAAGACCGACGCCAAGGCCATCGAGGTCAAGAAGGTGGGCGTGCTCGGTGGAGGCCTCATGGGCGCGGGCATCGCCTACATCACCGCCGCGCTCCAGGGCACGCCGGTGCGGGTGAAGGACAAGGACGACGCCAGCGCTGCCCGGGCGCTGGGTCAGGTTCGCGGGCTGTTCGAGGAGCGGGTTCGCCGCCGCGCCATGAGCCCCCTCGAGCTCGAGAAGAAAATGGCCCTGGTGTCGGCCACCACCGACTACCGCGGCTTCAGGCACTGCGACCTGGTCATCGAGGCGGTGTTCGAGGATCTCGGCCTCAAGCACCAGATGCTGCGCGACATCGAGAGCGCTTGTGGCGAGAAGACCATCTTCGCCTCGAACACCTCGTCGATCCCCATCAGCCGCATCGCCGAGGCGTCGGCCCACCCCGAGACCGTCATCGGCATGCACTACTTCAGCCCAGTGCCGAAGATGCCGCTGCTCGAGGTGATCACCCACCCCCGCACCGCCGACTGGGTCACGGCCACCTGCGTCGAGGTCGGCAAGCGCCAGGGCAAGACCGTCATCGTCGTCAAGGACGGCACCGGCTTCTACACCTCACGCGTCTTGGCGCCGTACCTGAACGAGGCGGCCTTCCTCTTGGCCGAGGGCGCCGACATCGCCGAGCTCGATCGCGCGCTCATCGACTTCGGTTTCCCCGTGGGGCCCATCACGCTGCTCGACGAGGTCGGCATCGACGTGGCGGCCAAGGTGGCGACCATCATGCACGAGGCCTTCGGTCAGCGAATGAAGCCGCCGGGCACCACCGACGCGCTGGTGAGCGACGGGCGGCTGGGTCGAAAGGCGAACAAGGGCTTCTACCTGTACCAGAAGGGCAAGAAGAAGGAGGTCGACCCCTCGGTCTACGCGGTGCTGCCCCACGGGAAGGACGTGAAGCGCATCGATCGCTCCGAGATGGCCGAGCGGTGTGTGCTCCAAATGGTCAACGAGGCCTTCCGGTGTCTGGGCGAGGGTATTCTATCGAGCCCTCGTGACGGAGACATGGGGGCCATCTTCGGCCTGGGCTTCCCGCCGTTCCTCGGGGGCCCCTTCCGCTACGCCGAGGCCCAGGGCCTGGGCAGGACCCTCGAGCGCACCGAGCTGTACCAGGAGCGCCTGGGTGATCGCTTCTCGCCGGCTCCGCTCTTGGTCGAATCTGTCAAGAGCCGTCGAAAGGTGTACTGAGTCTTCGTGCTCGATCACCCAGCGCTCGATGAATTCAGGCGTTTTTCCTTTGGGCTGGGGCGGTGTACTGAGTCTTCGTGTTCGATCACCCGGCGCTCCGCGCCTTCGCCCCGCTTCCGTTGCAAGAACGGCTGTTCGTCCGCGCACGGCTGTTCTCCGCTCCCCTCGTCGAGATCGCCCGCCGGGTGAAGGGCCCACGGGTGCTCGACGTGGGGTGCGGGCACGGGTTGCTCTGTGCGCTGTTGGCCTGGGACGCACCCGAGCGGCGGGTGACCGGCATCGATCCAGACCCCCGGAAAATCGCCTGGGCCCAGGCCTCCGTCGGGCGAGAGGAGGGCGTTCGCTTCGAGGTGGCCACTGCCGACCAGCTCGCGGCGCGCGAGGCTGGAACCTTCGACACCGTCACCATCGCCGACGTCCTGTACCTGCTCCCCGAGGAGGCTCAGGGCGAGCTGCTTGCGGCGACCTACCGCTTGCTCAAGCCCGGGGGCCTGCTGCTCCTCAAGGAGGCGGAAGACGATGGCGGTTGGCGCACCACTAAGGCGTTGTTGCAGGAGCGCCTCATGGTGCGCATCCTGGGGCGAACTCGATCGAGCGGCGGGCTGGGCTTCCGGGCCCGGAGCGACAAGCGCTCGATGCTGGAGCACGCCGGCTTCGAGATCGACGAGGTCCTTGCCCTCTCGCGCTGGTCCACGACGCCCCACGTCTTGTTCGCCGCGAGCCGGAGCGCGCGACCCGGCTGAGGTCAGGGCATCGTCTGGGAGACGCTGGCTGCCGGCGCGAGCGCGGGGCGCTCCTGGAGGTCGGCATAGCTCACCAGCTGTATTCCTCGAGCCTCGATGGCGCGACGGACCCGGGGGGCAAGGGTCGCGGCGAGCTCTTGCTCCCACCCGTACCGCCAGTGGGGATCCTGGGTCACCACCCCGGGATCGAGCCCCGGATGGGTGACGATCTCGTGGTCTCCCTCGCCCAAGGTCGCGATGAGCCGGAGCAGCCGCTTCTCGTTGATGCGGCCCGACTCGAAGATGCCGATGGCGGGCACCCGCTTGATGCCCCGGGCTTCCTTCATCGCCGCGAGGGTCGAGAGGGCCGCTGACTTGACCGCCGAGCCCGGGTGCAACAGCCACCGGGCAGTGGGGCGCTCGCTGGGCCATCGCATGGCCACGCCCAGCTCGGCGGCGAGCACCTCGACGATCGACGTCATGCCGGGCAGGAGGTGGAGGTGCTGATGGGTGTCGAGGTGATCGACGTGCGCGCCCAGCTCGCGGGACCGGTTCACCTGAGCCCTGAGCTCCAGGACGATTTCCTCGGGGGGAATCAGCCGCGCCAGCCACGCCGCCGAGAGCTGGCCCCAGTCTTTCCTGAAGCGGCCTCCCGGCGCGAGCCAGCGCACGTCCTGGGGTGGGGCCGCCGGTGACAGGTGCGAGGTGAGGCACAGGTGGAGCCCCATGGGGAGCTGCTGCTGCACGGCCCGGCGAACGGCCTCGCGGGCGAAGGGGCCAGTGGCCAGGAGGCTGGCGCTGGTGACCACCCCGCCGGCGTGGGCCGTCAAGATGCCCTCGTCGATGCGCGGATGGAGCCCGAGATCGTCGGCGTTGATGACCAGGCGAATCATCGCGAGTGGCCGGTCGACGCTTTCTTCGTTTCGAGCACGGCCACCGACGGGGGCAACCGGGCTGGCCGCACCGGGTCCTTCGGGGCGCGGGTGTCGGCGAAGAGGGAGGCCATCTCCTTGACCATCTTCACGATGACGCCCGGGCTCGCCAGGGTCGATTCACCTCTGGTGCGGGGGAAGTAGTCGACGCCCATCTGGAACACCCGGAAGCCCCGCTTGACGGCCTTCACCACCAGCTCGGCGTCGATGAAGCTGCCCTCGGCCTTGAGCTCGATGGACTCGAGGACTCGGCGATGCAGCACCTTGAAGCTGAAGTTGACGTCCTTGATCTGCACGTCGAACAGGCCGCGAACGAGGAAGTTGTACAGCAGCGAATACACGATGCGGCGCGGGCCCTCGCTGGTGCGATCGAAGCGGAACGCCGAGATCATGTCGGCCTCGAGGTACGTCATCAGGTGGAGCGCGCGCTCCAGCTCGTTGAGATCGAAGGGGAGGTCGATGTCCGAGTAGATGACGATGTCTTTGGTGCTGGCCGAGAAGCCCGTCTTCATCGCCCCGCCGAGCTTCTGGTTCACCTCGTGGGTGATGCAGCGAACTCGCGGGTCGGCGGCGCCCAGGGCCTCGGCGACCTCGCGGGTCCGGTCCGTCGAGGCGTCGTTGACGATGATGACCTCCCAATCGTCCGACAGGCGATCGAGCACCGCGCGGGCCCGGGTGACCGATCGCTCCACGTACTCTTCCTCGTTCCACGCGGGGAAAAACAAGCTCAAAGACGGCTTCGCCATGGGGGAGACCTCTTGGCACACCTCCTGGGTCATGCCAATGCGTGGCGCTCCGTGTTTTGCAACAAAGCCAGGCCCCCTGGACCCCGCTCCGCTAAAGATCGCTCATGGGTGAGCGCTGGACAGCCCTGATCGTCGACGACGCGGTCAGCCAGCGAGCTGGGTTGGCCCAGGCGCTGCGCGACGCCGGAGCCCAGGTGGTGCTCGCGGGCACGGTCAACGAGGCCTTCGCCGTCTTGATCGACACGCGCATCGACCTGGCGCTCATCGCCCTCGAGCTCTCGCCCGAGAGCGGCCTGACCATCGTCGAGCAGCTCCGCGGCGAGGGGGAGCGGGCCGTACCGGTGCTGGTCACCACCCGCTCGGCGACGACCGAGGCCACCGCCGCCCTGAACCTCGGCGCCGACGATTTTCTCCGCCACCCCATCGCTGGGCCCGAGCTCGTCGCTCGCTGCCGGCGGCTCTTGCGGCACTACCGTCGGTTCAGCGACCTCGAGACCGAGGTGACCCGGCTCCACGAGCTCTCGGTCACTGACGGCCTGACCCAGGTGGCCAACCATCGCTTCTTTCAGGAGCGCTTGAGTGAGGAGTTCCGACGGGCCCAGCGCTACGATGACCCGCTGGCGCTGATCCTCGCCGACCTCGACCACTTCAAGTTGGTCAACGACCAGTACGGGCACCCGGCCGGTGACCAGGTGCTCAGGACCCTCGCCGACCTGTTCAAGGCCTCCGTGCGCGAGACCGACTTCGTCGCCCGCTACGGAGGCGAGGAGTTCGCCGTGCTCCTGCCGAAGACTCACCTGGGCGGGGCCCTCTCGGTCGCCGAGCGCGTCGCCGCCGAGCTCAGGCGCCGCTCCATCGGCCCAGCGGAGGTCCGAGTCACCGCCAGCTTCGGCGTCTCCAGCTTCCCCGGCCGAGGCGTCAGTTCCCCCGAGCAGCTCCTCAAGACCGCCGACGAGGCCCTGTACCGCTCCAAGAGCGACGGCCGGAACCGCATCAGCCTGTACCAGGCCGTTCAGGCAGCTCCCGCTTCCCACTGAGCCTGGTTCGGGGTCGACTCAGACCCATCTTGCACCCCCCGGGTTGGAACCGACCTCGGGCTGGAAGAGGGTCGGCAGAAGGGACCACTGAAATATCAGCTCGTTGGACTGACTCATGGGTTGGCCGCAACGTTGCTTGGACCTTTCAACCCATGTGGGGACAGCGGCAGCCATGATTGAGAGTTCCCCGAGCGGACGACTCCTGCTCGTCGACGACGAAGAGAACATTCTTCGCTCGTTGCGACGGGTCTTGCGCCGGGGTGACTGGGAGGTGGAGACGGCGCTCGACGGCGAGAAGGCCCTCGAAGTGTTCGCTCACTTCCAGCCGGCGGTGGTGATCAGCGACTTCCGCATGCCGGGCATGAACGGGGTCGAGTTCCTGGCGCGGGTGAAGGAGATCTGCCCTCGCACCCAGCGCATCATGCTGACCGGGCAGGCCGACCAGCAGGCCATCGAGGAGGCCATCAACCGCTCCGAGGTCTTCCGCTTCATCACCAAGCCCTGGAACGACGCCCAGCTCATCTTGACGGTGAAGAGCGCCTTCGAGCAGCACACGCTCGTCTCCGAGAACGAGCGGCTGTACGAGTTGACGCAGGAGCAGAACACCGAGCTGCGGCGGCTCAACGCCGACCTCGAGGCGCGGGTCCAGCAGCGCACCCAGATGCTGTCACGGGCCAAGCGCGAGTGGGAGCTCACCTTCGACGCCATCGAGACGCCGCTGGCCGTCATCGACACGGACTCCTTCACCATTCGCCGGGTGAACCTCGCGGGCGCCAAGGTGTCGAACCGCCGGTTCCCCGACATCTTGAAGATGAAGTGCCACGAGTTCCTCTTCGGGTTCGACACGCCGTGCGCGGGCTGCAAGATCAACAGCTCGAGCTTCGCCAGCTGGGAGTTCCCAGTGGGAGAGCGCACCTGGACGGCCCAGGCCTACCCGATGGAGTCGGAGTCGAGCGCGGTGTGCCACTACCGCGACGTCACCGAGGAGCGGGCGATGACCCGCCGGCTCATCGAGAGCGAGAAGATGATCGCCATCGGCAACCTGGCCGGTGGCGTCGCCCATGAGATCAACAACCCGTTGGGAGGCATCCTCGCCTTCTCGCAGTTGATGAAGCGCGACGCGGGCCGGTCGTCTCAAGACATCGAGTCCCTCGACCTCATCGAGGAGAGCGCGCTCCGGTGCAAGCGCATCGTCGAGAGCCTCCTCAAGTTCAGCCGGCGCTCCAAGGTGGAGGATCGACGCAGCTTCGACCTCTCGCGATGCGTCGAGGACGCCGCGGTGCTCTTCCGCGCGCAGATCAAGAAGTACCCCAAGGCGAAGCTCGAGACCCAGCTCGCCCCGGGGTTGCCCGACGTCTACGGCGATCCTGGGCAGCTCGGGCAGGTGGTGCTCAACCTGCTCCAGAACGCGCTCCAGGCGCTCTCCGAGGGCGACGGCCAGCTCAAGGTCGAGACCGGCCGGCGAGACGGGCACTGCTATTTCACCGTCACCGACTCGGGCTGCGGCATTTCAGACGAGCACCTTCCACGAATTTTCGAGCCGCACTTCACCACCAAGCCACCGGGCGAGGGCACCGGGCTTGGCTTATCTATCGCCTATCGCATCGTCGAGGATCACGGCGGTCACTTCGTCGTGGAGTCGAAGGTGAACGAGGGAAGCGCCTTCACAGTGATGATTCCGGTGCAACCCGGGGGACCGCAACCATGATGAATCCGACAACCACAAACGGTCGAAAGGCCAAGGTCCTGGTGGTGGACGACGACAAGATCGTCCTGCGCGCCGCCAGCGAAATTCTCCAGCGCGAGGGGTACGCGGTGGTGGCCATCGACGACGCCGTCGAGGGCCTGGCCGCGGTGAAGGACCCCACCATCGACGTCGCCTGCCTCGACATCAAGATGCCCAACCTGTCGGGCATGGACCTGCTCAAGGCCTTCAAGCAGAGCCGGCCCGACGTCGAGGTCATCATGATGACGGCCTTCGCCACCGTGGAGACGGCGGTGGAGGCGGTCAAGGCCGGGGCCTACGACTACCTCACCAAGCCCTTCGAGAACATCGACGTGCTCTCGCTGGCGGTGGGCCGGGCGGCCGAGAAGAAGATGCTCCGCGACCGCACCAAGGTGCTGGAAGAGGCGCTCACCGCCCGCAACCAGTTCGAGGATCTGGTCGGCCAGTCGGGCCAGATGCGCGCGGTCTTCAAGCTGGTCGAGACGGTGAGCTACTCCACCGCGACCGTGCTGATTCAAGGCGAGAGCGGCACCGGCAAAGAGCTCGTCGCCCGCGCCATTCACTACCGCAGCCCGCGCAAGGACAAGCCCTTCGTGGCGGTCAACTGCTCGGCCTTGACCGACACCCTGCTCGAGAGCGAGCTGTTCGGCCACATGAAGGGCAGCTTCACCGGCGCGACGGCGAACAAGAAGGGCCTGTTCGAGGCGGCCGAGGGCGGCACCATCTTCCTCGACGAGATTGGCGATATTCCCCCGGCCACCCAGGTGCGGCTGTTGCGCGTGTTGCAGGAGGGCGAGGTGAAGCGGGTGGGGGCCAACGACACCATCAAGGTGGACGTGCGGGTCATCGCCGCGACCAACGTCGACCTCGCCAAGGCCAAGGAGCAGGGGAAGTTCCGGGAGGATCTCTTCTACCGGCTCAACGTCATCACCGTGCAGCTCCCGCCACTGAGAGATCGCCCGGAGGATATCCCCCTGCTGGCGCACCACTTCCTCAAGATCTACACCCAGAAGATCGGCAAGCGGGTCGCGGGCATCAGCCCGGCGGCGATGGAGTCGCTGACCACGGCTCGATGGGTGGGCAACGTGCGCGAGCTCGAGAACGCCATCGAGCGCGCGGTGGTGTTGACTGGCTCCGAGCAGATCGAGCTCGAGGACCTGCCCGGCGAGATTCGCAACAACCAGCGGGGCGGGGGAGAGGTCGAGGTCTTCAGCCTCGCCCACTTGCCCTACGCGCAGGCCAAGAAGCTGGCCATGCGGGCCTTCGAGCGGCGCTACTTGTCGGCGCTCCTCGAGAAGTCCACCGGGAACGTGTCGATGGCGGCGCGGGCCGCGGGGGTCGATCGCTCGAACTTCAGGCGGCTCCTCAAACAGTACGAGGTCGGCGGCCGATCGCTGAAAAAGGAAGACGGCGATCTCGACGACGATGAACTCGAGTTCGACGAGCAGGTCACGTCGTAGGTCTTTGCTGTATCTGCCAGGCGTGGGGGGGCGCCCGGCAGAGTTGTGATTGCGCGGGGGCTGCGGCCATGAGGTGCCTCAGGGCACTCAAGGCCGCTGCGCTCCTGCGCACCGAATTCCAGAACAACCTGTATTTAGACGCCCATGGCGCGAATGAGCCGCTCGGCGTCGGCGGCGTTGATCTTCCCCTGCTGTACGAGGTCGAGCACTTCGCGGAGCTCGGCGTCGCTCACCTGTTTGCGCGGCGGAGGTCGCGGCTCGGGGTCCATCTGCTTGGCCACCGAGCCCACCACGTCGTGCCAGAACCGGCGCCAATCGGGCCAATCGCCATGCAACGGGTCCTCAGCGCTGCCGCCCTCGCGCACCTTGACCGAGCCCAGCTCAGCCTCGAGGCGGAGCACCGTCTCGGCGCCAGGGGTGCTGGGGTAGTTCGATCTCGCCGAGCCGAGCGTGGCCGAGGTCTCGACCCGCACCGAGAGACCCTTGGCAAGCTCGACCTTCACCGCGCCCATCGAGGTCCGAACCAGGTGCGTGCCCACGTCGAGCGCGTCGATCGACAAGCGCACCGACCCCGCCTGGGAGCGCACGTTGAAGGTGCCGCCCAGGTGCTCTCCACGCACCGAGCCGCTGTCGACCGAGACCGACAGGCGCCCGCGTACCTGATCGAGCTCGACGGTCCCGGCGCTGGTCGAGATGTCGAGATCGCACCCGGCGAGCCGCTCCACCCGAACCCTGCCCATGCTGCTGACGAGCTTGGCCCTCACGTGTTGTGGAACGTACAGGCGAAGGCGCTTGACCACGTCGTCCCCGGCGAAGGGGAGATCGACCCAGCTCGTCTTCACCCGCACCCTCACGGCTCCGGTGTCGGCGTCCTTGTCCACCGTCACCGGTGAGCGCGGGCTCGCGCCTCCGCGGGCGTCGACCTCGACCCTCGGCTGACCGCCAGCCTCCACCGGGCCGACCTCGAGGCGAATGGCGTCGGCCTCGACATCGAGGACCGGGGTGTCGCCGAACTCGAGGGGAATCGTCTGCGTCGTCGTCATGGTCTTCTCCTTTCGTCTGTCTTCCGTGGCGTCAGGTCGCCCGGAGCTACCGCTTCGTCTTGAGACGTCGCTCCGCTTCATCAATGTCGATCTCGCCGGTCGAGAGTGCCTTGAGGATCTCCAGCCGGTCGGGCGGCTCGGCTCGCCGCCTCGGCGCTGGCTCCTCGCTCCGCTGACCGAGCGCGCCCACGACGTCGTCGAGCCTCGCCACCACCGTCGGGTACGACAGCCCCAGCGCTTGCTCGACGTCTTTGATCTTCCCCCGGCAGCCCAGGAACACCCGCACGAACTTCAGCTGCTCGCGACCCAGGCGCCCCAGCCAGTCGAGGTCGAACTGCCCCTCCACCGCGCTGCCGCACCCCTCGCAGCGGATCCGCTCAACATGAACCCGGCCCTCGCACAGGGGGCACCTCGTGGGGAGTGGCTGCTCCATTGAGGTGAGAATAGGTCCTGGCTTGATAAAATCAAGTCACGTATTGAGTTACATGATGTTTATCCAGGAAATCCAAGGAAATGCGCAGATCTCCGCCTGAAGTGCCCGACTTCATTCCTCAGCCGTCTTCGCCGGGCTCTTTGGGGGCCTTGAGGGCTCGGAGCGCCTCGAGGCGGGCCTTCAGCTGGGCCTCCTCACCGTTCTCTGACGGCTCGAAGAACCTCTCACCGCGGAGCCCCTCGGGGAGGTAGTTCTCGACGACGTGGTGGCCTTCGAAGTCGTGCGGGTATTGGTAGCCCGCGCCGAAGCCGAGAGACTTCATGAGCGAGGTTGGAGCGTTTCGAAGATGCATGGGCACCGGCAGCGGCCCGTGCGCGAGCACCGCCTCTCGAGCCTTGCGCCAGGTGGCGTAAGCGGTGTTCGACTTGGGGGCCATGGCCAGGTACGTGACGGCTTGAGTGAGCGACAACACGCCCTCGGGGAAGCCGACCAACTCGACCGCCTGGAGCGCGGCGGTGGCCACCAGGAGCGCCCGGGGATCAGCGTTGCCCACGTCTTCGCTGGCGAAGATGACCATGCGGCGCACGATGAATCGCGGGTCCTCGCCCGCCTCGACGAGCCTCGCCAGCCAGTACACCGCCGCGTCTGGGTCGGAGCCTCGCATCGACTTGATGAAGGCCGAGATGACGCTGTAGTGCTCCTCGCCGCCCTTGTCGTAGAGGAGCGTCTTCTGCTGGAGCGCCTCCTCGGCTGCTTTCTTGTCTACGTGGGAGCCGCCGTGCTGGGCCGCCACCTCGAGGGCGGTGAGGGCCCGGCGAGCGTCTCCTCCGGCCGCGTTGGCGATGAAAGCCAGGGCGTCGTCGTCGACGGCCACGGTGCCGGCGAGGCCCCGAGGGTCGGTGACGGCTGCGCGCAGCACCGCGCGGAGCTCCTCTTCCTCGAGGCCGCGGAGGGTCACTACCCGCATCCTCGAGAGGAGCGCGGCGTTGACCTCGAAGCTGGGGTTCTCGGTGGTGGCGCCGAGGAGCGTGATGGTGCCCTTCTCGACGTGGGGCAGCAGCGCGTCTTGCTGGCCCTTGTTGAATCGGTGGATCTCGTCGACGAAGAGGATGGAGCGCTTGCGGTGCAGCTTCCAGCGCTCGGCCGCCGCCGCCACTGCCTCCCGCAGG
Organism: Myxococcales bacterium; assembly: GCA_003153055.1. The sequence goes on from PMBV01000289.1 coordinate 15,958, forward strand.
TCCTTGACTCCGGCGAGCACCGCCGAGACCGCCTCGAAGTGGGCCCCGGTGGCGCGGGCGACGATGCGGGCCAGCGTCGTCTTGCCAGTGCCTGGAGGGCCCCACAGCACCAGCGAGGGCACCTGGTCGGCCTCGATGGCGCGGCGGAGGAGCCGCCCGGGCCCGGTGAGGTGCTCCTGGCCGATGAGCTCGTCGATGGTCCTCGGGCGCATCCGCTCCGCGAGGGGAGCCCGGGCCATGGCGTCGTCGGCAGCGGCCTTGTCGAAGAGGTCCATCGGGACGGGGGTATAGCCTACCGAGCCCTGCAGGAGGCTCCATGGTGCCGGCTCCGTCTCTGTGACTGTAATTAGAAATTACATAAGAGCCCCGCGCTGACCGAGATCGCTCGACGACAACCGGATCGAAGGCGCAGGCCGTTCCCCAATCACGTTTCGAACGAGAGCCATCCATGGAAATCCTCGGAAGAGTTTCCCAGAAGCCCGACGCACTCATCCAGACGGACGTGGCATCGGAGACGCCGACGACTCAAGACGGTCCGCCGATCCCAGATGTTGCCCAGCAGTTCCGGCAGCAGTATCAAGACGACACGTTCGGCTCGGCCCTGCCTCGGAGGCCGGTGCTCCTTCCGAAGGAGGGCGCTCCTGGGAGCGAGAGGCCCGCTGTGGCTCGAAAGACCGAACGATCCTCGTCCGAGTCGACCGTCCAGACCAAGGAGGTACCGCCAGCGCCGATGACCCAGCTCGGCCCGGGGACTCCAGATGTCGCCCAGCAGTTCCGGCAGCAGTATCA
>PMBV01000429.1 GCA_003153055.1 Myxococcales bacterium
CACGGGGCGCACCCTGTCGGGCGGCTCGACGACCTCGAGCTGCACGAGCTACACCGCGCCAGCAGGATGGCAGATCGTCGCCTTCCATGGCCGCTCGGGTGACGGGGTGGACAAGCTGGGCGTGGTCTATGCGCCGGTCAGCACCGCGGCCGCTCCGGCCCCGACGCCTCGGCGCATTATCAATCAGGCCTCCGGGCTGTGCGTGGACGTCAACCAGGGCAAGGTGGCTGACGGGACCAGTGTGATTCAGTGGACGTGCAACGGCGGCGCCAATCAGCTCTGGAGCTACGACGACGCCACGGGGCTCATCCGCAGCATGGACGACCCGCATTTCTGCCTCGACAACGGCGGCACCTACGCAGACGGGGCCGGGCTGAAGCTCTGGACCTGCAACGGCAACAACAACCAGCGCTTCAAGGTCGAGCCGACGACTGGGGCGATCGTGGTGCGAAGCTTCCCCACCGAGGTGATCGACGGCGCGGGCTCGACTTTGGGCGCATCCCTCCAGACTCTGACGGCGACCGGCGGCAGCGGCCAGCGCTGGGCCCTCACGCCCTGATCGGAGACCACCCGCATGGTCGACGGGTGTCAGCGCTCGAATCGCGCCAACCCGCGCGTCATCCCCGTCGACCAATCGGCGATGGTGTTCATCGCATCGAACAAGCGCTCGGCGCGGACCAGCCACGGCCCAAACCCGGCATTCACGTCGAGGACGAAGGCCAGGTCTTCTTCCTCGAGAAAGCCACCGAGAGGAGAATGCTGGCCGCCCCCGGAACCGAAGAGCGAAGACCGAGCGAAGTTGGCGACAAAGCGCCGACGCTCATCGTTCGAAGCGAGGAGCTCGACCCTCAATTCGTCGACGGTGCGAGGTCGCACGGCGCGAACCCCCCGGGCTGAACGCTCGACGTTCGCCCAGGTCGCATCCACTTTAGAACTGGGTTAGGAAGGTCCACACTTCCTTTGACATCCACGTCGTGTTCTGCCCCGAGTCTCTGGGCGACGGGGAATGGCCGCCGTCAAAGGGGCACCAGCGCACCGGATGCCCCGATGAGCAGCCCTTGAAGGAGGAGCAAACGTGGGACCCGCTGGTCGGCTTGGGCATGGTCTCGGCCGTGCACCCGTTCGTCTTGGCAAAGAAATCTGCCGTGGAGGTTTGCCCGCCTCCCTCCTGGGAGCCGAGGGAAGCGAAATAGGCGACTGGCTTGCAGCTCGTGGGCATTTTCTGGCCTCCGCCGGAGTGGACGACCGCGGCGCGGAAGACATCCGGGCGCGCGCAGACGAGCGTGAATGCCATGGCCCCTCCCATGCTGAACCCTTCCAATTCGACGCGGGTAGTGTCGATGCACAGATCGGCCTCGACCTGCTTGAGGATTTCATCGGTGAAGGTCACGTCCTGACCGTTGGTGTTGGACCACAATCCGCCGATGCCGTCGGGCGCGATGAAGATGGTGCTGCCCTTCGCGAGGTCCCAGAGGCCAAAGAACGGGCTCTGCGTCGTGTAGCAATCGATGCCTTCGGTGTGGCAGTTGAACACCTGACTCGCGCTGCCCGTGGCCCAGTGGTACGAGAGAATGAGCCGGTGCGGGTGCGTGTTGTCGTAATTTTCGGGGAGCCGAAGAACGTAGCGCCGACTGGTGCTCCCGACGGTGACGTCGTTGTAGTTGATGGTCGTCCCCGGGCTGCTCTTGAGCGTTGGCGACTTGCCGCAGCCCGCGCTTGGAACCGCCGCGCCAGGGTCTCCGCCTCCGCCTCCGCCTGCGTCCCTGGCTGCTGTGCCGCCATCGGTCCCACCGCCGCCTCCAGCGTCGTGCGCGACGGAGGCGTCCCAGCCTGTGTCGGTGCCGGCATCCCTCGCTCCGGACCCGGCGTCGTACGCCTGAGACGCGTCCATGGCCACCGACGCGTCGGCGCTCCGGCGTCCGGCGTCATGTTCCTGGTCGGCACCTTCCTCAAGGCCGCAGGCGATGCAGAGCAGCAACGGTGTGGCGATGAGAAGGCTGGGCACGCGGTTCATGTTCTCTCTCTCTTGGTCTGCCGCCACCGCCACCGTGGCAGCCGCCGTTCCTCGCAGGCGTGCCCCAAGAGCCGATACCCGCATCGGCTCCGGAGACAGCTCGCGATGGAAGATGTGAGAGTCCCCCTGTGCCTTTCGGGTCACCGCGAGCCGTCACGGCCCCAGCGGATGCTCCTCGAAGAAGGCCCACACGTCCGCGTTCACCCACGGGGCGGCGCTCCAGTAGTCGTGGCCCTGCCCGGCCAGCGGCACGTAGTGCACCGTGAAGCCACTGCGCTCCTGGAGCTCAAAGGTCCGGGCGCCGTCCTCGAGGGTGAGTGAGCGGTCGTTGGTGCCGAGGTACATGGCCACCGGCGTCCTTCGTCCCGCCGTCTGGACGATCCACTCGTACTCCTTGGCGATGACTGCTCTTGGGTCGCTCCCCCGAGCCCACCGCATGTCCTCAGGGCGGAGTCGTGAGGGCGGCCTCGCTGGTTGGCTTCGCCGTGCGAGGGGCGTGGCGACTCACCTTCGAGCCCGACGAGGCGCCCTCGAACTCGGAGACGAGCTCGGCCGCGCCGATGAAGCCGCCAATGCGCACCCAGGCGCCCTCCGAGGGCGAGAAGAAGAACGTGAGCGGCGTGTGCGACATCTTGTCCCCCGTGGAGGTGTCGAAGGCACGCTGCACCGCCCGAATGTCCTCCCGGCTCCCGGTGAGGAAACTCCAGTTGGCCTTGGCGTTGTAGCGCTGGAGGAAGGCCTTCATCCTCGCCGGCTCGTCGTGCTCCGGGTCGATGGAGATGGACACGAAGCGAAGGTCGTCGGCAGCGGGGCCCAGCTTGGCCTGGAAGCTCGAGAAGATGGCCCCGAGGATGGGGCAGATGGTTGGGCAACTGGTGAAGACGAACTGCACGAAGGTTGGCGTGCCTGGGGCGATGACGTCCTTGAGCTTGACCCTCGCTCCATCCTGATTGACCAAGGTGACGTCGGGGAGCTCGTACCGGGCGACCGACCGCTGATACTCCGTGGCGCCTGCCTCCGTTGCCGCGAGGGCCAGGCCCAGCGCGATCCACCGTCGATTCAATCGAGTCATCGTATTCTCCAGTGCTCGTTTGGAAAGGGTGCGTGGCCCACCGAGGATTGACCCCGGTGGGCCCGCGGGGCACTGCTACGGTACGGCCGTGGTGATGACGTTGCTCGGCAGCGAGTCACCCGAGACGGTCGGGTAGCCGGCGGCTGGCGCCGCGTAGGCCTTGGCGTAGCCGACGACGTTGTTGGCGATGACCTGGTATTGGTAGGTCCCCTTGGCGACGCGGTCCGTGTACGTCGTGCTGTTTTGAGCGGGCTGGGCGATGGTGGCCCACGGCCCGTACAGGTTGGTGGCGGCGTTGAGCGTGGCTCGCTGCACCGTGAAGCCCGTCTCGTTGATGGCATTGTCGACCCACGTCAGCACTACCGACCGACCTGCCCCGACCCGGGAGGCGAGGCCGCTGGGCGCGTCGGGGGCCACCACGAAGGAGACCGCCCGCATCATGTCGTTCTCCTCGTGGCCGAGAATGTGGCAATGCCAGACATACTCAGCCCCGAAGTTGGTGAGGTCGTTGGTCACCACGGCGGGTTGGTTGGTCGGGTCGACGTTGGTGAACTCGTTCGTCAGGGCCGAGCCGATGGGCTTGGTGACGTCGAGTGGGCGAACGCTGTTGGGCAGCTTCCAAGGCAGGCTCTGGGTGAAGGGCCGCAGCGCGATGACGATGTCCTCGAGCGGGTTCATGCGCACCGTGTCCTTCCAGCCCAGCTCGTTGGCGTCGGCGGGCTTGATGGCGCCGTCCCAGCCGACCCGGTTGATGAGCTGCACTGAGAAGAGGTGGAAGTGAATGAAGTGCGTGTCGACGCCGTTGTGGGTGATTTTCCAGAACTGCGTCTCGTTGCTCCTGACGATCTCCGTCGGCGGGTCGGCGTAGGCATAGGGAATGGTGGTCTGGGTGAGGAAGTTGGTGAACGGCAACTCCACGCCCAGGGTGGCGTTCATGCGTCCGTAGTCGAGGGTGAACAGCTCTTGGATCGCCTTGGCCACCAGCGGCTTGCTCGTGCCATTGGCGACGGCGGCCGCTCCGGTGCCTCCACCCCCGCTGATGGTCACCGCGGGCGCCGCGGTGTAGCCAGCTCCGCCCCCGCCGACCGCGAGCGTCACCGCGCTCACCGCCATGGGGCCCAGCGCCGCCGTGGCCGTGGGCGCTCTCCCCACTCGAGGCGCCGTCAGGGTCACCGTCGGCGCGGTGGTGTACCCCGACCCTCCAGCCGTGAGGCGGAGCGAGGCCACCGTGGTGTTGGCGAGTGTCGCCGTGCCGGTGACGCCCGTCGCGCCACCTCCCGAGACCGTGACGCCGGGCACCGAGGTGTAGACGGCACCACCGGGGTTGGCCACCGTGACGGAGCGAATCGTGCCGTTGGTGTTCATCACCGCCGTGGCCGTGGCCGCCACGCAGCCCACGCAGGGTGGCGCGATGGTGATGGTGGGCCGTGACGAGAAGATGGTGGTGGTCGGGGCCACGGCAACGCTGGCGACGCTGGTGGCCGCCAGCACCGCGACGGCGATGGCTCCGGTGCCACCGCCACCGGTGAAGGTGACCGTCGGCGCCGTCGCGTACCGCGCGGTGTTGGGCACCAGCGTGACGCTGGCGACTGAGCCAGCCAGCGTCGCGCTCGCAATGGCCTGGGTGCAACCGGCCGTGCCCAGCACGCAGGTCGACGGCGGGGCAATGGTCACCGTCGGCGCCGAGGTGTAGCCCGAGCCCCCGCTGGTCAGGGTGATGCTGCCTAGGGCTCCGTGGTCGAAGTACGAGACCGAGGTGTCCTGAATGCGCACGTAGGTGTTGCCCGGGGCTCCTCCGTTCGCGGCTGGGTAGGCCGACTCGGGGAGAATGATGGGGTCCTGCGTGGCGGCGAAGAGCGCGGGCTGAGCAGCCCTCAGGGCGGCGAGGCTGAAGGGCACGGTGTTGGTCGACGTGCCCGTGACCTTGAACTGCATCACCGTGCGGGTGTTGGGGCCGTAGCCAGGGAGCGTGGAGGGCGCGCCGCCGGTGGGCGTGTTGTCCGGCCCCCCCGTGTAGTAGTCGGTCCGTGGGTCGACCGCCGGAACTGGCGCTGGCGCGTCGTTGTACAGGATGAGCGCCGAGCCAGCAGGCACGCTCGAGAAGTCGACCACGAGGTCGGCTCGCTCCGCCGGCCCAGCCAAGAGGCCGTGCCCGAGCACGTTCAGCACCGTGATGCTCCGGCGGTTGTAGTCATAGCTGGTCGGAGTCGAGGGAATGACGGCCGGGTTCGGCAAGAGGCCACCTTCGGCGCCGAGCTGAACGAGCGGGGGACCGGCGGTCGTCGGGTCGGGCACTCCGCCCGCGCGGCCGTCCGTAGGCCAGAGGGAGGGCCAGCAGTTGGCGGGGAGGCCGGTGCCGTTGATGGGGCTCCCGCCGGTAGTGTCGGCCACGGCGAGCCCTGAGCCACTCATGACCGTGGCGACGGCGCACACCGGGAGGTTCGTCGGCGCGGCCGGAGTGCAGCCCGCTGGACTGAACGAGGCGTTGCACACGCAGCTCGTCGTGACGGTGGCGCTGCAGGCGGGCTGGTGCGGGTTCGCGGGGACCATGGCGACCTCGGTGCAGGTGCTGAGGTCGGCGACCGCGCCGCCCTTGCACACCACGCCGTCCTTCGTCGCGGCGTAGTAGAGGCCCAAGTTCCAGGTTCTATCATTCGCCGCGTTCAAGAACTGGAACCGGTAGGCCGACGGCTCGACCGTCGTGGCCGGGTAGGCAGTGCCGTTGACGAGCGGCGTGTCCATGAAGCCCTCCGGCGTGCCCGAGACCGCGGGTGTGCCAGGGCACATCAGCGGGGGGAAGGCGACGGCGGTGGTGGCGTAGGCCGCGCTGCTGCAGGCGTACGGCAGGCCTCCGGGCACGTAGGTGCTGGGGTTTTGGGGCGGCCAGAACCAGGGGCCGTAATCCCACCGGCCGTAGGCGTTGGCTCCGGTGGCGTCGGCGGGGTTCTGGTTCGGAGTGTACACGTGCGGGAACCACAGGCTGCCCTTGCCGCCCCACTTGGCGAGGTTCCAGGTCGGGTCGGTGGCCGCGAGCTGCCCACCCACCTCTCCGTTGTCGGGCACGAAGCTCTTGTCTTGGAGGACCAGCGGCAGGAAGTGGGCGAGGTCACGCGTGGTGCCCAGCGTTCCTGGCACCGTCGCCAGCGCCAGGTTGTCTTCCTGCATCGGGTCGATGAGCACGTAGCCCGCCGCTTCCCCGGCGTACACGTTGAGGCGAGTGATGCCGTAGGCGTGGTCGTGGTAGAACATCAAGCGGCCGCTCTGCTGGTTGGTCCAGAAGAAGGTCATCTGCCCGTCGCCCGTGGCTGGCATGTCTGGGGCGTCTTGGGTGCTGAGGCCCTTGAGGTGGTTGGTGAAGGCGACCTCGCCGGCGGGAACGGTCCACTGGTGCGGCGTTCCATCGCTGATCCACGGGGAGTTGCCACCGTGCAGGTGCAGCGTCGCGCGGTTGTCCGAGTAGGGCGTGCCGTCTGGGCCAGCGCCCGCGCCCATGTAGGACTTGTCGACGGGAATGAAGAGCTCTCCCGCGGGACCGGTACCTAGTCGGTTGGTGAACTTCACCCGCACTGGGCGATTGCGGGTCGCGAGGATGATCGGCCCCAGGTACTGTGGCACGGTGGTGCCGGTCGCGTTCAGGTCGATGTAGCCGCGGAGCTTGGTCGGCGGCAGGTCGGAGTGGAGCTGCCGCGAGTATTCCTCGAGGGCGATTTCATAGTAGTCGCCGTCGGTGGGCACTCCCGCCGCGGTCGTGGCTGCCGCGGTGAGCGGCGTGGCGATGGGCAGGCACTGGCCCAGGTTGTTGGGTCCGCTGACGGCGCAGAGGCCCGGCAGCGTGTCGACGAACTTCCGCATGCCGGTGCCCGCCAGGAGGGCCCCGTTGACCTGCACTCCCGGCGCTGAAGTGTAGCCGGTGCCCGCGGAGGTCACCGTGATGGCCGTGACCTGCTGGAACGTGAGCGAGCCCACCGTGGTGTCGACCACCGCGGTGCCCGTGGCGCCCGAGCCACCTCCGCCCGTCACGACGACGGTGGGCGCTTGCGCGTAGCCGCTCCCGCCCGCCGTCACGGTGAAGCCCGTCACCTGTCCGAGCGTCGGCGAGCCGGCGGTGGTGTCGATGACGGCCGTGGCCGATGCGCCACCTCCCGAGGTCTGAACCAGTGGACTGTTGGCATAGTTCGAGACAGCGAAGAAGTCAGGCGCCGCGCCAGCGGGGGCCATCGATGCAAGAGAAGACATGCCCGTCAGGAGCGGGCTGTACCGAAGCGTGCTTGGATTGAGGCCTCCGAAGGACTTGCTGACGCCGGTCTGCTGAGCACCTTGGGCGGTTCGAGCCGCCCACCGTTGAGCTTGGGTGGTGCTCCGCATTCCGGCGGCTGCAGGTTCTCGCCCTCCAGGCGAGGAATTCGTACAGCTCAGGATCAACGCCGAAACGGTGAAAAGCCATGAGACACGAAGCCGCACTGCGTGCAGGAAATGCATAAGTAAATCCTTATTCGCGCGAGAGTCGGTGACGATCCAGGTATGTTTTTGTGTGTTTGACGCGTGATGACAGGTGCAGATGCTGCGGACTTCCCCCAAAAATCCCCTCCAGCCACGCAAAGACTGCATTGCACACCTCGAGACAGATTGCCGCATGTAGGTGTGGAGTAATCTGCTGGTGTGTGAATTCGTCAGTGGCTTCGGTTAGTTAAGTCGCGATCTTGTTCGTTGATCTGTATCAAGACGCGCAAATTCTTCCGCTGCCACTGTTCTGAAGGCCATCGAAGACAGGGCATCGAACCAAGCGAACGTCCGAGGCGGCGTCGAGGAAACGTTCGAGGCACGGGGTCTCTCTCGGGGTTCATGATTGTCATTGCTGTGCGTGGTTGTTCTGTCTGGACCCCATTTCCAACCCGTCGAAGGGCCCGAGGCATGGGCCGCTGGCTGGAGGTCCGAGGCTCCGGGCGGCCATCACGAGCCCCTCGGCCGGTCGGTGGAGCGCGCATGGGTTCCACCATCACCGAACGCTTGTCGTCGCCCGCCCTCGTGGCTCCATCCACCGCCCCCGTCCGCCCTTCGCCGCGGAGACGCGAGGAGGTCTCCCGTTGCATGGTCCATCGAACCGCCCAACTTACTCATGACGGCGACGTGACTGGGCACCTCGCACATTATCGATCGCGCCTGCGAGGCGGCGGTCCTGCGATTCGGCCACGCTTGCCCCAGCTAGACGTAGGCGGTACGTTTGACATGTGGAGATCGCGGCGTGGACGATTCGCTCACCGGAGGGGGAGTTTCGCGCGAAGGTCCAGCTCTTCGGAGATGAGGGTAGAATGGCGGGCGACGCCGATTAGGAACTACCGCACTCGCGGCTTCGCTGGCGAATTCACCAGCACAAATGGATGGGACATGAAGGCCATCCTCCAGGACCCATTGGGCGTAGGCGATGGAACCGTTCCGCTGGCATCGGCGGAGAAGCTGAAGAGCGCTGACAAGCCGTCGCCCGGCGACAGCGTGCTCCCCTTGTCTCACCAAACGGCGTACGAAGATGGAGCGGCGCAGAACTACGCGACGAGGGCGATTACTGCGCTGTGCCTCATGCGCTACAGGGAAAAGCGCCCGAAGCCATGAGCCGCATGTCGAAAGGAGCCGGTCTGGCTCGCAGTGCCCGCGCTGCCACAGGGCTTGCCTTGGCTGCGGCTTTGGCAAGCTCCCACACCCAAGCCCGAGAGCCGGTGAACAGCCCCATGAACCAGACGAGCCCTCGCCAATATTGCATTGGCCGTTTCTGTTTCGCCGCCGTGCAGCCACTGGTGCTCGCAGGTCGCAGCCAGGAAATCTACCGAGTCGACGTGAAGACCGAGGCGCTACCGCCCAAGGCTACGGCTGCCAGCGTTTGGGCCGCGCGGCTGGCCGCGATTCGGCAAGGGAAGTCGGAGGCGTCCGAACCCGGAACACGAAGTCGGTGAGCAGGCGAAGCCAGGGCCAGACTCCGTCCTGGCCGCCTGACTTCCACGAGGAAATCGCCGGCCCGAGTGGCATGGTACGTCCCCCGGCCGAGGACTCCACTCTTGATGTCCATCTTGGGATGCACCGGCGGAGCGGGCACTTGTTGACAGGTAGTGCACCTCGGGCTACCGCAGAGCGAGGAGGGGTTCGTCATGGAATCGGTCTTGCGTCGGCAGGTTCGCGCTCGCTGTCAGGGGTTGGTATGACGAAGCGCCGGCTGGGTCAGACCAGGACGCTCACGGCCATCCTTTTCGTCGGATGCATGGGCTCCCTTCGTTGCGTCCCGAACTACTCCGACATCCCCTGTGTACGAGACTACAATTGCCCGAGCGACCAGGCTTGTATTGGAGGTCTCTGCGCCCGCGGCGAGCGGCAGGTGGACTCCGATGCGTTGGAGGGGTTTGCTGTGATTCCCCCTGCGGCCCCTGCGGAACGTGCGCGACCGGCACCTGCAGTCCCCTTGGCGCCGGGGCAGCCGGGAGCCCGTCTTGTTCCCCCTACGTGTGCGGAGCGAGCGTCGCCTGCCCCAATACGTGCGCTGGCGACACCCAGTGCGTCGGAACGGCCTATTGCGAGGGCTCCACCTGTGTCGCGAAGAAGGACAGCGGCGCCGCCTGCAATGGGCCGAGCCAGTGCAAAGTCGGGCACTGTGACAACGGCCTGTGCTGCGCGTCAGGCAACTGCTGCAGCACGCCGGTAGCCTGCCCGGCCTCGTTTCGCTCGGCGGCCATCTGCATCGACCCCAGTGTGAGTACCACCTGTCAAGGAGCCCGAAAGGACGCCACCTGCATCGACTTCATGTGTGGCAGTCAAGCCGTCGACGACGACAGTGCCTGCTCGGGAGCGGTGAGGGCGTGTGGGCGCTACAAGGACGTCACCTGCGGTTCGGCTGCTTCCCAGCCGGTAGCGGCCTGCGCTTCATCCTGCGCTTCCCCGAGCGAGTGCAGCACCGGAAACACCTGTGCCGGTGGCGCCTGCGTGCCCACTATCGCCGAGACGTTTCGCGGTGTGTGGGGGTTCGCGGACAACGACGTCTGGGTTGTCGGCGAGCAGGGCCACGTGATGCACTGGAATGGTCTGCAGTGGACCGTGTCGTTGAGCCAACCCAACTACCAGCTCTACGGAGTCTGGGGTGTTTCGTCGTCGGACCTCTGGGTTGTCGGGTATGACTCCCTGGGGCTGACCGCGTTGACGCTGCACTGGGACGGCGCCCATTGGGCCGTCAAGGCGAACAGCGCAAGCGCCGGCGACAAGATGTATGGGGTTTCCGGCACATCATCCTCCGACGTCTGGGTGGTGGGCGGCGGAGGCTGCTGCGGCCTGCTCCACCATTGGACCGGGGCTTCCTTCGGCACTCCGGTCAGCTTCGGCCGAGGCCCCATTCATTCAGTCGTCACCATCTCCCCCGCCGATGCCTGGGCAGCGGGAGAAAACGGCGGGAGCGTCTTCCGCCTCACAGGGACGACATGGGCGCTCGCTCCGCAAGTGCCGGGCGGCGAGTTCCATGCCATCTGGGCGAGCTCGGACGGCGACGTGACTGCGCTCTCGGGGCAGGCAGTCGACCATTGGGAAGGGAACTCGTGGACCGAAAGCCCTCTCAGTACCTACGGGACCTTCAATGGCCTGTTCGGCCTCTCGCCGAGCAACCTGGTCGCCGCGGGGAACGCCGGCGTCGTGCTCACCAGCTCCTACCCAGGGTCATGGGGCAGCACTCAGAGCCCCACCTCTCAGAATCTCTACGGGGTGTGGGCCCGTGGCGGCAGCTCCGTCAACCTCGTTTGGATAGTCGGACATGGAGTCGTGCTCCATCGGGAATCCAGCGTAGGATTGGTCGATATGACTCCTCCCGGCGTCGTTCCGTTTTGAAAGCCGCCCGATGACTCGCCTTCAGCGTCTTGTTGTCTACTCGGCGGTGGCGATCAACGGCGCCGCCGTCATGGCCCTTGAGCTCCTCGGCACCCGCATCGTGGGTGGCTTCTACGGAACTTCGCTCTTCGTTTGGGGCGCCCTCATCTCAGTGACGTTGGTGGCGATGGCGGTCGGCTATGTCATCGGAGGCGCGTTGGCGAAGCGCCTCGCGCTGCCGATTGCTTCGGCAGTGGCCTCGGTGTTGGTTGCGCTTGTGCCCCCCTTGGCCAGGACGGTGCTCGCCGCCACAGACGGCCTGGGTGCTCGCTCCGGGGCGCTGACGAGCGCCGCGCTGCTCTTCTTTCTCCCCATCGCGGCCCTCTCGATGACAGGGCCGGTGGCCATCAGCCTCTTGCTCAAGGATGTGGAGCGCTCCGGCAAGGTCAGCGGGACGACGCTCGCGCTCTCCACGGCAGGCAGCGTCGTCGGCACGTTGCTCCTGGCGTTCATCCTCCTTCCCGTCATGCGCACGACCGTGGTCATCGACGGCCTTGCCGGCATTCTCCTGGCTCAGGCGGTGGTTCTCTGGGTGAGCTTGTCGCGCCCGACTCGGAAGCGAGAAGCAATCGCGCTGCTGGTGTGTGCCATCGGGACGGGCGGCGCGTGGGCTCAGCGACTCCGTGCCACGCCGGAGACGAGCCGCTTTGACGTCCGTTTCGAGAAGGAGAACCACTACGGGCGACTCCGAGTGGTCGATGACGAAGTCATGTCCATCCGATGGATGTTGCAGGATTCGTCGCTCATCAGCGCCGCTCGCCGCGGTGACCCTCGCCCGGTATTCGAGTACCTGAACCTGGTGGAGGCGCTCCTCGGCCTCGCACCATCCGCCAAGAGCGCCCTCGTCGTCGGACTCGGGGCGGGCCACGTACCGCGGACCTTCGAGGGCTACGGCCTCGAAGTCGACTCCATCGAAATCAACCCTGCGGTGGTGGAGGCGGCCAAGGAGTACTTCGGCTTCGCGCCTCACGGACGGGTCATCGTTGGCGACGCTCGTTTCGAGGTCCGGCACCTGGGTAGGCAGTATGACTTCATCGTCCACGACTGCTTCAGCGGCGGCACGGTCCCTCCCCATGTCCTGAGCTTGGAGATGATGGAGGAGCTTCGGGCTCGTCTCACTGATGACGGAATACTGGTGACGAGCTTCTTCGGCGACACGACGGGCGAGGATTCGCGCGCCGCGAAGACGTTGCTCAAGACGCTCCAGGCGGCCTTTCCTTACGTGCGCGTCTTCGTCCCTCGGCTCGAGACCCAGCCCATCGACATTGCTTTCGTGGCGTCGCGGAAGCCCATCGAGTTGGGCCACCTCCGGCCGAAGTGGTATCGAACATCGGCCGCTGGCCTCCTCGCACAACAGCTCGAGGAGCTGGAGATTGCCATCGACGCTCGGGATGCGGAGGTCGCCTTGGATGACTTCAATCCGCTGGACCTCTACCAGGCGAAGCGCGCGGAGCGATACCGGGCCTTCTTGGTGGAGAAGCTCGGCGTAGGTCTCTTCTTGTAGAGCGATCGAGCACCTCGGGACGTTCGCCAGGCGGAAGCCAGCGGGCCCCGCACCACCTGTGCGCTCGGGTCGCCTTACCCAGCGCAAAGGCGAGCCGGACGAGCTGACGCCTGATTCGGTAAGGAGACCAACCGCCAGGTACGGTACAGTACTACGCACCATGCTCGCCCTCTTGCTCGTCATCGCCTTGGGTGCGGACCCTTCAAGCCCCGATGCCAAGGCCAAGGAGCACGCCTCCGCAGCCAGGAAGCTCTTTTCACAGAAGCGCTACACCGAGGCCGCCGAGAGATTCACGGCTGCGTACCGGGTGGGCGGCAACGCGACGAACATCTACAACGTCGGCAAGTGCTATGAGCGACTTGGAGACGTCCCGATGGCTCTCCGAAGCTACCGAGAGTACCGAAGGTTGAATCCAAAGGCTGACGAGGACCCGGTACTCAGGGGCGACATCGCGAACGGGGAGCGGCGGCTCCGAGAGAAGGGCGTACAGCAGTTGGCCGTGTACGCTGAGCCGTCCTCGGCGTCGATTACCATCGACGGGGAGCCGCTGGGCACCTCTCCGGTGTATGTGGAGCTGAAAGCCGGGGAGCACGTACTGTCTGTTTCCGCGGACGGGTACGAGACAACGAAGTACTCCTTCGTGCTGAGCACCGCGGTAATCAGTGAGAGGACGGTGAGTCTCGCTCCGGCGCCGCGAGTGGCCGGGCTGGGCTTGGACGCTCCTCGCGAGCAGCCGACCGTGGTGATGACGCCAAGGGAGCCTGCCGAGGCTGGAGTCCCGGGTGTACGGGACACTGCCACAACGCGGCGGCGCATCGGCACGTGGGTCAGCGGAGGCGCGGCTGTCGCCGCTGCTGCGACCGCCGCTGGCCTGGGTATCGCGTATCTCGGACCCTATCGCGAATTGCACACACCGGACGTCAACCGACCTGGCGAGCGGACTACCGCCCTCAAGAATCAGACCGATCAACTGAGTACGGGAGTCAACATCGCGCTAGGAGTTGCGGGGGCGGCTGCCGCGATCGCTGTCATCCTCTACTTCGTCGAGGGCCGCTGAAGAGCGCGCGGTGTGCGCGGCGGCGCCCCACCAATCCCTTCTCTTCGGTCCCTGGGTGGTACTGTCCATCTCCCTGTGCCACCGACGGGCGTGAGGGCCAGTTTCGGCAAGATCGAGGGTGATTCACCAACCAAGGCGCAAGTGCGACAATGCCCCACATCAAATGCTCGTCGGCAGCGAGCTCACGGTGAACCAACCAAAGAACGGGTTTCTTGTGGGGGGCAACAGTTGCAACTGACCATGGCGACCTACCTTCGCGGGGACAGGCAGGGACCGTCAGGAACCGTCAGCTCGTCTGTCGTCAAGGAGAGCAAGTGCTCGCGGTAGAGTGACACGCGAACACGCCGTCAGCGCCGAGAGACTGCCCTGAGGGCGACCACGCCGCAATGGAGGAAGCACCGTGACCGCTGGGTTCGACGCCGACAGGAAGGCCCGAAGGCACTTGATGGGACTTGTATGTAACGCCGATTCGAACGCCGAGGCGTTTGCCATGCATCGAGAGCTGCGCCCGCTTCTCCGAGGATGCAGCTTCGTGTTCCCATCTAGAACCGGCTGGCAGCCGGGCCACGCAGTCCATCGCACCTTCAAGAACGGCGCCGCTGTGCGGGGCCTATTCGCATCCGAAGGGGTGTTGGTCTTGGATGAAGAGACCTCCGTCACCATGGAGCGTGAGGGCTCTATCGCGCTCCAAATCGACCACTCAATCTCACTCGACACACATGCCCTGAGCTACCTCACCACCTTCATCAACGGAAAGGAGAGGCTACCTCGAGACTGGGATGCCGCCTTCGAGTTCATTGCGCGGCCGGAAGTTCCGGTGGATCCCTTGCCCTACATCCACGAGAACTTGGAGAACCTCGATGATCCTTATAAGTTGGAACGAATCCTTGAGAAGCTCAGGGGCTACGAAACCCTCCTGACTCTGGATTTGAAGGCGCTACGCGAGCTTGGCGAGGTTCGTTCTGTGCTCTCGCCCCTCGAGCTGGAGATGAGGGCAAAGCGCTTGCTTGAGGATGCCCAAGCCATGAGAGCCCATGCCGAGGCCGTCAAGGAGGTGTGGTTTAGGCGCGACACGATGCTCGCGTTGGTATTGAAGATGGTGGTGATTGAGATTGGCTGCAAAGGGGCGTCGCC
>PMBV01000067.1:0-950 GCA_003153055.1 Myxococcales bacterium
CGCCTGGGCATCAGCTGGGTGAAGACCGAGCTCGAGGATCTCTCGTTTCGCTACCTGCGCCCGAAGGACTTCGCCGAGCTCGAGCACCTCGTGTCGCGCAAGAAGAAGGAGCGCGAAAAGTACATCGAAGACGTGGTGGCGCTCATCGCCGCTCAGCTCAAGGAAGCGACCATCACGGCCGAGGTGGGCGGTCGCTTCAAGCACTTCTATTCCATCTACAAGAAGATGCGGNNAAGCCGAACATGTACCAGTCGCTCCACACGACGGTCATCGGGCCGCTGTCGGAGCGCATCGAGATTCAGATCCGCACCGAGGAGATGCATCGCATCGCCGAGGAGGGCATCGCGGCGCACTGGGCGTACAAGGAAGGCAAGAGCGCGCTGACCCGGGACGACGAGAAGTTCGCCTGGCTCCGTCAGTTGCTCGAGTGGCAGCAAGATCTCAAGGACCCCAAGGAGTTCCTCGACACGGTGAAGGTCGATCTCTTCGCCGACGAGGTATTCGTGTTCACGCCCAAGGGCGACGTGAAGAGCCTGCCGCGGGGGGCGACCCCGGTGGACTTCGCCTACGGCATTCACTCGGCGGTGGGCGAGCGGTGTGTCGGGGCGAAGGTGAACGGGAAGATCGTTCCCCTGCGGTACAAGCTGAAGAACGGCGATCAGGTCGAGGTGCTGACCTCGCCCACCGCGCGTCCCAACCCGTCGTGGCTGTCGTTCGTCGCCACCGGCAAGGCGCGCTCGCGCATCCGNNCGCGCCTTCATCAAGCAGCAGCAGCGAGACAAGAGCCTGCTCCTGGGGCGGGAGCTGTCGGAGCGCGAGCTCAAGCGCTTCGGCCTCACCTTGAACAAGGTCGTCAAGAGCGGCGACCTCAAGCCGATGTGCGAGACCCTGGGCTACCGGACCGAGGAGGATCTTCTGGTGGCGGTGGGCTACGGCAAGGTGCAGCCGAG
>PMBV01000067.1:1004-10917 GCA_003153055.1 Myxococcales bacterium
TCGACGACGTGCTGGTGCGCTACGGCCGCTGCTGCAACCCGGTGCCGGGTGATCCCATCGTGGGGTTCATCACGCGGGGGCGCGGCGTGACGGTGCATACGGTGGCGTGCGACAAGGCCCTGGCGACCGACCCCGAGCGGCGCGTCGAGGTCTCGTGGGATGCGCGCAGTGAGTCCAAGCGCCCCGTGACGCTGCGGGTGCTGACGGTCGATCGACCCGGGCTCTTGGCGGACATGTCGCAGATCTTCTCCAAGCGGGGGGTCAACATCAGCCAGGCGAATTGTCGAGCCACTGGTGACGACCGGGCGGTGAACACCTTCGAGGTCGTCATCTCGGATCTCAAGCAGCTCACCGAGCTGATGCGGAGCATCGAGAAGCTCACCGGCGTGTACTCCGTCGAACGAATCTGATCGATTCCCCGGAGTGGCCGACACAGGGCTCGTGGCGGTGCTACGTTCGCGACCATGTCGAGAAAGGTGATCCATTCGGAGCAGGCTCCCAAGGCCATCGGCCCGTATTCGCAGGCCGTCTCGGTGCCAGCAGGGAACCTCGTGTTTCTCTCGGGACAAATTCCCTTGGATCCGACCACCGGCGAATTGGTGGTTGGAGACGCGGCCGCGCAGACGGAGCAGGTGATGAAGAACCTGAGCGCCGTGCTGGGGGCCGCCGGGGTCGGCTTTGGGCAGGTGGTGCGGTGCGGCATCTTCCTCACCGACCTGGCTGATTTCGGAAAGGTGAACGAGGTGTATGGGCGTTATTTCCCTGCCGCTCCTCCGGCGCGGGTGACGGTGCAGGTGGCGGCGTTGCCGCGTGGGGCACGGGTGGAGATCGACGCCATCGCAGTGGGGTGACCGTTCGCGGCCACCTTCTTGGAGGAGACATGTCAACCAAGTCAGTTCTCGTCGTGGTCGCCCTTCTCGGCGCGTCGGTCGCATCGGCCCAGACCTCGACCGCTCCCACGCCGCCGCCGCTGGTCCCAGTGGCGCCTCCGCCGATGCCCGCGCCTGAGCCTGGGACCGCACCGGCCACGCTTCAGCCCACGGCTCCGCCGATGCCGACCAGCACGGCCCAGCCGGGCACTCCGCCGCCCCCGGCTGCTACGCCTCCTTCCTATGTTCCGGGGTCGTCGTCGTACCTGCCGGGGACGCAGCCGACGTACCCGGGGTATCCGTACTCGCCGTATGGGTCTCCCATGGGGCGGGAGAAGCCATCGCCGGAGGTCGGGCTCATGGTTTCGGAGTCGCTGTTTGGGATGCTGACCGCAGGGGCTACCCTGATACTTCCCTACGTCCTGCTTTCCGGCCTTTCCGCCATGACCCCGGGGGTCCTCGATCCGACTATTGCGAACGTGATCCTCATTGTCCTCATGGTCGCGGCGCCCATGGCGGCGGCGCAGACGCAGGTGGGGATCGCCAACGGGAGTGCCTACTACCAGGTCGAGAGCTGGGTCCCGCTCATCGCGGGCCTGTTGGGCGATGCGCTCGTGTTTCTGACGTACTCAGCCTGGAACAACAGTTCGTTCTCAGGCAAGGGCTTCATCAACGCCCCGCCGGTGCTCTTCGGCCCATCCGACGGGCGGCGGGCGGATCCGCTCATCTACCTCTTCGTCGCGGCCTCCGTCGGGGTTCCGCTCCTGCAGATGGCGGCCATCAACTTGTTCAAGCAGCCGAAGTTCAAGGCGTACGCGATGAACTACGATCCGAAGAAGGGCCTCGAGATTGGCATGCCGATGCCCATGCCGATCGTCTCCCAGACCGGGGCCGGGCCCTCCGTGGGTATTGGGCTCTCATTGCTGAGGGGCAGTTTCTGAATTGGGGAGGCGAGGAGGCGGAGAGAAGGCCTTGAGGAGGGGTGGGCGGGATGGACGCCCGTCCTCATGGGCGAGGTCGACCAGCCCCTCGACCACGGGGCGAGGTGGGCGAGGGTCTCCACCAACGTCACCAATGGTACCATTTTGGTCCTCGCTGCCTCCGTTGTAACCATTGGTGCTATTGCTGGCGACCTGCGCCCCTCGGCCTCCACTCGAGGACAATCGCTCGTCGTGCAGAGGGGCTGATCAGAGCGCCCGCAGCGGCCAACCCCAGACACCGCCACCCCCAAGGCCAAGCAGTCAACTCAGAACACCCGGTACCCCACGCCCAACTGCAGGCCCCACGCGACGCGCGTCTGAGCCAGCCCCGAGGGCCCCTCCCTCGCGTCAGGCCCCAGCTTGCCCAAGACGAGCAGTGAGACGCCCTGGCCGAGCACGAACTCTCCGCCCACTGCGAGGGTCGGCGTGAACTCCAACCCGTGCACGTTCAGGCTGATCGCCAAGGGCACCTCCACCTTGGCCACCAGCCCGACGATCTCCGACAGCTCGTAAGACCCCACGCCCACCAACGCCGGCCGCAACGCCCACGAGGCGAAGTTCCCCAAGTCGTAGTACGTCGCCCCGCTGCAGAGCCTCAAGCCCAGCATTCCCCCAGCGGCGAGCTGGAGCGGGCCCTGCTTCCAGACTCCCAACTTGAAGCCGCCCTCCAGCACACTGGAGACCTCGAACACATCGAACGACAGGCGGGCCTCCACCTCGAACGCCTCGAAGCCCTGCCGATAGCCCACGGCCAGCTCCGGAGCCCCCACCTGCCCGTAGAGCGCGATGGTGCCTGCCCCCAACGCTGCAGGCGACACGGCTCCACCCAGCCCAGGCGTCGACGAGGCACGGGCTGTCACTCCTCCATCTGCTGCCAACAACGCGAGGACCAGGGGAGCAATCATGTGGGATGAATACCTCCATCGCGGAGATGAGCCAGAAAGAGACCTACCCGAGTGGGAATTTTGACCCGGCGACCGAGCCGACACACGCTTGTAGCACCCTGGGCAAGCCGACCCAGCGTCGAGGAGCCAAGCTCCCTTTCCAAGGCGGATTCCTAAAAACTCGAGAATTTCATCGCCCGATCGACGGGTGCCTTGACCTCCTTGGAGGGTCTGTCGCTACTGTGGAGGTCGAATGGCCACCTCCCACCAGCCATCGATGGCGAAGCACGCCCCGGAGCGCTCTCGCGAGCCCCGGGCCCGACCGTTGGTGCTGATCGTCGACCCCAACGAGACGACCCGATCGGTGCTCGAGGTCGCCCTGGCTCGCGATGGCTTCGACGTCTGGAGCGCCTCCAGTGGCGCCAAGGGCATCGACCTGGTTCGGCACGGGCCCAGCCCCGACGTCGTGGTGGTCGAGGCCGACCTGGGCAGCGGAGATGGCCTCTCGTTCGTGGCGCAGCTTCGTGGCGAGCCCGCGACGGCCAAGGCCCCCATGCTGCTCCTCTCTCGCGCCCAGCGCCGCAACGTCGAGGCCTTGGCTGACGTGGTCGGCATCGACGTGGTGATCCAGAAGCCCGCCTACGCCCGCGATGTCGTGGCGTTGGTGCGCCTCGAGCACCTCCGGAACCTGCGAGGTGGCCAAGATCTGGTGTTCCACACCGCCCAGTTGCCCGCCGCCCAACTCCTCCGCGCCCTCTTGTCCTGCCCTCGGTCGGGGCGGGTGACGCTCCATGGCGGGCGCGGTGAGGTGTGGTTTCGAGCCGGTCGCATCGTACGAACCCGCCTTGATCGCGGGGCCGACCTCGAGGCGCTCGTGCGAGGCCTGGCGCTGAGCGGTGACAGCTACACGCTCAGCCTCGAGCCCGTGGAGACGCCCGCCGAAGTGAGCTTCGGCTTGAGGGAGCTCGTTTCGGTGGTGATGCCCCGCCTCGCCTCCTGGCAACGGGTGCAGCAGCGAAGCCTCCCCCTCGACTCGCTCCTGGTGGTCGACTTTGCTCGGTTGGGCCTGGCGCTGAAATCCATGCCCGACGGCATCAACGGCGTGGTGCAGCTGTTCGATGGGTTTCGCACCGTCGAGGCAGTGCTGGTCGACAGCCCGCACAACGAGACCCTCACGCTCGAGATCGCGACGCGGCTCTACACCATGGGTGTGTTGACGCCTCAGCGCCCCAGAGGTCTCGAACCTGCCAAGGTCGCCGGAGCGAGGCTCTTCGAGCCGACCAGCACCCCTGCCGAGCGGTTGATGCGCGAGCTGTTCGAGGGTGAACCAGGCAGTCGACCGGTGGAGCAGCCGGCGCCCGCCGCCCCCGACGGTGATTGGTTCCAGGAGCCCACCGGCACCGGCCTCGACGTGGCCGACCCGGCTGGAGGGTGGTTGGCGGCCTCGGCCAGCGAGTTCACCAGGGGGCTCCCGGCCGACCTCGAGCGCCAGCTCGATGCCTTCCACATTCAGCCCGAGATCGAGGTGGCCGACCTCTCTGATGACGACGAGGAGCTCCGCGCCTTTCTCAGGGGCGACGACGAGGCCTTCACCGCGCTCGATCACGCCGTGCGCGAAGCCGTCGGCGACGAGGCCCAGGACGCCCCCCGAGCGCCGAGCCCCGGTACGACCAACGGCACCGCCGGCTCGAATGGGCATCACCACGCTCACCCCCCGCCGGTGCGCGTGGAGGGACCAGCTCCGAAGGTGGGCGAAGCGACCCCCATCGAGGCCATCACCGCGGCGGATCTCCTGGCCGAGGCGCTGAACCGAGCGTGGCCGGCTACCATGCCCTCGAAGGAGCCCCCTGCCTCGGAGCCCGCTCCCACCCCCGTGGTTCCGATGCCCGAGGAATCGGTGCGCCTCACGCCCGATGCACCCCGTCACGAGACTTTGAGCGAGCTCCCGCTCATTGCACCGGAGTCGGACCTACCGCCGTCGCAGGCTCGATCGCTGGCCGCACCCTCGCTGCCGGGCATGTTCTCGGCGGACCCAGCCCTGAGCCCCGAGGCTCCGCTCCGCTCCGAGGGGGCGAGGCCAGCGCGCGACGAGCTCTTGGAGAAAGCCTTCTTCGAAGTCACAGGCGATCCCGACCCCGCCTTCACCGCCGAAGCCGTCACGGTCGAGGTGCAGGCAGCAGCGAGTCATCCCTGGCGATGGGTCGTCGCTGGTGTTGGGGTGCTCCTCTGCGTCGTACTCGCCGAATGGCTGGTGGTGCAGCAGCGCACCAAACCCCAGGTCGCGCCGATCGCCGTGGCCCCGCCACCCCCAACCCTCGTCGCCGAGGCTCCGCTCCCGCCTCCGACCCAAGTCCCCGCTCCAGCAGTGGAGGCCATCGATCCGGCCCCTCCACCAGCCGCCGCTCCGCTGCCCGCCCCACCAGCCGAGTCTCCGGCCCTGGTGGTGGCCCGCCGCGCCTACGAGTTGGGCGAATACCAGCGAGCGTCGAGTGTCCTCGAGCAGCTCCTCCGGGAGGCGCCCAGCTCGGCTCCCGCCTGGCTCTTGTTGGGTCAGGTTCGTTACGACGCGATGAACGGGGTGGGGGCCCGCCTGGCCGCCGACCAAGTGCTGGCCATCGAGCCCAACAACGCCCCAGTGCAGATGCTCCTGGCCTCCATGTCTTTCGATGCGCACGACAAGGTGGCGGCCCGCAAGGCGCTCGAGCGCTACCTCGCGCTCGACCCCAACGGCCCCTTCGCTTCGGAGGCTCGCTCGTTGCTCAAACGGTGAGGAACGCGGCTCTTTTCGACACCGGCGGCGCGGCGAGGTAAACGTCCGTTCCGTGGTGGCGACCTCTCTGCGCGTGCTGGGCATCGACCCCGGGAGCCGGTTCCTGGGGTTTGGCATGGTCGAGCTCAAGCACCGGCGGGTGACCCACGTTGGCTCGGGCGTCATCACCCTCGATGGCAAAGCGCCGCTGGCCCAGCGGCTCCATCAGATCTTCGTCGAGCTGGGCGAGGTGATCCGCGCGTTTCGCCCCGACGCCGTCTCGGTGGAGGGCGTCTTCACCAACAAGAACGCTCGCAGCGCCCTCATCCTCGGGCACGCGCGGGGCGTGGCGTTGCTGCTCGCTGCCCAAAACGGGACCCCAGTCTTCGAGTACGCCCCGGCCCGCGTCAAACGCTCCGTCGGCGCTGGCGGGAACGACTCCAAGGGCTCGGTGGCGCGCATGGTGACGATGCAGCTCGGCTTGACCCAGCCTCTCAAGCGCGCCGATGCCTACGACGCCCTGGCGGTGGCGCTCTGCCATGTGCACCAGGCCAACGCGGCGTTCCCGGTCTCCCGCGGCGCGTCGAGCAGCTTCGAGGCCCGGCTCACGTCGGCCGTGGTGCCGGCGAGGAAGGTGGCGCGATGATCGCCTCGCTCGAGGGCGTGGTGCTCGAGAAGAACCTCAACGACGCCGTCATCGACGTGCGCGGCGTCGGGTACCGCGTCACCTTGTCGTTGCTCTCGCTGGCTCGCCTGGCCGAGGTAGGCCAGAGCGCTCGGCTCCGCATTCGCACCGTGGTGCGGGAGGACGCGTTCGATCTCTACGGCTTTCTCAGCCGGGCCGAGGAGGAGCTGTTCCTCCTGTTGACCTCGGTGAGCCACGTGGGGCCCAAGGTCGCCATCAACGTGCTGTCGGGCCTCGAGGTCGAGGCGCTCACCCAGGCCATCGCCGCTGGCGACGTGGCGCGGCTCACCAAGATCCGCGGCGTGGGGAAGAAGACCGCCGAGCGGCTGGTGCTGGAGCTCAAAGACAAGATGAAGCTCGTGTCCATCGAGGGCGCCAACGCCGCCGGAGCCCCCGCGGCCAAGGGCAAGAACGTGAGCGACCTGGTGAGCGCGCTCGTCAACCTGGGGTACAAGGCCGCCCAGGCCGACAGCGCTGCCGCTGTCGCGGTGGACCGGGCCGGCGCGGAGGCACCGTTCGAGGCGTTGTTCCGCGAGGCCCTCAAGGCCCTTCGCAGCGGCTGACGAGCGCTCCCCATGTGGCCCGAGAAATGGGACCTCTTCGTCGAACCCGATGGGCTCTTGCTCGAGCCAGACCCGTTCTCACGAGCCCGCCGCATCGTGCCCGCGCAGCTCATCACCCAGGTGTGTATCGGGTGGTGGCCCTCCTCGGTGCGCCTCTCTTCCGGCGAGTACCTCTTCGTGCCCCAGCGACTGATGCGGCAGCTGGCCGATCTCGCCCAGGCGCACCAGGTGCCCTTCGTTCACCGCGCCGACCTCTGGAGTTGGATCCTCGAACCCTTCCTCGACACCGAGTTCTCCCTCGAGGCCAGGGCGCGAACGCTGGAGCTGCTCGAACAGAACCGCGTCGAGGAAGCCGAGCTCGAGGCGATCAGGGCCCGAGTCGGCGAGCGCATGATGACGATGACCACCGTGTCGTGGGAATGGAACCATTACGGGCTCTTCGATGTGCTGTGCGCCATGAGAGCGCAGGGCGAGAGCAGGTTCGCTGCCTTCAAGGCAGAGGCCTTCGCCATCGCCGATCGCGGCCTGGTCACCTCTGGAACCAAGGACGAATTCCTCGCCTTCGCCCCGCCAGAGGACGCTCAGGGCTGAGGCGAGGGCCAGAGGCTGAGCTGCGAGCCCGATCGCGGAGGGCGGCGGAACGTGTCTTTCTCGGGGACCACCGACGCCTTGAAGCCCAGCCGTCGGGCCGTCGCCCAGAACAGGCCGTTCATCGCCTCGGCGTACGGGCCGTCACCCACCGTGCGCACCTCGAAGCGGGAGTCGTAGAGCTTCCCACCGCGCGTCTCACGGATTCGGTGGAGGACCTTCTCGGCTCGCTCAGGGAGGGCCGCGCGGAGCCGTGACTCGAAAACCGCCTTCACCGAACCAGGCAGCCGGAGCAGCACGAAGGACGCGGTGGTGGCTCCGGCCTCCCGCGCCCGCGAGAGGATCTCTCCCAGCCCGTCCTCCGACACGCCGGGAATGAGCGGCGCGACCATCACCCCCACCGACACGCCGGCCTTGGCGAGCGCGGCGATGGTGGCGAGCCGACGCTTGGGAGTCGCCACCCCCGGCTCCAGCGCCCTCGCCACGGTCTCGCTCCAGATGGGAATGCTGATGGACACGTGCACCGAGGCCTCGCGGGTGAGGGCCTGGAGAACGTCCACGTCTCGCTCGATCAGCGGCGCCTTGGTGACGATGCCCACGGGGTTGCGATACGCCGCGCACACCTCGAGGCACCCTCGGGTGAGCCCCAGCGAGGCCTCCAGCGGTTGGAAGCAGTCGGTGCCCCCCGAGAACAGCACCTGGTCGCCGCGCCACGACGGGCGCTCGAAGGACTCCTTGAGCAGACGGGGAGCTTCGAGCTTCACCACGATCTTCGAGTCGAAGTCGGTGCCCGCCCCGAAAGACAGGTACTCGTGTGACGGACGCGCGTAGCAGTACGCACAGGCGTGCTGGCACCCCCGGTACGGGTTCACCGAGTATGAAAACGGGAGATCAGGGCTGTCGTTCTTCGCCAGGATTCCCCTGGAGGCGTCGGTGAACACCTCGAGCTTCGCCCGGGGGACCTCGTCGAGGTACTCCAGCACCGACGACGCCCATGGGTTGGGCGGGTTCTCCACCGGGGCCGGATTCATGGCCTCCAATGAAGCACTGTACTGATGTTCAGGTCAAGCGAGGGGGAGGATTCGCTCCAACCCTTCGGTGAGGCCCTTGGCCTTCACTTTCTTGCCGGCGCTGATGAGGCAGAGATCGAAGGCATGCACCGACAGCGACTCGACGTGGAGCGTGCGGCTCTCCCACGTGAGGCTCGGCTTGGTGCTCGCAGCGCCCAAGGCCCCCATCCACTCCAGGTCGACCTGGGCCCCAGCGCCGCCGATGAGCAACCCATCAGTGGTGGTGAGGGCCACGGCCTCGAGGCCCGCTTGCTCGCGGAAAGACTCCAAGTAGAGGGAGACGGCTTCGTGGGCTTTGGCGGAGCGTCGGCGTCGTCGTTCGGTCTTCATGGAGATCCTCATGGTGCAACAAGGGACCTCCAGCCTGATGCAAGTGGGAGCGCGCGCAAGAATTCAGGCGGCGGTCGGTTGGCTCTCGTCGGGCTTTCCTGGTGTTGGCGTGCCGCCCAGGCGAGCCGAGCTCAGATCTTCGGCCCTGAACTCGGTCATGATTTTCCCGGCCACGAAGAGGAAGGGGAACGAGACGAACAGGCCGGCGATGCCGAGCAGGTGCTCCCAGGCCAGGAGGCTGACCACCAGCACGAAGCTGGGCAGCTTCACGTGCCGCGAGGTGAGGCGAGGGTTCAGGTAGTACGACTCGAGCTTGTGCAAGACGAAGGTGAGGCCGATGAAGAGGCCCACGCCCATCATGCCCTTCGTCTGGTACGCCACCAGGCTCAACACCACGCCCGCCACGAGGTTCCCCACCACGGGAATGAGGCCCGAGACGAAGATGAGCAGCATCAGCGGAGCCACGTGGGGCACTCGGAGCACCAGGAGCACCGGGAGCGTCAACGCGGCGTTGGCGGCGGCCACGATGAGCTGGAGCTGCACCGTGAGGCTCACGGCCTCGGACACGTGCTCGAACCATCGGACCAGCGTACCCGCCAGCGAGGTGGGATCGAGCGAGTCTCTGAAGGCGTGCACCCGGTCTTGGTCGAAGTAGTACACGATGGCCAACACCAGGCCGATGATGAAGGCGATGACGAGGTGCCCCAGCTGGGCCGCCGAGTGGGCCATCTCGGCCCCGTAGTGCGTCGCCCGGGCGACCAGCTCATCGGTGTCCGGCAGGTAGTTACGGGCCAGCAGGAAGAGTTGGTGCTCCCTCAGCGTGGCGATGCGGGCGGGGAGCGTCTCTCTCGTCTCCACCACCAACCGCGCCACGCGCCCCGAGGTGGCCCAGAGCCCGCCCGCGATGGCACCAGAGAAGATGAGGGCGACCACCGCGAAGGCCGCGCCCCGGCTCCATTTCCAGCGCCGCTCCACCAGGCCCGCCGAGAAGAAGAGCAGCCGTTCGAACACCACGAAGAAGGCGAGGGTGATGAGGAGCCCGCGGAACAGGAGCAAGAGCCCGAGGAACAACGCCAAGGTCAGCGCCCGGAGCGGAGTTCGTTCGCGAAAGAAGTCAGCGATTCGATCTCGACGCATGGTCACCGGGTCTCGAATGAACCTGCTGCCGAGAAGCTGGGGAACTAGGATTCGAACC
>PMBV01000027.1 GCA_003153055.1 Myxococcales bacterium
CGGCGGCGTGATGCGCGAGGCGTCCGCCACCGCGGTGGTGTCGGGGGCGGTGCCCTCGCCCTGGCGAGTGGGCAGCGGGGCCCCCTCGATGAAGCGCGGGCCGACGGTCATCGGGAAGTCGAGCTGGTACCCGCCGGCCTCGTACTTGAGCCGCTCGACGTAGTGGATCTTCACGCGGATCTCCTCGCCCGGGAGGATGTTGGCGACCGACTGGGTGAAGATGTTCGGGCGCTCTTGATCGAGCAGCGCGGCCGCCTTGCCCTCGGCCTTGGCCTTCTCGTAGGTGTGGCGCGCGTCGTCCCGGGTCTTGATGACGCCGTGGATGACCCGCTCGCCCAGGACGATCTCCATCGCGTCGACCGCGGCCTGCTCCGGGAGCGGGAAGACGTAGATCGCCTCGAGCGGCGAGGTGTACGGGTTCTCGAAGACCTGCGTCACCGTGGCGCTGGCGAGGAAGCCGGACACCTCGATGCGGACGTCGGTGTGCTTCAGGCTGAACCGCAGCGGGCCGTCCTGCTTGGCCTGGGCGTCGCGGAGCACCGCGTGGAGCTCCCCCTGCCCGACGGCCCCAGGGCTCAGGGGGCTCGTGGACTGTGCGACAGCGACCGAAGACACCACCAGCGCAGCGAGCACGACTCGCATCTCGACTCTCCTTGACTTGGGGACGAGTCGTGCGGTTGCACGGGCCCTGCCAAGCCCGAAGGGCGCGAAATCACCGGGCTGTGTCCCGAGCGCGTGTCGCCGGGACCTCGCCCTCGATCACTCCCACCGCGGCAGGCTCAACCGCACTCGCAGGCCGGGTTTGATCTTGAGCGCGCCCATCATCGCGGAGAACGGCCTGATGCCGAAGTCAGGCTGGTGAAGGTGCACCTCGGCCACGAGACGGTTTGCTTCGATCCTCGTGTCGACCTCGATGGCTCTCTCTTGGCCATTGAGCGTGAGGCTCCCCGCGACGTGCGCTCCTGACGGCCCGCTCTTCACCGAGCTCGACACGAAGCGAATCGGAGCCGGAGAGGGAAGGACCTCGCGTGCCACGTTCGCCTCGATGTCCCCCTTGTCCTTGTCGCTGAGCGCCGAGGTGGGGCGCCCTCCCCTGAGGGCGTGCAGCACCTTGAGGCTCCGGGGCTCGAAAGTGCCAAGAACCACCCCGCCCTCGACCTTCACGCTGAAGTCCCTGACGTCGAGCTCGAGGTCATGCGCGAGCCGCGACAGAAGCCCCTCCTTCTCAGTGAAGACGCGGCAAGTGGCCGTGCTGGCGTCGAAGGTGGGCACGGTGCGATGGGCCTCCTACTCGACGGGGATCGGCTGCGGCCCCGGGACGATGCCGGCGATGTCCGGGTCCGCCTCCCCCGGCAGACGGGTCGGACGGTCGGCCTTCTCCTTCTTTCGCTGGTCGCGCTTGGACGCCTTCTCCCGCTTGTGCTGCAGCCGAGCTTGTTCCTTCTGTCGTTTGGTTCCAGTGCCTTGCATGTCGCCACCTCCATCGTGGGAAATTAGGAGAAGGCACTAGCACGTCAAGCCCCAGGGCGGTGGGCTTCTTGCAGGCAGGTGGGTGAGGTCAATTCAGAAGAGGGCCGCGAGGGCCTCGGACAGGGAGTCGACGCCGAGCACCTCGAGGCGTCGCTCCTCGAGGCGTCGGGCACTCCCCGAGGGGAGGACGACTCGACGGAAGCCCATCTTGGCGGCCTCGGCGAGCCGGACCTCGACCTGGGCCACGGCACGCACCTCGCCGGTCAGGCCCACTTCCCCGAGGATGAGCGTTTGCGGGTCGACCGGGAGGTTCTTGAGGCTCGACACCAGCGCCGCGCACACCGCGAGATCGCTCGCCGGCTCGGTCAGGGTGAGGCCACCGGCGACGTTGACGAAGATGTCGCAGCCGACGAGCTGCACACCCTCCTTCTTCTCGAGCACCGCGGCGAGCAGGGCCACCCGGTTGGAGTCGACGCCGATGGCCGTGCGCCGCGCCGTGCCGTACCCGGTGGGCGCGACCAGGGCCTGCACCTCGACGAGAATCGGCCTGGTGCCGTTGAGCGTCGAGGTGACGACGCTGCCAGAGGCGTGCTTGGGCCGCTCGGCGAGGAAGAGGGCCGAAGGGTCGGGTACCTCCACGAGCCCCGCGCCCTTCATTTCGAAGACGCCGATCTCGTTGGTGCTGCCGAAGCGGTTCTTGTGAGCCCTCAAGATGCGAAAGGGGTGGCCTCGCTCGCCCTCGAAGTACAGCACGGTGTCGACCATGTGCTCGAGGACCCGCGGCCCGGCGATGGAGCCTTCCTTGGTGACGTGGCCGACCATGAAGGTGGGGACGCCCGTCCTTTTGGCCCAGGCCATGAGCCGGCCAGCGCACTCCCGCACCTGGCTCACGCTGCCCGGCGCGCTCCCCAGCTCGGCGAGGAACATCGTCTGAATGGAGTCGACCACCAGGGCGCCAGGGGCCAGCTTGTCGGCGGCGGCCAGCACCTTCTCGAGGTCGGTCTCGGCGAAGACGTGGAGCTGCTCGCTCTGGACACCCAGGCGCTCGGCTCGCATGCGCGTCTGCCGGAGCGATTCTTCGCCCGAGACGTAGAGGGCGGGTCGATCGACCGCCAGCTTGTCGATGGCCTTGAGCAACAGCGTCGACTTGCCGATGCCTGGGTCGCCACCGATGAGCACCAGGCTGCCCTGCACGACGCCCCCGCCCAGCACGCGATCGAGCTCGGCGATGGCGGTGAGGCGACGGGCCTCCTTGGCCGATTCCACGTCTTTGAGCAGCACCGGCTTGGTCTGGGCGCCACCGGTGCCCCAGGCGGGTCGGCTCGAAGACGCGCTGGAGAGCTCGGCCTCCTCGACCAAGGAGCCCCAGGTTCCACACTCGGTGCAGCGGCCGAGCCACTTGGGCGATTGGTAACCGCAGGACTGGCAGGTGAAGTGCGACTTCGGCTTGGCCATGGCGCACGTATATCGGGTGGGGCTGACAGAGCCGAAGGCATCGCGGGGGACTTCGTCGGATGTGCTCCGGAAGGGCAGAAGCTCGAAGCTCAGGCCGGGGGAGTGGCTGGGAGCGAGAAGGAGAACGTCGCTCCGGCGCCCGGTGCACCCTCGCCCCAGGTGCTCCCCCCGTGCCGCGTGATGACGCGCCGGACGGTCGCCAGACCGACCCCGGTACCGGGAAAGGCATCGGCGCTGTGCAAACGCTCGAAGACGCCGAACAACTTGTTCGCGTACGCCATGTCGAAGCCGACGCCGTTGTCGCGGACGAACACGACCGTCGTGCCGTCTTCCTCGACGCGATGACCGACCTCGACCACCGCGTGGGCGACCGAGCCGGTGAACTTGAGGGCGTTCGACAGCAGGTTGACGAGAACGACACGGAGCATGGCGCGGTCGCCCGTCACGACGGGGAGCGGGCCCACTCGCCACTCGACGTCGCGGCTGGCCTCCAGCGTGAGCTCGCGGATGACATCGCTCGCGACCGCTCCGAGGTCGACCTGCTGGCGGGAGAGGTCGACGCGCCCCATCCGCGAGAAGCCGAGGAGGTCGAGCACCAAGCGGTCCATGCGGGCCGCGGCCTCGGAGATGATCGACAGGGAGTGTCGCGCCTGCTCATTCAAGAGCGCCCCCGCCTCGCTCTCGAGCCGACGGCTGAACCCTGTGATGTGCCGCAGCGGTGCCCGCAGATCGTGAGACACCGAGTACGTGAACGCCTCCAGCTCTCGGTTCGCCGCTACGAGCTCGGCGGTGCGATCCGCCACGCGACGCTCGAGTCTCTGATTCAGCTCGCGGACCTCCTCCTCAGCGCGGCGGCGCTCGGCCTCCGCTTGCTTGCGCTCCTCGATCTCGACGCGCAAGCTCTCGTTGGCCTTGGTCTGCAGCGCCGTCGCCTGCTGCGCCTCGCTGAACAGGCGCGCGTTCTCCAGTGCGATGGCGGCGCGGGCGGCCAGCTCGCGGGCCAACACCAACTCGTCCGCTCCGTACCGCCCCGGCGTGCGCGACACGAGCGTGAACGCTGCCAGCGCTCGCCCCCGGGCGATCAGCGGCACCGCCAGTATCGACCGGCAGCCGAGGTCGCCGACCATCCGGGCGTGCTCATCGTCGACGCAGTAGCTGCGCAGCTCGGTCGCGCTCAACTCGGGGCGGAGCAGCGGCTCGCCAGACCGCAGGGCCCGCGTGGAGGGCTGCGGCGAGGTCCACCGCGTGGGGTAGAGCCGGAGAACCTCCTCGACGAGCGACGCCTTCGATGGGTCGGCGTGCGCCCCCGCCACCCTCCTGATGCTGTCGCCCGGTTCGACCATGTCGACGACGCACCAGTCGGCGAGAGACTTCACCGTCAGCCTCGCGAGCTCTCTCAGGGTCGCCTCGGAGGCGAGCGATCCAGCGAGCAAGGCTCCCGCCTCGGAGAGAAACTCAGCGCTCTCGCGGGCCTTCCGCTCGCGGGTGAGGTGAAGGGCGTTCTCCACCGAGATCGCGACCTGCGAGGCGAGGAGTGACAACGTCGTGAGGCGACCGGTCGTGAACGCGCCGGCCACCAGGTCGTTCTCGAGGTAGACGACGCCGATGAGAGCGTCGCCCCGCATGATGGGCAAGCAGAGGAGGGACTGAGGACTGTGCAGCGCGAGGTAGGAGTCTCCTTCGCTCGACGCCCCCTTCAGCCCCGCCCCCTCGAGGATGAGCGGCTCGCGCGTCGCCTTGACGCGCTCGACGAGCGAGCTTGGCACCAGCTCCGAAGCGCCCATCGGGATCGACGGGACGAGGCGGGTCCTCACCCCGGTCTCCTCGAGGATGGCCTCGGCCTCGATCGTCAGGGCGCCGTCGCGCAGCAGCATCAAGCACCCTCGCCGCGCGCCACCCTGCTGCAGCATGATTTCTATCAGCGTCGCCACCAGCTTCGTGATCTCAATCTCGCGAGAGATGGTCTGCGAGGCCTTGATGACCGAGAGGAGATCGAGCTCGGCATGGCCGGCGGTGAACGTCCCCACCCCGATGACCGGTGGGCGCTCGACGAGTCGCGGGCTCTGCTCCTCGAGCTGCCTCACCTTCGCCGCGGCGCCCCAGCGGAGGTACCACGCTCGGGCTTGGGAGAGGTAGGCATCGGCGATGAGGTCCAGGCCTCGTGCCCTGTAGAAGCGGGCGGCGAGCTCGAAGGCGATGGCCTGGTGGTGGACGAAGCCGTTCTCGCGGGCGCAGCGGATGGCTTCTTCATAGAGCCGCTCGGCCTCGAGGTCTCGGCCTTCGAGTCGCGCCACCTCGGCAGACAAGAGCGCGTAGCGGTCCGCGAAGTTGGCTGGGCAGTGCTCCGCCCAGCTTCGATGGAGCCGGAGCTCCTCGACGAGCCCCTGGCGCAGCTCCTCCCGGCGGGCCCCGCTCGTCGCTGGCTGCAGGGCGGCCAGGGTCAGCGCCCGAAAGAAGTGGTGGGTCGCTACCAGCATGAGGGCGACCACGCCCGTGAGCGCCTCCGCGGCTCGGTCGGCCGCCTCGAGCGCGACGTCATAGCGACCGAAGAGATACGAAACGATCTGCTTGAGGACGCACAGCCGCCAGGTCGCGAAGCCCGCCACGCCCGTCGCCTCTGCGAAGGACCCGTCGTCGAGGTTTCCGGGCTCCCGCGTCCAGCCCTTGAGGCAGGCGGCGAACTGCCGTTGGACCCGCAGCGTATCTCGCACGGCGTCGCTGCGGGTGCGCGCCGCGAACTCCGCGGCTCCTTCTGCCGCGCGGACAATCTCGTCGAGCGAGTCTCCCTTCTCGATGGCCGTCTCCACGGCGGCGAACCGCGCGTACCCGGCGTAGAGGAGGTTGCCACCCTCGAGGCAGGCGGCGTCGCTGTCGCGGAGGCACGGGAGGCTGGTCGAGAGGTGGTTTCGCCAGTGGTTGACGAAGAAGCCGTGGCGGAAGAGCACGATGCCGCGCGCCGCGGGGCTCTCGACGCGGGGGAGCAGCTCCAGCGCCAGCCCTGAGAAGTCGAACGCAGTTTGGAAATCGCCGGCCCCCGCCCGAACCAGGGCGAAGCTGTTGTAGAGGCTGCTCGAATCGACGGTGTGGCCTTCCCGCAGACACCAGTCGACCCCCATGGCAGCGAGCAGCGGGAAGTGCCCCTGCTGCGCCATGTAGGCGGGAGACAGCGAATCGGCGATCACCCCCACGATCGCCTGGACGGCTGGAGACGTCGCGTTCGGTGCACGCGCCAGGTCCGCGAAAGCGCGGTGGCGCAGCGAGGCCGTCACCTTTTGTTCCTCCGCCGCGGTCGCGGACTGGAGCTGCTCCGCCGTCTCGGGGATGCGGATGCCGAAGAGGGCGAGGGCCTCGGCCGTGACGGCCATGGCGTCCGTGTTTCGGCCGGCCAGCTCGTACATGCGGATCCGCAGCCGTTGAACCTTGATGCGGTCCTGGTCTGAGCGGGCGTGCTCGACGACCAGGCGGGAAAGCGCCTCGCCCGCGGCGAAGTCTCCGCTGAGGAACTTGCACTCGGAGCGCTCGAGGGAGAGGTCGAACGCCTCGCCGGAGTCGTGGGCCCAGGCGTCCGGTGGAAGCAGCTCCGCCGCGTGGTCGAGGTAGGTACACGCGGAGACGTAGGCGACGGCGTCCTTGGCCCGGCGGGCCGCGACGGTATTCCACCGGCGCACGGTCTGCCGCTCGGAGGGGTCGGTGATCAATGCCAGGCCGCGATCGAGCTGATTGACGGCCTCGAAGACGCGCTCACTGACCTCGCGCTCGGGGAGGTGAGCGAGCAGCATTCGCCCG
Source organism: Myxococcales bacterium (assembly GCA_003153055.1). The sequence goes on from PMBV01000027.1 coordinate 6,712, forward strand.
AGGCGGAGGTGCAGCTCGGGTCGGGCTTCCTCGGGGACAAGTGATGAGGCCGCCTCCCGAAACCGATCGTGGGCGAAGCGGTAGGTGTCGGCCACCGCGACGACGAAGCCCTCCTGGAGCGCGCTCCCCAGGTCCGCCCGGGTGAGCGCGGGGGAACGGTCGAGCGCCCAGGACAGCACCGGCAGCTCGATCGTTGGTCCGAGGAACGCGAGCTGCTTCAGGGCCTCCTGCGCCACGTGAGGCAGTCGCCTGAGCCGCGCGACCATGAGCTCGGCGACGTTCTCGGTGAAGGCCCGCTGCCGGAGCTCGGCGAGGTTCCAGCGCCAGGCCCCGGCCTCCTCGTCCACGCGCAGCTGGCCGTCGTCGTAGAGCTGCGAGAGGAACTGGGTCGCGAAGAAGGGGTTGGCCGCCGTCTTGTCGCCCACGACCTCGGCCAGGGGCGCCGCGTCGACCGGCGAGCAGCGAAGGGCGTCGGCCACGAACGCGGTGAGCGCTCCCCGGGAGAGCGGCCCGAGCACCATCGAGTGGATCCGAGCACCGGCCTTCCGCGCGGCCTCCAGCGCCACGATGAGGGGATGGGTGCGGGAGACCTCGTTCTCGCGGTACGCCCCGACGAGGAGGACTGAGCGAACGTCGGGCTGGGTCGCGAGGTCTTGAAGCACCTCCAAGCTCGCCGAGTCCATCCACTGCATGTCGTCGAGGAAGAGGGCGAGCGGCTGGCCCTCTCGTGCGAACGCGGCCACGAAGCGGCGAAAGACCATCTGGAAGCGGCTCTTCGCCTCTCCCGGTGCGAGATCAGGGAGTCGTCGCTGCGCACCCACGAGCACCTCGACCTGAGGAATGGCGTCGAGCACGAGCTGGCCGTGGGGTCCGAGCGCCTCCTGGAGCCTGTTCCGCCAGAGGGTGACCTGCTCTTCGCCCCCGGCCATGAGCCGGAGCACGAGCTCGCCGAACGCTTGCGCCAAGGTGGAGTACGGAACCTCGACTTGACGCGGGTCCGATGTGCCCGAAGCGAAGTGACAACCCCGCGTGGGTTCGTCGAGACAGTGTACCAGCGATGACTTGCCGATCCCCGAGTAGCCCGAGACCACGACGAGCTCGGAGTCGCCGCTGGCCCTGACTCGATCGAGCGCATCGCTGAGCTCGGCGCGCTCGGCGTCGCGGCCATGGAGCTTCCGGGGGAATTGGAGGCGGTCGGGAAGGTCTCGCGACGCCAGAGGGAAAGGGTCGACGCGCCCGCTCTGGCGCCACCGATCTCGGCAGCGCGCGAGATCGCGCTGGAGCCCGCGAGCGGTCTGGTACCGGTCGTCAGGCACCTTCGCGAGGAGGCGCATGACGATCTGCGAGACGACCTCGGGCACGTCGGCGTTGGCCTGCGAGGGAGGGATCGGCAGGCGCGCGACTTGGAAGTGAATCCACTCCAAGGGATCCCTCGCGTCGAAGAGCAGGCGGCCGGTGAGCAGCTGGTAGAACGTCGCACCGAGTGAGTAGAGGTCGCTCCGGCTGTCGAGGGGGTAGTTCGTTCGTCCGGTCTGCTCGGGCGACATGAACGGGAGCGAGCCCTCGATGAGGTGAGGGGGAGAAGCGGGCAGCTGCTCTCGCGGCACCCGCGTCGCGAGGCCCAAGCCCGCGAGCTTCACCTCGAGCGTGCCCGGATGCGCGAAGACGTTGCGGGGTTCAACATGCTTGTGGACGACGCCCTGATGGTGGAGAGCGCCGAGCGCGGCCGCCATCCGTTCCGCGAGGTCGAGGAACCGGCCGGTTGGCAGGGGCGTCTCGACCGCCCGGGGAAGCGGGACGCCGCCCCAATCCTCCAGTACGAGGGCGGGCATCCCCTCGTGAGTCGTGAGCTCGATGCAGGTGACGACCGACGGCAGGTCGAGGGAACTCGCGATCTCCTCCTCGTGGCGGAGTCGGGCGAGATCCGCCTGCCCGCTGCGCTGGGGGTCGAGCACCTTCAAAAGAACTGGGCGACCCGAATCCTCGTCACGAGCGCGGTAGAGGGCGATCGGGCCATCCGACTGCAGGCTCTCGACACACTCGTACCGGTGCGCGGTGGAGCCTGCCGGGCTGGATGGCAACATGTGGCCCCCCAGGAGTGAGCTGCTTCAATGGGAGCATATGCGTTGAGCCCACTGATGACGACGGAAAGCTCCCGGCCGGGGACATTGGGGCCGGGGCCATCGCCGAGCTCTGAGTGCGAGGGTGGTTCCTCAGCGCTCGGGAGCGTCCACGGGTCAACGCCCGAGGGCACCGGTCGCCGACATGGCCCCCGGCGACGTGGAGCTCTTCGTCAGGTAGAGCGTCATCAGCAGGCGCCCCCCGCCGAGGTCCTGATGTTTGGCCTGAACATTGGGGAGCGTTTCTCCCAGGTCGGACGCGAGGAGCGGGAGGTCTCTCTGGACCTGGCCGGTGCCGTCATCGATGATCTCTACCTTGCACGTCTGCGAGCGGCAGTCGATGTCGCGCAGTGTGTCTTTGAGCCCGTCGCGTGATTCGACGGCCGAGCGGATCGCCGCCGACGTCGGCGTGGACCACGTTGACTCGAGCGGCTCGCCTTGAAACTCCTCGTCCACCTTGGCCATGTGCTCATGCCACAGTCGCTCCTGCTCGGCGCGAGCCTCCGGCGTGCGCGGAGGCCGTGGCGGGGTGCCCTCGGCGAGCTTCTCCGCCGCCGAGGCAGAGTGCTTCTCCAGCTTCGCGCGAAGACCATTCATTTCGTCAGTGAGCTCCGACAGCCGCTGTCGTACCAAGGAGAGGTCTCGCTCCGAGGTCACTCGGACCGGCGGCCTCGTTGTCTCGGAGGCTGCTTCGACTTGGAGAACCCGCGCCCGCGGCGTGGCCTCTCCATTCACCCTTGTCGCCCAGTACGCGCTCAGGCCAACCGCGATCACAACTGTCATGCTCAGTATCCATTTCATATACACTCCTCGCGGATGACCCGAGAGCGCTGGGAAGGAGCGCTACGGCGTGACGGTGACGCCGAGAATACGCCCGTTGTAGCTCGCTGGAATGTACGCGAGCACCGAGAAGTACGCGTACGCCGACCCGAGGGCCGAAGAGACGGTGAGTGGCACGTCCCACCAGCCCGATGCCCCGTTGGCGTTGCCGCTGACCGAGCCGAGGTAGACGCCGTTGTAGTTGTATGAGTAGAGCGTGAAGCTCGTGTTCTGGACACCGTAGTGATAGCCGTCCACCCACACGATGTAGCTCGTGGCGCCAGAGGGCAAGGGGTTGTGGTCGACCGACGCGATCACGTACTTTGCGCTCGCGGCGCTGGTCGCGACCCCGGAAGGCCAGTGCACCAGCGTCGCCTCATCGGAGCCGTAGTACGCTGTGAAGTTCGCGCCCTGCTGATTCAACTGAGTGGCTCCCGCATCGAACGACAGCCCGAGTGACAGAGACAATGCCAACAGCATGCGTGTGTTTTTCATCGCAACCTCCGGTTTATGGTTTGAGACATGCCTGACCACTTCCAGGCGTTGCCAGCACGGTGGCGAGGGCGGGTGTGGATTGGCGTTCGATTCTCCGGCCGCACCGCGCCCGCTCATCTCCATCAACGGCACAGCCGGCAAAATGGATCTCGCGAGCGCGTACCGGCGCATCGGCGAGGTGCCTGTAACGCTCGGGCCGGTCCGTCGCCCCATGATCGCGGGCGTGTCCTCGCGGCTCGGGCTCAAGGGGCGCCATGTGTTTGTCCGGCTCGCCAGACCGCGGGGCAAGCGATTCAGAGGGCGAGGCTCCCGGCTCTGAGAGGCTCACTGGCGAGTCGTCTCGCCCTCGGCCTACGATTCGGAGTACGACGGTGATGCATGGACGAATACGAATTCATCCTGAGCGACAAAGAGGGCGGGACGCGAACCATTGCGTTCCCTTCACGTCGTTTCGTGGTGGGCGCGGGCTCCAAGTGCGAGCTCAGGTTCAGCGGCGTGGGGCTCTTCGCGGCGCACGCCGAGGTGTTGTTGGACCACCGCGGCCAGCCATGGGTGAAGGACCTGACGGGCCGAGGGCAAGTCTGGGTGAATTCGGTCGCGACCCCGCAGTCGATGATCCCGTCGGGGACGCTGGTGCGCCTCGGTGAGCTCGAGCTGACGGTGCACCTCCAGAGCTCCGCCGCGCTCGGCGAGACGAGCCGCACGCCCTCGGTCGAGACGAGCCGGCTTCTGCCGGGCACCATCATCGACCAGCGCTACCGGGTCGTTCGCAAGTTGGCGGCCGGCGGCATGGGCGAGGTCTATCAGGCCGAGCACATCCAGCTCGGCAAGGCGATGGCCATCAAGGTGATGCGGCCGGAGATGTCGCGCGATCCGGACTTCGTCGCCCGCTTCAAGCGTGAGGCCGTCGCCGCCAGCCGCATCGGTCAGCAGAACATCGTCGACATCTCGGACTTCGGGCAAACCGACGACGGACGCTTCTACTTCGCCATGGAGTACCTCGACGGGGAGACGCTGGGGGCTGTCGTCCACCGGGAGGGGGCGATGCAGCTCCAGCGGGCGGTGGGCGTGGCCGTGCAGGTGGCGCGCGCGCTCGTGGCGGCTCACTCGTTGGGCGTCGTTCACCGCGACATGAAGCCCGAGAACGTCATGCTGCTCCAGCGCCCCGGCCAGCCAGACTTGGTCAAGGTGCTGGACTTCGGAGTGGCCAAGGTGGCGACCGGCCAGGGGGACGGCGGGCACACCGCGATAGGCATGGTCGTGGGGACTCCCCAGTACATGTCGCCGGAGCAGGCGAAGGGGATCGCCGTCGACGCGAGGACGGACATCTACGCGTTGGGGCTCATCTTGTACGAGTTGATCGCCGGGCGGCCGACCTTCAGCGGGGAGACGATGTCGAGCCTGATGGTGAAGCAGGTGACCGAGCCGCCGTCGCCGCTCGAGCCCGGCCCGTTGAGCGAGGTGCCCGGAGAGCTGGAGGAGCTCGTCTTCCGGATGCTGGAAAAGGACCCGGCGGCGCGGCCGCAGACGATGGACGAGGTGGCGGAACAGCTCGCTTCGGTGGAGGCGAAGCTGAGAGCCAAGGTGCCCCTCCGGGTCGCCTCGTCGATGGCGACGCCGTCACTGCCGAGGACGGCCGTGAAGGTGAGCGGCCGACACCAATCGCTCGTGCCGCCGCAGCGAGCCAAGCCGCGGGCCGAACCGCCCGAGGAGGGGGGCCGCACCGACGAAGGCGAGATGCCCCGAGAGGAGGGCGAGACGCCCGACGACGACCTCGAGCTCCCGGGCCAGACGGCTTCCCGCGCGCGGTGGATCGGCCTGGCCGCGGTGGTGGTCGTCGTCGTGGTCGCCGCGGGCGCCGCCTTCCTGCTCCGCGGCTCCTCCCCGAGCGCCGTGGCTGAGCTCGAAGTGCGCCCGCCCCCTGCGCGTGAGGCCCTTGCGCGTGAGGTACCTGTGCTCCCGCCGCTGGCGAAGGTCCCGGTGCTCCCGCCGCTGGCGAAGGCCCCAGTGCCCGAGCCGGCGGTCGCGCAGAAGGTGACGAGGCGCGTCGACTCCAAGCCCTCCGGCGCCGACGTGTACAAGGACGGAGCGCTCATCGGCCGCACGCCGCTCGACGTCATGGGAGCTGAGGCCGAGGAGGTCGCCCTCCGCTTCGTCATCGCCCAGCACGAGGAAGCGAGCCGGACGGTGAGCTTCCGGTCGAAGGATGAGCTCGTGGTCGAGTTGAAACCGAAGGCTGCTGCCGTCCGCCCCACGAAGCCGCGTCAGCCGGTCGACCAGGACGACGATGAGGTCCTCATCGATCGACCCCGGGCGCGCTGAGGGCCCAAGGCCGGTCGACTGCGCCGGGCGCCGCGCTCGAGCTCAAGGTCCGACGGGGAACGCCGTCGAGGAGGAGCCGCCATCGGGCGACGTCGTTGCCGTGACGGTCACCGTACCGGCGGTCTGCCCCTTGAATCGGAACTGCAAGGACGATTGGCCGGTGGGGATAACCACGTGCGCTGGAAGACCAGCGATCGATCCACCCGACGAAGTGTTTTGCGTGAGATCGACGCCATAGTCGCTCGCCGTGTAAGCGTTGAGATCTATATATATGGTCCCGGTGCTGCTGACGCCTATTTGGCTCGTGCTGATCGATGATACGGCTGCTCGGTCGACGACGGTCGCGGTCGCGGTCAGGAGCTCACCGGCCACGCTGGTGGTGACCAATGTCTGGCCCGCCCCGACGGCCGTGAAGGGCACGGCGAGATTCGTCTGGCCCGCTGGCCAAACGAGCTTGAGCGGCGTGCCGGCGTCGGTCCCGGCGAAGCTGATGACGTTCGGAGTGCCCGTGGTGATGGTTGTGTTGGCCGCGTCTGTCTGCTGACTGGCGTTCAGGGCCAGGTAGCCGATATACCCCTTCTCCATCGTAGACATGCGAAGAGACATGCTGCGGCTCACCAGGGTGCCTGAAGCCGTGGCGCTGACGACGGTAGACACGGAACTGCCGCCGGGAATGCTCGCGGTGATTACAGAAAAACCAGCGCTCTTGTACGTGGCCCTCACCGACGCAGATGTTGAACCGCGCGCGATGACCATGGAGCTCGGGGGCGCGAGAACGGACGGGTTGCTCGAGGTGATGCTCACGGTGGTGTCCGAGCTCGCTGCCCCGGTGAGGTAGACGCCGATCGTCGCGTCCGTGCCAACCAGGACGCTGGAGTACGGAGAGATGTAGACCTGACTGATGGTCGCCGGGCCGTTGGCCAGCACCGTGAACGTGTAGTCGTAATGCGAGCTCCCGAGCGTCGCCGTGAGGGTGGCCGAGCCGGCCGTGCTTCCCCCGGTGACGGAGAACGAGGAGCCGTTCGTGCCCGTCGGGACGATGACGGACGCCGGGACCGTCAGCGCGCCTGAGGGAGCGACCGAGATCGAGACCGGGCTGTCGACCGGGGCCGTCGCCTGGAGGTTCACCGAGCAGGCGGCGGAGGTGCCCACCCAGACCTGGTCGCAGTACACGTACCGGACCGCGTTGCTCAAGAGCACCTGCAGCGAAGAGGAGAGCTTCGTCGTGCCGACGGTCGCGGCGATGCTCACCTGTCCTGCCCCCAAGGCCGTGACGGGGACCGATGCCGAGCTCATGCCCGCCGGGATGATGACGCTGGCGGGCACGGTCGCCACCTTGGGGTCGCTGGACTCGAGCGCCACCGTGACGTCGGTGGGCGTCGTGGTGAGGAGGTAGACATAGAACGTGGCTGCCTTGCCGACGAGCGCCGGGTTCGAGGACACGCCGACGCTCGACAACCCGTTGCTCTGGAGTATCTGCAGCGTGGTCGAGAGCTTCGTCGTGCCGACGGTGGCGGAGAGGGTCGCTCGTCCGGGGCCCGCCGCGGTGACGGGGAGCTGCACGGAGCTGGTGCCCGCCACGATGGTGGCGCTGGCGGGCACCGTTGCCACGCCGGGGTCGCTGGACTCGAGCGCGACCGTGACGTCGCTGGGGGTGGCCACGAGGAGGGAGAGGTACAGCGTGACCGCCTGACCCATGAGCACCGCGCTGGGGGACGCGCTGACGCTCGAGAGCACGTTGCTCTGGAGCACTTGGAGCGTGGTGGAGAGCTTCACCGCGCCGACGGTGGCGAAGATGGTCACCCGCCCGGAGCCCGAGGCCGTGACGGGCAGCAACACGGAGCTGGTGCCCGCGGGGATTGTGGCGGAGGCGGGCACGGTCGCCACGCTGGTGTTGCTGGATTCGAGCGCCACCGTCACGTCGCTGGCTCCCAATGCCAGGAGGCTGAGACGCAGCGTGGACGTCTGGCCGATGAGCGCCGTGCTGGGGGAGATGCTGATGCTCGAGAGCCCGTTGGTCTGGAGCACCTGCAGCGGGGTGGAGAGCTTCTCCGCGCCGACAGCCGCGGTCACGGTCGTCTGGCCGGGGCCCGAGACCGTGATGGGCAGCGACACGGAGATGGTGCCCGCCGGGACCACGGCGCTGGCCGGCACCTTCGCCACGTTGGGGTCGGCGGACTCGAGCGCCACCGTCACGTCGCTGGTCGCGGCGGCGAGCAGCACGAGGCGTAGCACGGCCGGTTGACCAACGAGCACCGGGTTGGGGGACACGGAGACGCTCGAGAGCCCATTGGTGTCGGTCACGGTGACGACGCTCGAGGCGCTTACACTGCCGCGGGTCGCGGTGATGACCGCCGTACCCGAGGCGACGGCCTTCACCGCGAAGGTCGCCGAGGAGCTGTACGCCGAGATGATGGCGGTGGCGGGCACGGCGACGACGGCCGGGTCACTCGAGACGAGCGTCACCGGTTCATCGGCGCTGACGCGCGTGTTGAGAGACACGCTGCCGATGGACGAGGCCTGGGTCACCATTCGGCTGGAGACGCTCAGGCCGGAGAGCGCGACGGCCGCGACCACGGTCCCGGTCGCCTGGAGGCTCGCGCTGCCCAGGCTCGTGGAGAGCACGAAGGAGCCCGGGGAGACTCCGCTGAACTCGCCCTCGACCGAGCTGTGACCCATGAGCACCGTGACGCTCGCGGGGAAGGTCGCCACGCCCTGGTCGGTGTTGGTGAGATTCACCGCCGTGTCGGCGGCGACCGGGTACCGGAGCTCCACCCGGAACTTGCCCCTGCTCGCCACGACGGCGTCGGTGAGGGCCACGCTCGAGAGCGCGGCGTCGCCCGGCACGAAGCCATAGACCGTCGGCAGCTGGCTCTGGCTGCACGCGCCCGAGAGCCCCGCGAGCACGAGCGCCGCGCTGGAGAAGAGACCGTTGGTTTTCATAGCTGTCCTTGCTTGAGAAGCGCTGTCTAGGGCCAATGGCGAATCGATTCAGAAACGGAAGGGACCTATCTCTCCGACCTGCCGGTAGCTCAGGTAGCCGAGGATTCCGGTTGCCAGCACGGCCGCCGCCGCCCCGCCCGCGCCGATCCACGCCGCCGTGTTGGCCGAGTTGCCGTCGGAGACGAGCTGGTTGTAGTTGGCGATTCCTGTGTTGGTCTGAACCGGGCTGCTCCTCAGCAGGGTTGCTCCTTGATCGTACTTGCCCTTCGCGGAGAACCCCTCGGCGAGCGCGAAGGCGCCCAGGCCGACGGCGACCACCGCGGTGCCGCAGGCGATCCATCCGGGCGCCTTCGATCCCGTTCGGCCTGCGCCCCCGGCGATGGTCAAGTCGGCGGGTGGGCGCTCGACCGTTGCGCCGCGCGCGACGACCGTCTTCGGGGCCGTGCTGGTCGCCGGCACTGGGGGCACGTCCCTCGCCGCCCGCGGCGCGTCCGCCGGCGCCTTGAGCGGCCGGAGGTTGAAGCTCGCCTCCGCGCTCCCGCCCGGCAGCGGCACCTTGAGGCGGCGCTCCTCGGTCTCGTAGCCCTCCGCCTTGACGACGAACACGTGCTCCCCCGCGGTGAGCTCCAGGTAGACCGGCATCGACGCCTGCCGCACCTGGTCGACTCGCACCTCGGCCCCGGGCGGGTCGGCGAAGACGGCAATCTGCTGGAGCCCCTGTTCCTTGAGCCGGCGCTCCGCGTTCGCGATGTCTCCCTTCAAGAGGTCGTCTTGCCGAGCCGTCGGTTCGAGGCGCAGGTACTCCCTGAAGTACCGGAGCGCCTTGCCTGTCTCGTTGAGGCGCTCGTAGCACTTGCCGATGTTGTGGAGGCGCACCGTGTTCTTCCCCAGCTCGTAGGCTGCTTGGAACTTGGCGATGGCGAGGGAGTATTGGCGTTGCTTGAAGTGCGTCTTCGCAGCCGCGACGAGTTGGGCCTCCTCGGCCGTGCTCTGAGGCTGTGGACTCCCCGGCTGAGCTGCAATTGCTGCCGCGAGCAGAAATGCCAGCATGATAGCGCAGCGTACCGCGTCCAGAGCCGTCAGGGAACCTTGCGCGCACAGGCGCCGGCCCCACCCATGCCATCCCGCGGGATCAAACCCCGCCTGGGAAAGCCCCAGTTCGTGTACAAGAGTTGCTTGGGAGCTGCTCGACCGCCTGTCAGTCCTCCACCCGCACGGTGACTCCAGCGAAGGCCGGCGGGGCTCCCTCGGTGCCCGAGAACAGCCACCGCAGCAGCGTCAGGTAGTAGCCGAACAGAGGGAACTGGAGCGCCACCTGGTCGCGCAGCTCCTCGCGGCGGGCCTTGAACCCGGCGTGGCTCTCGCGGGTGAGGGTCTCGCGCTCGTGGAGGAAGTTCCCCAGCGGCTGGAGCTGGATCTCGAAGGTCTTGTCGGCCCACTGCACCACCGACTTCATCGCCTTCCAGCCGGTGCGCTTGCGGTGCTCCCGGCCGAGGTAGTCTTTCACCTCGAGGAACTCGAGCGTACTGGCCCGAACGCCAGGCGGGAGCGGGAAGCGCGAGAGGGCCTCGCTCCCCAGCTCGAGGGTCGTCAGCGCCTGGTGCACCTTGTAGACATCAGCCTCATCGGCCACCACCACCTTCACGCCGAAGACGTCCTTCACGAAGCGAGACAAGTGCCGCAGCTCTTTGTCGCGGAGCACCAGGCCGTCGAGGTTGAAGATTTCGTCGGCCACCTTGTTCCAGATTTCTTCCTCGGCCTTCACCCGCGACAACAGACGGAAGACGCCCAGCGGGTTGGGCGCCAGCGCGAGATACTCCACGACATTCGAGACGAGGGTCGCCCGGCCCATGGTGTCGCCCTGCACGAAGCGCAGGCGATCGAGCTGCCGCCGGCCGAGGTCCAGGTCGGTGGTGGCGTAGAGCACCTCGGGGGTGAGGTCGATGGCGAGGCGGAAGCGCTCCTTGGTGTCCGCCACCTCGCCAATCACCACGCTCTGCATCTCGTGCTCGCCCATCAGCACTTCAGCCAGCAACGAGCAGAGCTGGTGGAGTCGCTCCTCGCCCCGGCGAATGAGCTCGACGAAGGCCTGCCGTGCCTCGGTGATGTGCCGGCGCGAGAACACCAGGGGCCCCGGGTCGTCGTGGCCCTCGTAGGTCTCGCGAAATCGCTGGAGCACCCGCACCAGCTCGTGGAGGCGTGGGGCGTCGGTGAGCATGCCGAGGGGTGAGAGGTCGCGCAGCGCCGTGCCCACGGGCTCGGTCGTGCTCTGGGGGTGACTCGTGGACATCGCCCGTGAAGGTTACCTCCGATTCCCTCCGCTTGCGCCTCCCGCGGCGATGCGGTTCGCTCACCCGACCCATGGCGCACCTCTTCGAGCCACTCGCTCTCCGCGGCATCGTCGTCCCCAACCGCATCGGCATTCCACCCATGTGCCAGTACTCGGCCGTCGACGGGTTGGCGCAAGACTGGCATTTCGTGCACTACGGGAGCCGCGCCGTCGGTGGCGCCGGCCTCCTCATCGTCGAGGCGACGGCCGTCGTGCCCGAAGGCCGCATCAGCCCGGGCGATCTCGGCCTGTGGGAAGACCGGCAGATAGAGCCCCTCGCCCGCATTGTGCGCTTCGTGCGCTCGCAAGGGACCGTCCCCGTGCTCCAGCTCGCTCACGCCGGGCGGAAGGCCAGCGTCGCCTTGGGCTGGCAACCCCAGCGGACCCTGAGCGCCGACGAGGGTGGCTGGCCGACGGTCGCCCCCTCGGCGCTGCCCTTCACCGAAGGCTACGCGACACCCCAGGCCCTCGACCTGGACGGCATTCGAGGCGTGGTGGAGCACTTCGCCGCCGCCGCCCGGCGCGCCAAGGCAGCCGGGTTCCAGGGAGTCGAAGTGCACGCGGCCCACGGTTACCTGGTGCACCAGTTCCTCTCACCTCTGACGAACCGCCGTACCGACGCGTATGGTGGCTCCTTCGAGAACCGCACTCGGCTGGCTCGCGAGGTGGTGGGCGCGGTGAGGGCCGAGTGGCCCCAGGAGCTGCCGGTGCTCATTCGCCTGTCGGCTACCGACTGGGTGGAGGGCGGCTGGACCCCGGAGGAGACGGTGGCGCTGTGCCGCGAGCTCAAGGGGCTGGGCGTCGACTTGGTCGATGTCTCCTCGGCCGGGCTGGTGCCTCAGGCGAAGTTCCCGGTGGGCCCCGGTTTCCAGACCGAGCTGGCCGCCCGAGTGAAACGCGAGGCCGGCATTCCGACCGCGGCCGTCGGCCTCATCACCTCGCCGGCTCAGGCTGACCACGTGATTCGCACGGGCCAAGCTGACCTGGTGCTGCTGGGCCGAGAGCTGCTACGGGACCCGTCTTGGCCGTTGGAGGCGGCTCAGGCGCTCGGGCAACCGACGCCCTGGCCACGCCAATACCTGCGGGCGGCGCCTCCGGGTTCACCGGCTCGCTGAAGCGCAACGCCTGACAGACTCCTTCCCATGCGGGTCGGGTTCGTCCACAGTGCCGCCTCTTCTTGGGCCAGGGGGACGAGCGCCCGTCAGAGACGAGAGCCACGATGCCGTTCGCCGAGCTCCTCAGCGCACCACGGTTCAGCCAGACCCACCGGTGGGCAGGGAGGGGCGACGAGTTCTTCCTCGGGGAGACCGAGGCGACGCGCTCGCTCTATGTGTCGAGCGGTGACGCGGTGCACTTCGATCTCGAGGGCCGGTGGCATCGGGCGCGGCTGGGGGCTCGCAGTTTTCTCCGCGGGCTCGACGGCCGGGTTCTCCAGCGTTTCGCCGGGGCTCTTCGGGAAGACGCGCGGGTGAGCCTGGCGGGGCCGGTGCACGCGTCGGTCGCGGCGCTGGTGACTCGGGCGATGCCCGGTGCGCCGCCCGAGCTCGAGGCCGCCGCCGGGTGGAGCATCGCTCGCCTCCTGGCCGAGCGTGGGCGCTTTCTCGAGGTCTACCGCCCGGTGGGGGTGCTGCCGCCAGATCGTTATCGGTCGCTCATCGTGCAGCTGACCGAGGGCTGCGCCTTCAACGGCTGTCTGTTCTGCGCGCTGTACAAAGGGCAACCACATCGGGTGAAGCCGGTGGAGGAGATCGCGCGCCACGTTCGGGCAGTGAAGGACTTCGTCGGGTCTGGCGTGGTGGAGCGCCGGGGCGTGTTCCTCGGAGAAGCCAACGCCCTCTGCGCCCCTCAGGCGACGCTCCTGGGCGCGCTCGATGTGCTCGAGGCCGAGCTCCCGCAGCTGGTCCACGGGACCGGGCCATCGCGGGGCGTGTCGGCCTTCATCGACGCCTTCACCGAGTGGAAGTCGGAGCTCGAGCTGCGAGCCCTCGTCGCCCGGGGGCTGACCCGCATCTTCCTCGGCGTCGAGTCCGGTGACGAGCGGACCCTCGGGGTCTTGGGGAAGCCGTCTCGGGAGAGCGCGGTGCGGGTGGTGGTGGAGCGCGCCAAGGCCTCGGGCCTGTCGCTGGGCCTGACGCTGCTGGTCGGGCTGGGCCCCGAGCATGTCGATGCCTCGGCGGCGCTGGTCTCTTCCCTGCCGCTCGACGACTCGGACGTGGTGTACCTCTCGCCGCTCTCGCTCGACCCTGGCTCGGCGCTGGAGCGAGAGCTCGGCCGGCGGGGACTCCGAAGCCCGTCGAAGGAGGCCCTGAACGCGGAGTACGCGCATCTGAGAGCCGCCCTCTCGCAGTGCCGGGCACAGGTGGCGCGGTACGACGTGCGGCGCTTCGTCTACGCCTGAGGCTCGTGGGTGGTGAGGGTCGCTCCCGCGTCGAGGGTCTGCACAGAAAAGAGCTGGTCGGCCTCTCAGGAATTGCCGAGTATGGGTTTCTCCGAAGGAATCAGTCGCAGCATCGGGGCCTGACGGCCGATATGCGTTGTGATGCGCTAGGGAAGTCCTGACGGGGGTGAGCGTTATCCGTGCTGCGAGGAGTGAGTATGAAGGAGGCTCCGTGACCGAGGCGCACTCTACAGGGCTCCTCGCGAGCCTCGTTCGACTCGACGTGCCCATCGCCGCGCTCGATCGCCGCTCCTGCTTCGTGTGGGTGAGCGAGGGGTGGGCCGCGATGGAGCAGCGTCTGCTTCCTCGGCGGAAGCGGAGCTCGACGTACCTGTCGCTGTGCGCCCAGGCACCTCGGGCCTGTGGCCTCGACCGGGTGAGCGCGAGCCTCGAGCGGGTGCTGGCCGGGCAGCTCACCTCGGCGGAAGAGGACTATCGCTTTCCGTCGCCCGAGCGCCACTGGCGGGTTCGCATCACGCGTGGCGAGGGAGCCGTCGCCGCGTTGGTCTTCCACCGCGAGGTGACCCACGAGAAGGTTCGGGCGCGAGACTTGGAGCAGGTGTCGCAGCAGATCGAGCTGATGGCCGAAGACAGCGTCGACGCGGTGACGCTGTGGGACCACTCTGGCCGCTGCGTGTGGGCCTCGCCCTCGGTCCAGCGAGTGCTGGGGCATCCTCCCGCGGCCTTCCTGGGGCGAAAGCCCGATTGGCTGGTGCCACGGCGCTCCCAGCCGACCGCCGCCCAGCTGGCCAAGCTGCCGACCGGGATGCCGCTGGCCTTCACCGTCACCTTGCCGGTCTCGGGCACGGCCCACGTCTTCGAAGTTCGGGTGCACCGGGCTGCCACCGAGCCCTTTCGCATGGTGGCGGTGGCGCGCAACATCGACGAGCGAGTCCAGTACGAGCGACGGATTCACTGGAAGCAAGTCGCCCTCGAGAGCGCTGAGGAGCTCGGCCAGCTGGGCATCTGGGTCTGGCGCAGAGACGAGGCCTGGGAATGGTCGCCTTCGCTCTTCGTGCTCCACGGCCTGACTGCGCGGCGTCCACCGAGCCCGTCGGTCTACCTCAGGGCGGTGCACCCCGAAGACAGGGAGCCGCTCAAGCGCCTGTTTCGCGGGCGCCTCGTCGAGGAGGCGACCTTTCGCTTTCGCCGAGCCGACGAGCTGGTGCGCACCTTTCGGCTGCGCTGCCGGGTGGGCCCAGAAGGCGAACGCGTCGGCGTGGTGCGCGACGTCAGCGAGGAATTGACGCTGCAGCAGAACATCGTGCGCCTCTACGACGAGCGCGCCGAGCTGCTCCGGGAGCACTTCACCACCCGCGACCGCGAGCGCCTCGCCCTGGCGCAGGAGCTCCACGATCAGCTCGGCGCCTCGCTCACGGCGCTGTTGCTCACCTCGAAGCGGCTGTCGAACGACGACGCTCCGCGAGACAACATTCGGCGGCTGGCCCAGCAGGCCCACGAGCTGCTCGACACGGTGCGGGGTTTCACCCGGACGCTGCACGTCTCACACCTCGACGTCTTGCCGTTTGCCGAAGCGATGAAGCGGCTGGTCGATGGGTACCGCGACGCCACCAACGCTCGGCTGACCCTCGAGCTCATCGGCGCGCTCCCGTCGCACCCTCCGCCTGGGCTTCTACGCATCGCCCAAGAATGCCTCACCAACGCCGTGCGTCACTCGAAGGCCTCGCGCGTGCATGTCTCGTGCGCGAAGCGGGCGAAGGAGATGGTCCTCGCGGTGGAGGACAACGGCACTGGTCTTCGCGCAAGTGATGGGCAAGGGATGGGTTTGTCTGGTATCATCCACCGAGCAGAAGCCATGGGGGGCTCAGCTCAAATTCATTCTCGGCGCGGGCATGGGACCCGTATCGAGGTGCGAGTTCCCTCCCTCTTCCGCGGGTGGAGCTCGCCATGATTCGAGTGTTGCTGGTCGATGATCACGCCGTACTACGCGCTGGCCTTCGCCTGTTGATTGACCAACAGAGCGACATGTCGGTGGTTGGCGAGGCCGCCAGTGCCTCGGTGGCGGTGATGACCAGTATCCGGCTCAGCCCGGATGTGGTCGTCACTGACCTCCGCATGCCTGGCGCCACGGGGACCGAGTTCCTTGGTCAGCTCAAGGGGCGGGTCGTGGTGCTCACGATGTACGATCACCGCTCCTGGATGGACCGTGCCCGACAAGCCGGTGCGCTGGGCTTCGTCACCAAGTCTTCGGCTGACACCCAGCTCCTCACGGCCATTCGCGAGGTCGCCGAGGGTCGCACCTTCATGGACCCTCGGTGTGCCCGGGAGCCCGGCAAGGGGCGCGATGGCCTCAGCGCTCGCGAGTCGGAGGTGCTCCGCCTGGTCGCCCTCGGCCACACCAACCGAGAAATCGCCACCAGCCTCAAGGTGTCCGAGAAGAGCATCGAGACCTACCGCAGCCGCGTTCGCGGGAAGCTCGGCATTCGCTCCCGGGCCGACTTCCTCAAGGTCGCCCGCGAGTCGGCCTTGGCCGACGAATAGGCTCGTCAACGTCATCATGACGAGAGGTTGACAACGGCCTCGAGGTGTCGTGGAAGCGGGCCCATGGAGCTTCGTCACGACTGGACCGTCGAGGAAGTGCTGACCAAAGCCCGCTTGCCGCTGCTGGACCTGGTGTACCAGGCCCAGACGGTGCACCGCGAAGCGTGGGGCGACAACACGGTGCAGTTGTGCAGCCTCTTGTCGATCAAGACCGGCGGGTGTCCTGAAGACTGTGGCTACTGCCCCCAGTCGGCGCACTACGAGACAGGCGTGAAGTCGGAGCGGCTGTTGCCGGTGGACGAGGTGCTCGACGCGGCCCAGAAGGCTCGCGAGGCAGGGGCCACCCGTTTCTGCATGGGCGCGGCCTGGCGCGAGGTGCGGGAGGGGCCCCAGTTCGACTCGGTGCTGGCGATGGTGCGAGGGGTGAAGGCCCTGGGCCTCGAGGCCTGCTGCACCCTGGGCATGCTGTCGGAGCAGCAGGCGGTGCGCCTCAAGGAGGCCGGCCTCGACACGTACAATCACAACCTCGACACCAGCGAGGGCCGCTACGGCGACATCATCTCGACCCGCACCTACCAGGACCGCCTCGAGACGCTGCGGCGTGTGCGTCGCGCCGGCATCGAGGTGTGCTGCGGCGGCATCATCGGCATGGGCGAGTCGCTCGAGGATCGCTGCCAGTTGCTCATCACCCTGGCGAAGCTCGACCCGCACCCCGAGTCGGTGCCGGTCAACGCGCTGGTGCCGGTGCCGGGGACGCCGTTGGCGGGTCGGCCTCCCATCGAGGCCATCGAGATGGTGCGTACCATCGCCCTGGCGCGAATTCTGATGCCCCGCTCGGCGGTGCGGCTGTCGGCTGGCCGGCAGCAGATGACCGACGAGGCCCAGCTCTTGTGCATGATGGCCGGGGCCAACTCCATCTTCTTCGGCGATCGACTGCTCACCACCTCGAACCCCGAATACAGCGACGACATGGCCCTGCTGGCCAAGGCTGGCGTCACCGCGGGGAAGCCACTTCTGCCGCGAGCTCGAGAGCATTGACGGCCAGCGCGCCGCGGGCGGGGGTGGCTCGAGCGTCACCGGGCCACCAGGGAGTGGTCGACGCGTGGGCGCGGGGCGAGCTCTCGGCGCTCGAGGAGCGCTCGTTGCTCCGGCGGCTCGACCGCCTCGACTCGCCCCAGGGCCCGTCGGTGCGCCTCGCGGGGCGCCAGCTGCTCAACTTCTCGTCCAACGACTACCTCGGGCTCGCGTTCGACCCGCGCCTCATCGAGGCCGGCCGTCGGGCGCTGGCCGAGTGGGGCAGTGGGGCGGGCGCGTCTCGGTTGGTGGTGGGGCACCAGGGGCCTCACGCCTCGCTCGAGCGGGCCCTCTCTGACTTCGAGGGCTGCGAGGCCGCGCTCGTCTTTTCTTCGGGCTACGCGGCCAACGTGGGCGTGCTCTCGGCCCTGGTCGGGGAAGGCGACGCGGTGTTCAGCGATGCCTTGAACCACGCCTCGGTCATCGACGGCTGCCGCCTGTCTCGGGCCAGCATCGTGAGGTACCGCCATGGCGACGTGGGACACCTCGCGGAGCTCCTCAAGGCGACGCCGGCCCGCCGCCGCCTGGTGGTGACCGACACGGTCTTCTCGATGGATGGCGACCTCGCGCCCCTGAGAGAGCTCCAGCGGCTGTGCCGTGAAGAAGGCGCTGGCCTGATGGTCGACGAGGCCCACGCCACCGGCGTCTTCGGCGAGGGTGGAGCAGGCCTTTGCCAGGCCCTCGAGGTCGACGCCGACGTGCGCGTGGGCACCTTGTCCAAGGCGCTGGGTGGCGCCGGGGCCTGGGTCGCCGGCTCGAGAGCGTTGATTGAGCTGGTGCTCAACCGGGCCCGGTCCTTCGTCTTCTCCACTGGGCTGCCTCCCGCCGTGTGCGCGGTGGGAGAGGCCGCGGTGACGCGCCTCCACGAGGAGCCGGAGCTCCGCCGTCGCCTGTGGCGCAACGTCGAGGCGCTGGCCACTGGGTTGGGGCTCCCCGCGACCTCGCCCATCTTCTCGCTGGTGGTGGGGGCGCCTCAGGTGGCGCTGGAGGCCTCGGCCTCGCTCCTTCGCCAGGGGTTTCTGGTCAAGGCCATTCGCCCGCCCACGGTGCCAGATGGCACCAGCCGGCTGCGAGTTTCGGTGTCGGCGGCGCATACTGTGGGCGACATCGAGCGGTTGGTCGTCGCGCTGCGTTCTACTCTTCACGAGGAGCGACCATGAATCGAACCGAGGAGCTCCTGGCGCTGGACCTGGCCCATGTGTGGCACCCCTTCACCCAGATGCAGCAGTGGCCTCACGACGAGCCGCTGGTCATCGAGCGGGCCGAGGGCAACTGGCTCATCGACACCGAGGGGCGCCGCTGGCTCGACGGCGTGTCGTCGCTGTGGGTCACCGTGCACGGCCACAAGAAGCGCGAGCTCGACGAGGCGGTGAGGGCGCAGCTCGACAAGGTGGCGCACAGCACGCTGCTCGGTCTGGCGTCGGTGCCCTCCATCGAGCTGGCGCGGAAGCTCGCGAAGGTGGCACCCCAGGGCCTCGACCGGGTCTTCTACTCCGACTCGGGGAGCACCGCCGTCGAGGTGGCGGTGAAGATGGCCTACCAGTACTGGCAACTGACGGGCCGGCCCGAGAAGCATCGCTTCCTCGCCCTCGAGGAGGCCTACCACGGCGACACGCTGGGCTCGGTCTCGGTGGGCGGCATCGAGCTGTTCCACGAGCGCTTCCGGCACCTGCTGTTCCCGGTGGAGCGCCTGCCCACCCCCCACGCCTACCGTTGGCAAGGCGCCGACGTGCTGAACGACTCCCTGGCCCAGGTGGAGCGGGTGTTCGCCGAGCGAGGTGA
Organism: Myxococcales bacterium; assembly: GCA_003153055.1. The sequence goes on from PMBV01000027.1 coordinate 25,535, forward strand.
TGAGCTGGCCGCCTTCGTGGTGGAGCCCCTGATTCAAGGGGCCGCGGGCATGTTGGTGCAGCCCAAGGGCTGGCTGTCGGGAGTGGCCGAGCTGTGCCGGCGGTACGACGTCTTGCTCGTGTGCGACGAGGTGGCGACGGGCTTCGGCCGCACCGGCACCATGTTCGCCTGCGAGCAAGAGGGCGTGAAGCCGGACTTGATGGCGGTCGCCAAGGGGCTCACCGGCGGGTATCTCCCCCTAGCGGCGACGCTGGCCAGCGAGCGCATCTACCAGGCCTTCCTCGGTCGCTACGAAGAGGCGAAGACGTTCTTCCACGGGCACACGTACACCGGCAACCCTCTGGCCTGCGCGGTGGCTCTGGCCAACCTCGAGCTGTTCGAGTCGGAGCGCACGCTGGAGCGCATGCGCCCGGCGACCGAGGCCCTCGCCAAGGGGCTCGAGCGGGTGGCGACCCTGCCCCACGTGGGCGACGTGCGCCGGCGGGGCATGATGGTGGGCATCGAGCTGGTGAAAGACCGAGCGACGCGGGAGCCCTACGAGTTCGAGGCTCGCAAGGGCTTCGAGGTGTGCCAGGCGGCGCGCCAACGAGGCGTACTGCTCCGGCCACTGGGGAATGTGGTGGTGCTGATGCCGCCACTGTCCCTCGCGGTGGAGGAGGCCACGCTCCTGGTGGACGCCGTGGCCGAGGCCATCACCGCGCGCACCTGAAGTCGGCCGTCACGAGGTGAATCTCGGTGCCGCTGGCCGGGGACGGCCTCGGTGACCCCGCGCAGCTCATCCACCCGTCCCGGTGATCAATTGTGATGTGTCGCGGTGAAAGCCGGGGGCGGGGGTGCTGATCAACATCCGCCTGGGGGATCGGCGTGTTCGTGCGGCGGGGGTGGCGCGGGACGCGACAGCGAACGAGCATAGCGGTCCTGGCTCTCGAGCGCCGCTCGATAGGCCTCGTCCGAGAGCCCGCTCTCCCCTCCGCGCCCCTGCATGAGCAAGTAGACGCCGTGGCCGACGCTCGCCATCACCATGCCGAAGATGGCCGGCGACCAGGCGTTCGCGTCGGGGTTGTTCTGGAACCGCAGCCCGAGGAACCAGAGCAAGTACGTGCCCCCTACCAGGAGCGACGCCCAGCTCAGCATGCCTGCTTCGCCCTGGTCGAGCTTCCGACCGAGCCGGGCGGTCAGCAGCGCCCAACCCAGCACCGCGAGGGAGATCCACGGGGACGGCCGCAGTCCGACCTGGAGCCGAGTGACGAGGGTCGCCGCGGGAACGCTCCCCTTGACGACCTTGAGCACGTCCGAAGGCATCGGTCCCAAAAGGCCCTCGAATTCAATCTCCTGGGGGTCGAAGTCCGGCGGGAGCTTGCCCTGGCCGAGTGGCAGCTCCGCGAGCACAAGGAGCCCCTCGGCGCGATCAGGCCGATTGAGCGGAACGAGCAGCCAGGGCTCCCGCTTGACGATGTCGCGCTCGCCCATGGGGAGCAGCGAGTTTGCGTGGCCGTAGTACCAGACGTGCTCGTACGAGGAGGCGTCCTCGATGTGAGCGATGCCCGTCGCCTTCACGTATCGGTAGAAGAACGACGGCCGGTAGGTGTCGATGTCGATCGGGGTCGCGGGGAGCACGCACCGGCCGAGGTCGGCGGCGGAGAGCACCGCTATACAGATGAGTCCGCCCAGCACGATGCGCCTTGGATGCATGTGGGAGGACGCTACCAACCGCGCGTCCTCTCCGCTCGAGATCTTCCCCGACGACCTCGACGCCGACGTCGGCGCGAACACCTCCCTTCGGCGCACTTCGCGGTGAATGAGTCCCTCGCCCACCGCCAGGGAAGGCGACGGCTCGAGGAGCTGGGAGGGCGCCGGTCCATCCGACCCTTGGACCGTTGCCGTGGTGGGCGAGACCGTCAACAGGGCGGAGTCCGTCTACCCGGGGCGAGACTGCACCAAGGTCGCCCAGTCCACGGCGATGGCACCCGCGGCGAGGAGGGCCAGGAGGACGGCCCCCAGCGCCAGCGCTCGGATGCAGAGTCGCCGGTCTACGAGGAGCCCCTTCGCCCTCGGCTGCTTCCGATGGGAGCGCACGCGCTGTTCTGGACTCCTCAAAAAGGGGTGGTTCCCCAGCGTGAGCCAGGTCTCGAGCACGGCCCACGTCATGGAGTCGAGGGCCGCCGTGGACCGCTGAGGGGCCGGGCCTGGTCGACCGTCGAGCGACCGAATGAGTTCCTGCAGGCGCGGCTCCGGGTTGGGCACCAGCCGCAGGGCGCCCCGTCCAGCATACTCGGTCGTCATTGGGCACGCTCCCGCCGTCCGCTCACTCCAGCATCGAGGGCGGGCTCGGGCTGGACGTTCGGGCGCCAGGGCCGTTCCTTCGTCCTGCGCCGGGTGTTGGCTGCGATTGACATCTCCCGAAGATGGAGTCGCCATGTTGCAATCCGGGTTATTCCGAGACGGACCTTGCCGCCTGAACACCGGCCACCCGGGTAGGCGTGGAAAAACGCCACGTCAAAGCAGTCGCCGTCTGACCCGATCAGCCCAGAGGCAGACGTGCCGCGCCGGAGACCGGGGGCGAGGAGGAGGACCATCAGACGGACGTTTGCTCGCCGCACGGAGACGCTTCTCGGTCTCTGAGAAGGCAATCTACCCATCTGATTCGTCGACGCACGGATACCGATGCCCGCACCCGCGCGACCGGGTCAGTCGCGAGTCACGAGGTGAACAGCTCGGCGTCCCCACCCTGCACTGGCATCTCGTCGGCCTCCTCGCGGGTGATGTCGATGAGGTCCCTCGAGATGTCGCGCACGAAGGCCCGGCCGGTGTGCGGGTGGAAGCGAACCTCGACGCCGGTGTCACCCCCCAGGCGAGAGGAGGTGAGCTTGATGCCCTCATTCTTGAGGAACTCGATGGCGAAGGCGGCGTTCTGCTCGCCCACCGTGGGCCGTCGGGTCACTCCGTCGAGCACGTTGCCCCCTCCGAAAATCTTCGCCTCGAGGCGGCTCCGGTCGGCGCCCTGGCTCATCAGTCCATTGATGAGGGTCTCCATGGCGTGGGTGCCGAAGCGCTGCCGGTCGATGTCATGGGTCGCGGGGGTGTGTGGCAACAGGAAGTGGTTCATTCCTCCCACCTTGGCCACCGGGTCGTACATGCAGGCCGCGACGCACGAGCCGAGGAGCGTCTTGATCTCCACTGGCGTCTTGCTCGCGTGCGTCTCTCCCACGTTGATGTTGACGACCTCGAGCTGGTCGTCGATGGGCGTGTAGGCGCGGGCGGTCGTCCTGGCGGGCAGGGGGGTCGGGCCTTTGAGGACGTTGAGCTCCGAATAGCGGGGTCGGGGTGACGAGGCACGAGGGGCAGGCGGTGGCGCGCTGGGGGCCGGGCCGACGGCTCGGGCGCCTCCCTTGGCTCGCTCCGGGTCTCCGGGGCGCCGCCGGTAGATGTTGCCGGGCTTGGGCTCCATGCGGTCGTTCATCCAGTGGAGGACCTCGGCGTGACCGACGAAGAGCCAGCCCTCGGGCACGAGTTGATCGCACAGCCGGTTGAACAGGCGCTGCTGGGTGGGCAGGTCGAAATAGATGCTCGCGTTGCGGCAGAGAACGAGATCGAGCCGCGAGCGAATGGGCCAGTAGTCGTCGATGAAGTTGAGCTGCCGGAAGGTGACCCAGCTCCGCAGGTGCTCCTTCACCCGGTGCTTGCCGGCGCGCTCCTCGAAGTGACGGCCGAGGCGCTCAGCCGACACGCCCTCGAGCTCGGTGCCCGAGTAGACCCCCGCCTCGGCGCGGGACAGCACCTCGGTGTCGATGTCGGTGGCGAGCAGCCGCACCTTCCAGCTCGCGGGGTCGGGCAGGCTCTCGGCCAGCCTCATGGCGATGGTCCACGGCTCCTGGCCGGTGGAGCAGGCCGCGCTCCACAGGACAAGCTCCCTCTGGCCGGTGCGCTTGGCCCGCTCGACCCAGGCCGGTACCAACTTGGAGGCGATGAAGTCGAAGTGGTGGGGCTCGCGGAAGAAGCCCGTCTTGTTGGTGGTGACCGCGTTGGTGAGGGCCTGGCGCTCCTCCTCGAGGCCCTGGGGGCTCGCCACCTTTCGCCGGTAGGCCCCGAAGTCCGAGAGGCCCAGCGTGCGGAGCCGGCTCGCCAGCCGCGAGGCCAGCATCGTGCGCTTGGTGTCGGCCAGCGCGATGCCGCTCACCGCGTGCACCACCCGCCGGAGCTCCTCGAAGTCGACGTCGGACATCGAAGGCATGAGGCTCGAAGTCTCTGGGCGTTCGGTTCTCGGAGGCGCCACGACAGGAGAGGAGCGAGTCACCACCAGTCACCTAGAATTCCTGAAAGTCGCGGAGCTTGGTCGGGGCCGAGCTCTGCGCCGAGGGGAGCTCCTCGAAGCCGCTCGCGGGCGGCGGAACCCGGGCACGGGTGGGCGCGCTCACCCGCGGCGCTCTGGGGGCCTCGGCGGCGCGGGGCGCGTTGGGCTGGTCGATGCGGAAGTGCCCGATGGCGGCGCTGAGCTCCTGGGCCACCGAGCTCACCTTGTTGGCGGTGGCGGTCAGCTCTTCGGTCTGGGCGGCGTTGCGCTGGGTGACTTGATCCATCTGGGTGACGGCCTTGTTCACCTGCTCCACCCCCAGGGCCTGCTCCTGCGAGGCGGCGGCGATGTCGCCCATCAGGTCGGTGACCCGCTTCACCGCGCCGACGATGCCCCGCAGGGCCTCGCCCGACTGGTTGACCAGCTGAACGCTGGAGTCGGTGCGGTCGACGGAGTTCTGAATGAGGCCCTTGATCTCCCGAGCCGAGGTGGCGCTTCGCTGGGCGAGGTTGCGCACTTCGTTGGCGACCACCGCGAAGCCCCGGCCTTGCTCACCCGCGCGGGCGGCCTCCACCGCGGCNNGCGAGGAGGTTGGTCTGGAAGGCGATCTCGTCGATGGTGGTGATGATGTCCACGATCTGCCGAGAGGCCGTCGCCATCTCGCCCATCGCGGTGATGGCCGACTCGGCCACCGTTTGCCCCTTCTCGGCGGCCTGCCGACTGTCGCTCGCCAGCCCCGTCGCCTGCTGGGCGTTCTGGCTCGTCTGCTTCACCGTCGAGGTGATCTCCTCGAGGCTCGCGGCCGTCTCCTCGAAGCCCGACGCCTGCTCGGCGGCGCCGCTGGAGATCTCCGTGGCGGCGGAATTGAGCTCGGCGGCGGCGGTGGTGAGCTCCCTGGCCAGCGTCTCGACGTTGCGGAGCGCCGACGACACGTTCTCGACCATGTGGTTCACCGCCAGGGCGAGCCGGCCGAACTCGTCGTGTGCGTGGTAGTCGACCCGGTGAGTGAAGTCGCCCCGCCCGATGGGCTCGAGCTGGGCGGCCACCAGCGCGGCGGGCTGGGCGATGGCTCGGGCGGTGAGCCACATGACCAGCGCCACGATGGCGGTCATGAGCGCGGCCAGCCCCACCGTGATGGCGCGGGTCGACTCGAGGCGGGCCTGCTCGGCACCCCAGGCGTCGTCGATCTCCTTCAGCTCTCGGGCGGCCAGCGACGCGGCGGCGTCGTCCATCGGGCTGACATGCCCGGCTGCCACCTGCAGGTGCGCCAGGCTCTCGTCGTTCTTGCTCGCCAGCGATGCCTTGCGGCCTGCGTCGATGGCGGCCCACCAGGGCCCCATGTGGTCCTCGATGGCCAAGAGGTCGGCCTGGCGGCTCTCCGTGGGCTTGAGCGCCTTGTACCGCTCGAGGGCCTCCACGGCCCGGTGGTGCGACTGTTCGATCTCCTCGCTGGCGGCCCGGCGGAGCTCCATGTCGGCCGTCATGACGAGGCGCCGCGCGGCGCGCCCGACTCGCACCAACTCGTAGCGCAGTGCTTGAGCCGCGGTCGCCTGGGGCACCTTGATGCGCACGACGGTGGAGGCGTTCTCTTCGGCCTGCGCCGACGCCGCCCAGGACCACCAGATGATGCCGCCGAAGGGGCCGGCCACCAACAGTGAGGCGAGGAGGAGCTTCTGAGAAATTCGCAGGTCGCGATACCAGTTCATTTCGGTTCCCTCTCAGGAGATGACGCGATCGAGCGCGAGCACGATGAGGATGCGTTCGGCCACGCGGCCCAGCGCCTGGACGAAGCCCTCGGAGACGCCGAGGTCCGGTGGGGGCTCGAGGTCGGTGGCCGCCAGGTCGATGACGTCGCTCACCGCGTCGACCAGGAGGCCCACTTGCCGGGGGCCCACCGCCACCACGATGATGACCGAGAAGCGGGTGTACTCGGTGGCGCCTAGGCCGAAGCGCTCGCGCACGTCGTACACCGGCACGATGGCGCCCCTCAGGTTCATCGCCCCCCTGACGTGGCTGGGGGTCTGAGGGAGCACGGTGATGGGCGTCTGCCCTCGAATCTCCTGCACCCGCAAGATGTCGATGGCGTACTCCTGCTCCCCGACCCGGAAGGCGAGGTACTGCTGGCGGTCACTCACCACGGCGGCGGCAGCACTGGTGCGGCTCATGCGAGAGCCTCCTTTGAGCTCGCCAGGCCTTGCATGAGCTGCTCGCGATCTTCACGAGAGCGCACGTTGCCGAGGCGGGCGAGGGCCTGAACGTCGAGAATGAACGAGACGGCGCCGTCACCGAGAATGGTCGCGCCGAGGAGCCCATCGAGCTTCTGGAAGTTGGGCTCCAAATTCTTGATGACGTACTGCGACTTTCCCATCAGCTCGTCGGCCAGCATGGCGAAGTGGACGTTGCCGGCCTCGAGCACCACCGCCAGGGGCCGGGTGTTGGCCGCTCCGTCGTCGGCCACGCTGAGCAGTCGCCCCAGGCGGAGCAGCGGGAGGGCCTCGCCGCGCACCAGCACCACCTCGGCGCTCGAGAGGAGCTGCTTCACCGCGTGGCCCTTCTGCAGCGAGAGGGTCTCGACGACCTGGTTCAAGGGCAACACGAACGTCGACCCGCCGACCCGCACGGCCATGCCATCGAGGATGGCCAGCGTCAGCGGGACGGTGAGGCGCACCCGCGTGCCCTGGCCGTGGGTGGTGGCGATGGCGACGTGGCCGTTGAGCTCGTCGACCGCGCGCTTGACTACATCCATGCCCACGCCACGGCCCGAGAGCCCGGTCACCGCCTCGGCGGTCGAGAAGCCGGGAGCGAAGATGAGCTCGTGCACCTGCTCGTCGCTGAGGGCGGCCCCTTCGGCGATGAGCCCCCGCTCCACCGCCTTGGCGCGGATCCTCGCGGTCTCGAGGCCTTTCCCGTCGTCGGCCACGTCGACGATGACATTGCCCCCCTGGTGCCGGGCGCTGAGGGTGATGCGGCCCGCTCGCGCCTTGCCCGCAGCGACCCGCGCGTCGGTGCCCTCGAGGCCGTGATCGGCGGCGTTGCGTACCAGGTGGGTGAGGGGGTCGGCGAGCAGCTCGACCATGCTCTTGTCGAGCTCGGTCTCTTCGCCCACCGTCACCAGTTGAATCTCCTTGCCCAGGTTGACCGAGAGGTCGCGCACCAGCCTGCGGAAGCGCCCGAAGATGGAGCCAATGGGCACCATGCGAATGTTCATCACCCGGTCCTGCAGCTCGCGGGTGTGGCGCTCCATGTCGGCCACCGACTCCCTCAGCCGGGGCAGCTCGGCCACGGTGAAGTCGAGCAGGCTGCGGGAGATCATCGCCTGCGAGATGACGAGCTCGCCCACCAGATTGACGAGCTTGTCGACCTTCTCGGTGCTGACCCGCAAGGTCGAGGCGTCAGCCGCCGACGAGCTCTTGGGGTGCTCGGTGGGCGCGCGGGGAGCCGGGCCGGGGGCCACCTCGCTCGCCTTGGGGCCGCTCGAGGGCAGCGCCTCAAAGGCCGGAGCCGGCTGGGTGCAGGTGAGCTCGAGGTCGCACATGTCCTCGACGAAGAGGAACACCTCGCGCAGGCGACGCTCATCGGCGTCGGTGACGAACTCGACGCGCCAGCCGAGGTAGCACTTCTCGGGGTCGAGCTCGGCGAAGGGGGGCACCGCGTCGAGGAGCACGTCGATGCGCGCCTCGCCCAAGGTCCTCAGCTCGCGGAGCACGAGCGCCGGGTTGATGCCGAAGCCGAAGGTCTCGGGCCGAGGGCGAAAGACGATGGTCCAGCTCCGTCGAGTGTTGGGGGGCGGAGCCGCGGGTGTCGGCGCGCTCGAGGCACCGGCGGGCGCTGGCGAGGAGGCGTCGAGGAGCGCCACCATCTGGGTGACATCGGGCGGCGGCGCGTCGGTGCGAGCCGCCTCGAGGCACGTGCTGAGCAGGTCGGTGGCCTCCAGGAGCTGGCTGGTGCCGTCGTGGGTGACGGTGGTATGCCCGGCGCGCAGCCCGTCGAGCACGTTCTCCATCGCGTGGGTGAGGCGGGTGACGGCGTCGAAGCCCAGAATGCCGCTCGAGCCCTTGATGGAATGGGCGGCCCGGAACAGGGCGTTGAGGAGTTCCTGGTCCTCGGGCCGTGTCTCGAGCTCGAGGAGCCGCTCCTCGAGGGTCTTGACGTGTTCCCGGCCCTCCTCGAAGAAGGTGGCGTGGAACTGCTTGAGCTCGTCGAGTTCCATGACAGCCCCCCGTCAGGGCACGACTTTTTTCACGATGGTGAGCAGCTTGTCGGGGTCGAACGGCTTGGTGAGCCACCCGGTGGCACCGACGGCCCGGCCCTGCTGCTTGCGCTCATCGCTCCCCTCGGTCGTCAGCATCAGCACCGGGGTGAAGCGGCAGGCTGGCAGGCCCCTCACTGCCTTGATGAACGAGATGCCGTCCATCACCGGCATGTTGAGGTCGGTGATGATGAGATCGAACTTGCTCGCCGAGAGGCGGCCGAGGGCCTCTTGCCCGTTGCCCGCGCGGGTGACGGAGAAGCCGGCCTTGGTCAAGGTGAAGCTCACCATCTCTTGCATGGTGGCGGAGTCGTCAACGACGAGGGCAGACCGAGGCATCTCAGCGCTCCGAGGGAATGACGACGTTCAGCGCCGTCGAGGTGAGAAAGTCGGCCAGCGCGGGTGACGCGTCGAGGTGCACTGCGCGGCCAGAGAGGGTGAGCGCCGCGAGCAGTTGGCCACCTGCCGCGTCGACGTGCTCCACCGCCCGGCCGTCGATGCACAGCTCGCCGGGCGCTTCGAGTGCGCGTCGGAGCGCCTCGTAGACCTGACGCACGACCGTGACGTCGAACGTGGCGGGCAGCGAGAGGGTGGCGTCCATGGCTCGGCCAGGCGGTGCAGGAACCGATCCGCGCGGGGGCGGTGGCAACACAGCCTGATTGAGAAGAGTTTCCCCAGATGACGCCGTGTCAGCGTCGACCCTTTGGTGGGTCGGGCTGTCGGAGTGCTGACGACGCCGATGGTGGCGGCTCACACCCGCACCTCGAGGGCAGACACGTCGTCTGACTGGAGGCCCTCGGAGAACTCGCTGGTCGCGTCCAGGAGTGCCGAGAAGGCGAGCTCGGGCGGCCCGCTGGTGAGCGCGGCGTGGAGTCGGGTCGAGCCGAACATCTCGCCCAGTGGGCTCTGGCACTCCACCACCCCGTCGGAGACGGTGAAGACGCGCTCGTCGGCCTCGACCTCGAGGGTGTCGAGCTCGGCCACGAAGGTGCTGGTGATGGCGAGGGGCAGGTTCTTCGAAGGGAAGGTGGTGAGCTGACCGTTGGCGCGGAGCAGGAGTACGTCGGGCATGCCGGCGTTGCACACGGTGAGGTGGTGGCGCTGGGCGTCGAGCTCGAGGGCGGCGGCGGCGCAGAAGAGGCGGGGCGGCAGGTTGGCCTTGAGCTCCTCGTTCATGGCCGCCAGCATGCTGGGCAGGTTCATGCCTTCGCGCGTCTTTCGGTAGAAGAGCGTGGTGAGCGGCACGGTGCCGATGGCCCCCGAGAGCCCGTGGCCGGTCACGTCGGCCAGCATCCACCGAAAGCCCCCGTCGGGCATGTGGGCGGTGAGCACGACGTCACCGTTGAACATCGACAGAGGCGAGGCCGCGACCTTGACCCGGGGGTCGCCGATGGCGCCGCGCTCCAAGATGCGAGCGAACACCTCCTGCGCCAGCGCGTGCTCCTCCTCGGTCTTCTGGCGGTAGATGCTGAGCTCGCGCATCTGGTCCCTCAGCCGCTCCTGCATGTCTCGAATGCGGAGAAAGACCGAGAGCTTCGAGTCGAAGACCCTGGGGTTGAAAGGCTTGGAGAGGAAGTCGTCGGCGCCGTGGGCCAACCCGTCGACCAGCGTGGGAATCTCGTCGAGGCCGCTCACCAGGAGGATGGGCACGAAGCGGTCGCCGGCCATCTCGCGCATCACGCTGGCGGCGTCGACCCCGCTCATCCTCGGCATGTCGACGTCGAGCAAGACGAAGTCGGGGGTCTCGGCCTTGAATGCCTCCACCGCCTCCACGCCGTCGCTCGCTTCGACGACCTCGAAGCGCCCCCGCAGCGAGCCCACCACGAGGAGACGCGCCACCCGGTCGTCGTCGGCGACGAGGACCTTGAGCCGCACCCCGGGCAGCCGCGGGGCCCGGCTCACGGGAGGATTCTCCCGATGACGCGGTTGCCGCGACCCTCGAAGAAGAGCTCATCGAAGCTCATCAACCGCGCCAGGGCGATGCCTCGGCCGTGGCGGTGCAGGTTCTCAGTGAGCCCGCCGGAGACCACCCGCGCGAAGTCGAAGCCGGCCCCATCGTCCTCGATGGCGAACTCCACGGCCCCCGACAGGTGGCGCTCGACCGAGACCCGCACCTTGCGGGAGGCCCACTTCGGGTCGGCCAGGCGCGCTTCGACCTCCCGGTGCCAGCGGCCCTCGCGCAACAGGGCCCGCTTGTCCTCTCCGGTGATCTCCAGGTTTCCGTGCTCGATGCTGTTGACCAAGAGCTCGAGGAAGCCGCCGATGCGCCGCTCGGGGTTCGAGGCGCAGGCGGCGAGGAGCGAGGCGAGGGCCTCGGCTTCGTCGAGGGTGCGCAGCTCGAAGTGGGCGTGAGAGGTCAGCGCCGCGGCGCGCTGCAGAATGACGTCGGTGCTCGCCGAGCGCCGGAAGGCGTGGAGGTGGTCGAGCGCACTCTCGAGCAGCTTGTCGCGGGCGCTGGGCGGCGCCGAGCGAGGCAGGCAGGTGAAGACCCCGGCGTTCGCCGCCATGCCCAGCAGGTCGGCCTTGGGCTCGTCGACCACCAGCACGACGGTGAAGGGCCTCAGGGCGGCGATGCGCACCACGCCGAGCTGGTCCTCGAGACAGACGCCGTCGCCCACGTCGTAGACCAACACCTGCGCCATGGGGTCGGTGGTCACGGCCTGCTCGAGCTCGGCGGCGGCGACCACCGGGTGCGCCGAGTCGGTCGGTGGGGGCCGGCCGACCCAGACGATGCGGGCCGAGCTCAGCGTTGGCGTGAGGCGGCTCACGGTCGTCAGACCACGGAGAACAGCCGGTGGAAGTTGGCCAGCTTGAGCACTTCGTTGGGTTGGCCGGCACCGGCCAGAATCTTCACCCGGCTCGTGTCTTGGCCGACCTTGTCGCGCAAGAGCAAGAGCATGCCGAGGGCCGAGCTGTCCATGTACTCGGCGCCCGAGAGGTCGACCACGTAGTGGGGCGCGGGTGGTCCCGCCACCGCGTCGTTGAACTGCTTGTAGCAACTGAAGTTGAACCGCCCTTTCACCCTGAGGGTCAACGAGCCGTCGCTCTGCTTGGTACTTTCGATCATCGGGTCTCTCCTTCAGAAGAGCTCGGCGGTTCCGCCATCGAGCGTGTGGTGTTGAACGGTTCCGGGCTTGTCGAGCGCGCGGCCCAGGTGCCCGAGGAGCCGGTCGAGCTCGTCCCACGCCTGGGGGGAATCGGTCGTCTGCGCCTGGAGCCAGTGGGTCCACAGGTCGCGGAGGTGGCCGACGCGGTCGCCGACCGTGCCCAGGAGCTGGCTCAAGATGTCCTCGAACTGCATGCCCCGGATGGCGGCGTCGATGTGCTCGTTGAAGCGGGCCAGCGATTGAGACACCCTGACGTTGGTGGCGTCGAGGCGCTCCATGGTGACCATGACGCCCTGCTGGGCCTCGAGCAGCGAGTTGAGGTCGTGGGAGGCCAGGCTCGTCACCGCGTCCTTCGCCTCGGCGAGGCTCTGGTGGGTCCCCTGCACCACGTCGCGGATCTGCCCGGAGAACTCGCTGGCGTCGTCGGCCAGGGACTTGACCTCGTCGGCCACCACCCGGAACGTCTTGCCGGCCTCGCCAGCACGGTGGGCCTCGATGCGCGCGTTGAGGGCGATGAGCCGGGTCGACTTCGCCAGCGACTCGATGTGCCCAACGTCGGTGACGATCTCTTCGATGTCCGAGCCCAGGGCCTCGACCCGCGCCACCAACCTCATGCTGTTGTGGCTCACCGTCACCAGGTCCTTGACGAAGATGTCCAACACCGAGCGCATCTGCGCCAAGAAGCCGAGGGAGCCCTTCTCGCCCTGGAGCTGCCGAGAGATATCCGCCAACTCCGCCGACTGGGCCGTGAGGTCCTCCCGGAGCCCGTTGAAGCTCTTCACCAGAGCGGGTACGGCCTCCTTCAGCAGCGCTCGTGACCGCTCGACGTCGGTCACCAGCGAATCGAACACGTGCCCCAAGAGCTGGCTCAGCGCTGCGTTGGTTGCCCTACCTTGGCTGGTCATGACGCCCCTTGCGTGCCCCTACGGTGCGAGCGTGGCCTTGAGTGTGTGGTGCGCCTGAATCGCCTTGTTGAAGTCCATCTCCTTGACCCTCTGGGGCTTGTTGGCCCCACCCGGTTTTGCTCGACCCCAGGAAACCGGGTGTCGGCTCGCGACTGGAGGGCTAGGTTGCAAATGGCACGCCCGTGGTGCCTGCTTCGGTGGGCGGCAGAAAGCTGACGCATGGCCGTGAGACTGTTCGTCACAGGGACCGACACTGGCGTTGGAAAGACGGAGGTTGCGGCGGCGCTCCTCGCCGTTTTGGCCGAGCGGGGCGAGCGGCCCTTCGCCCTCAAGCCCTACGAGTCGGGGGGCAGCGGTGACTCAAGGGTCCTTCAAATCGCCGGCGGGGGCTGGCAACCCCTGGAGTCCGTCTGTCTGTACCGCCTCAAGGCTCCGCTGGCTCCGGGCATCGCTGCTCGCCTCGAGGGGCTCCGGCCGTCGTGGGCTCGGGTCGAGCGGGCGCTCGAGAAGCTCGGTATGGGCTCGGGGGTGGTTGAAGGTGCCGGCGGGCTCTTCGTGCCTCTCGACGGGCAGCATGACGTGGTGGATCTGATCGCCTCCTACCGGTTGCCGGTGGTGGTGGTGGCCCGGGCGGGTTTGGGCACCATCAACCACACGGTGCTGACCTTGAGCGCCCTGTGGAGCATCGGCGCCAAGGTGGCCGCCGTGGTGCTGGTTCGAGCGAGCCCCGTGGTCGACCCTTCGATTCGCCACAACCGCCGCGAGCTCGAGCGCCGCTTTCCCGGCCTCGCTGTCATCGGGCCCGTGCCGCACCTCAAGGATGCCCGCAGGCGCCGGAGGGCCCTCATGCGAGCGCTGACCCCCCTCATCACTGGTCAGAAGACGTAGACTCATCACCATGGCGACCCTGTTCGACGCGGTCGAGGCAGCTGACCCACGGGCCCTGAGCGCGGCGTTGGCGCAGGCGCGCGATACGAATCCGCTCGGCCCCGGGCGCACCACTCCGCTCATCGAGGCGGCCAGGCGAGGGTGGGGCGAGGGTGTGCGGCTGCTCCTCGAGGCCGGGGCCGAGGCGTCGTGGCGCGATGAGGCCGATGAGACGGCTTTGCTCAAGGCCGCTGCCAATGGACACCGGGCGGTGGTGCGGCTCCTTGAGCCCCTCTCGGGGGAAGACGACCGGGCGCTCGCCGAGGCCTTTCTCCAAGCGTTCGGCTCCTCGAGCAGCCCCGAGTACCAGTACGACGAGAGCCGGATCAAGACCAAGGCGGTGGAGTTGGTGGCCCGCGCCGCTGACCTCCTGGGTCACCAGGACCCCGCTCGTCGCGTGGAACGGGTGCAGCGCGCCGAGGCCCAGAAGGGGAAAAAGTGAGTGGGTTGCACACGACAAGGGGGTCGTGGGTCTCCCCCTTGCGCCATGGAAAACACTACCTTCGTCAATCCTGAAGTGTCGTCACCTCGCGGTGCACTCCTCAAGCGGCCGGGTCCTCCAGGTGGCGTACGCGACACCAACCGCCTCAAGAAGTCGCAGGCGATCCGTGATGCCGCCCTCACCCTCTTCCTCGCTCGCGGGGTGGAAGGCGTGTCGGTCGACGACATCATGAAGGCCTCCCAGATGGCCAAGGGCAGTTTCTACCGGTACTTCACCGACCAGGCTGGCCTCATGGAGGAGCTGATGCTCCCCTTGAAGGCTCGCATGGCCGAGGCGCTGGAGATCTGCGCCGCCGACCTGGCGGGCACCGCGAACCGCGAGGCACAGACGGCTACCTACCAGCGAATCGCCCTCATCTTGAGCGGGCTGCTCACCGAGTGCCCCGGCCAGGTACGCCTGTACCTCCAGGAGTGCCGCGCCCCTGGCGTTGGCGCCCGACGGCCCATCGTCGAGCTGGCGAAGCGGGTGACCGTGGCCGCCATCGACATCACCGCCCAGGCCCAGCAGGCCGGTCTCGCCAAGCCGGGCAACCCGGCGATCGCCGCCCTCACCGTGGTGGGCGCTGTCGAGCGGCTGCTCTTCGCGCTCCTCCACAACGAGGACATCGGCGATCACGCCGCGGTGCCGCCGGTGTTGATGGCCACGCTCCTCGAGGGGCTCAAGCGGAAGTGACGGTCGCTCGCCGGCTCGTGGCTGGCGTCATGGCCGCGACGAGCTGTCGAGCAGCTTCAGGCGCTCGTAGGTGGCCAGCACCCGCGCGGCGTAGCCGTTGGCTGGGTTGGCTCCCCGCATGAGGGCGCCGTCGACCGGGCCGGGCCCGCGGTTGTAGGCGGTGAGGGCGGTCTCGAGGTCACGGTACATCTGCTGGTAGAAGCCGAGGATCTGGATGCCGTTGTGAATGGACACCTCGGGCTCAGTCAGCTCGCTCTGGAGCCCGAGCACCTTCTTCCAGTGGGGCATCACCTGCATCAGCCCCACCGCGCCCTGCGCTGAGACCGCCTTGGGGTTGAAGTCCGACTCCACCGCCATGATGGCCAGCATCAGGTTGGGGTCTTGACCGAACAGCATGGCCTCCGAGGCCACCGAGCGGGCGATGCGCCGGGCCAGCGTGTGCTCGAGATCGGGCTTGAGAATGAGCGCTTTCAAGAACAGCGACTCCTCCCGGGCGTGGCTGGCGACGGCCTGGCGCAGCGAGGCCACCTCGGCGATGAGCGTCTTCGACTGCTCGGCGAGGGTGCCGGTGAGCTGGGCCTGGTGGTCGGCGCTGGTGGCCTGCGCCGCGAGCCGCCCCTCGGCGCCTTCGAGCCTCGACCGCATCGTCACGCTCAGGGAGAATACCCCCAGCGCCAGCACGGCCTGGAGCACCAACACGGCCATCACCGACCGCGGCCATGGCGGCCGGCTCATGGCTGGCTCGCTCACCGTGACGACTCCGACTCCGACTTCGAGGACCTGGCTCATGTGTGGGTTGGCTCCGTGCTCGCGTGTCTTCGAAAGACTCCGTGGCCTCGCTCGAGCGTGGCCGATGCCCACGACGCCCCCCACGGTGCGATTCGTCTTGGTTGGGACCACAAGTCAATCAGATTCGTTCGGGGGGAGCGGTTTCCATTGTTTGAGCGTCCGTTCTGCGAGGAAGGTTCCGTCTCGATTGGAACACGGCGTGTGACACGGTTGGAGTACGGTATGGCGCATGTCTCTGTGTGTCTTCGGGGGGACGATGGCCGCCGTAGTCCTCTTCGCCGCGCCGGCGGCCACCTCGCCGCTCGTGTCGCGTGAGCTGCTCCTGGGAGACCCGCACCGGACGAGCCCTCGGCTCTCGCCCGATGGAAAGCAGCTGGCCTGGCTCGCCCCCGACGAGCGAAACGTCTCGCAGCTCTGGGTCACGAGACTGGGGAACGGCAAGCCCTCCAGCCAGGGCGAGATGATGGTGACCGCCGAGAAGCGGCACGGCGTGCAGAGCTTCGGGTGGGCCGAGGACTCAACGGGGCTCCTGTTCAGCCAAGACGACGAGGGCGACGAGCGCTCCCACGTGGTGATGGTCGAGCTCGCCTCGCTGAACGTGCGCGACCTGACACCCTGGCAGGGGGTGCGGGCCACGCTGCTCGCCAAGAGCTCGCGGTTCGTCGACCGCGTCTTGGTGGAGGCCAACGTGCGCGACCGCCACCTGATGGACGTGTGGCGCATCGACCTCAAGACGGGCGCCGCCGAGCTCGACACCGTCAACCCCGGTGACGTCACCACCTGGCTGGTCGATGCGGCCCTCGTGGTGCGGGGCGCGGTGGCCTCCACTCGAGAGGGCACCGACGTGCGTTTTCGCGACTCGGCCAAGGCCCCCTGGCGCTCGCTCATCAGCGGAGGCGCTGAGGAGACGGTCGACGCCCTCGGCTTCACCGACGATGGGAAGGCCCTGTGGGTCACCACCTCCATCGATGCCGACACCGGCCGCCTGGTGGAGAAGAGCCTCAAGACGGGCGCCGAGCGAGAGGTGGCCTCGAGCCCAGTGAGCGATGTGCTCGCGGTGCTGGGGCACCCGACCAAGCAGCTGGTGCGAGCGGTGGCCTTCGGGGTGGCTGGTCGGCGTACGTGGACGGCCGTCGACTTCGGCGTCAAGGGTGACCTCGAGTCGTTGGCCAAGGCCCTCGCGGGAGACTTCTCCATCGAGAGCATGGACGCGGCCGACGCTCGGTGGGTGGTGGCCGAGACGAGAGACGTGGGCCCGGTGCGGTTCTTCCTGTGGGACCGAAAGGCCAAGCGCCTCGAGCCGCTCTTCTCGAGCCGGCCCAGGCTCGAGGGGCTGGCGCTGTCGCCGATGACGCCGGTGGTGGTGCCGGCCCGTGACGGGCTGAGGCTGTCGGGCTACCTCACCCGTCCGCTGGGCTCGACGCAGGCGGGGCCGCTGGTGCTCGAGGTGCACGCGGGGCCAGCCAGCCGTGACGAGTGGGGCTACCAGGGTGAGACGCAGCTGTGGGCCAATCGAGGCTACTCGGTGCTCCAGGTAAACTTCCGCGGCTCGACGGGCTTTGGCAAGCGCCTGTTCAACGCCGGGAACCGCGAGTGGGGGCGAGCGATGCAGGCCGACCTGCTCGACGCGGTGCAGTGGGCGGTGCGCGAGGGCATCGCCGACCCTCGGCGCGTGGCCATCGTCGGGCGAGGCTATGGTGGGTACGCCGCGCTGGCGGGGCTCGTGTTCACGCCTGACGTCTTCGCGTGCGGCGTCGATCTCGCTGGCCCGTCGAACCTCTTCACTCACCTCGCCGCGACGGCCGCGATGCCGGTCTCGCTCGAAGGGCAACTCCTCCGGCGGTTGGGAGACCCGAACGAGCCCTCGGACAAGGAGCGCCTCACCCAGGCCTCGCCCCTCTTCTTCGTGGAGCAGCTCAAGGCGCCGCTTTTGATTGAGCACGGAGCCAATGACCCCTGGGTGCGGCCGACCGAGTCGGAGCAGCTCGTCGCCGCCCTCGAGAAGGGACCGGCAAAGGTGACGTACGTGCTCTACCCAGACGAGGGTCGCCGCTTCGAGCGAGCCGAGAACCGCCTCGACTTCTACGGGCGCATGGAGGCCTTCTTGGCCCAGTGCCTCAACGGTCGCGCCGAGCCGCTGCCCAGCGCTGGCCGGGTGCCAGGCTCGACGGCGGTGGAGCACGCGCTGCGGAGTCGCTGAGCCCAACCGCTCACTTCAGGCGCCCTACCGTGTGCCCCAGCGCTCGTCGCGCACGGTGAGCAGGGCCCAGGGGAGAATCCACTGCAGCATGAGCACCGAGAAGGCCGCGTAGAGCACGCCGTAGACCCAGCGGAAGCTGCGCTCGAAGCGAAGGTAGTAGGTGGCCGAGAACACCGCCCCCAAGACGAGCGCGACGAGGCTCCGGCCCACGATGCTGAAGTTGGTGTCGAAGAGGCGCGGCAGCTCCATCAGCGCCACCGCCACCAAGACGAACCTCAAGTTCGAGACGAAGAAGGTGACGATGGGCAACAGGCGATTCTTCTCGCGGTACCTGGTGAACATGAAGCGGGCGAACGAGAAGCCCTCCACGATGTAGCTGCGGTCCCACCTGAGGAACATGCGGGAGAGCTGCTGGTACGAGGTCGGCACCAGCGTGTGCACGATGGCGGTGCGCTGGTAGACCGTGTCGTAGCCCTGGCGGAGCACGATGTTGGTCAGCGCCTGGTCTTCTCCGTGGTTCACCGGCCGGCCGAGGAAGCGCTGGTTCTCCCACTCGTCAAGGTAGGGAATGATGATGGCCCGTCGGAAGGCCGACAGGGCGCCGGGGCAGCAGGCCACCGCCCGGTACACCGACTGGGCCGCGCGCCCGTAGTCGAAGGCCAAGGTGAATTGCACCTCGAGCATGCGGCTGATCATGCTGTCTCGGTTGAGCACCGCCACCCGGCCCGCGACGCCCCCCACCTGTTGGTCGGCGAGGAAGGGCGCCACCATCTCGTGCACCGTGTCGGGGCTGATTTCGCTGTCCGAGTCGATGGTGATGACGATCTCTCCCGTGGCCGCCTCGAACCCGGCCACCAGCGCCGACCGCTTGCCTCGATTGCCGATGAAGCGCACCAGCCGCACCAGCTCGGGGAACTCCCGGCGGAGGTGCTGCATGTGGAAGAACGTGTCGTCTCGCGAGCCGTCGTCCACCACGATGACCTCGAGGCGATCCTTGGGGTAGCGGCAGGCCGCCACCGAGCGGATGCTCCGGCCCACCATCGGCCCCTCGTTGAACGCGGGGATGACGACGGTGACCTTGGGCCACTGGGCACCGTCGGGCGCCTTGAAGACCGAGTAGCGCATCCACAGGAAGCTGAGCAGCCCGGTGTAGAGCGCCTGAATGATGGCGATGGCCCCGAACGGGTGGCTCACCATGATCAACAGCTGGTTGGTCGCGCCCGACACGTCGTACGTCCACCCGAGCCAGACGAGGCTGATGACGGCGCCGAAGAGGGGCGAGGCACCCGCGAGCATCCCGCCGAAGCGTTGGAGGCGGCGCTTCATCCCCTCTGGCCCTCGGTGAGAATGGCGCGGATGACGCCGTCGGGCAGGGAGTAGGCTTCGGGAGCGGTCATGTCGCCGTGAGACTCCAATAACCGGGACTCGGCGAGCAAGCGCACCATCACGCTCGCGGCCTCCTGGGCGCGCCGCTTGAGCTCGGCGGGGGGCAGGTGGGCGGTGAGACCCGACGCGGTGAAGCGCTCCATCACCTGGGCCTCGACCAGCTTGTGCAACGCGCCGACCGGCACGCGGGTGCCCTGGGCCAGCGCCCGCAGCAGGAGCCCCGGCGGGGTGTCGGCCTGGGCGATCTCCGACTCCACCCAGACGCGCAGCGGTGAGCCGCCTCGTTGCTCGCGGCGAATCGCCTCGGTGGCGCCCTCGATGCCGACCCGCACCGCTCCCAGCGCACCCTGGCGGGCCCGGTCGGCGTCATACAGCTCGAGCACCGAGGTGCCCAAGCGCCGCAGCAGCAGCGGCACGCCGTGGGAGGCCTTCACCAGCGCCGCCAGGGCGTCGTCCTCGAAGCGTATGCCCTGCCTCGCCCCCAGGCCTCGCATCATCGCGTGCGCCGCGTCGCTCTCGAGCGCCGGCACGCAAATCGAGGGGAAGGCACCCATGATCGACTGGCCTCCGAGCGTGGCCAGGGGCGCCCAGAGGAGCGGGTGGATCGCCGCGCACCACACCACCGCCACGGTATTGCCCGCGTGGGGCGAGGAGGGCTCGGAGAAGGCGCTCCGCAGCCGGCCGGTCAGCGTCGCCAACACGTCGAGCGCCCGGCCCAGTTTCTCGGGAGGCGCCGTGAGGAGCTGCTCCACCTCGTCGAGCACCAGCAGCATCGGCGGCGCCGGGTTGGCGCTCGAGGCACCGCAGGCGACGCCGAGGGCTTTGATCCACGCGGCCAGCGTCGGAGCGTCGAGGGCGCCGTCGGGCACCGGAGGCACCACCGCCGCGGGGAAGGTCGCGGTGGCCGAGTCGGCGAGGCGCATGACCAGCGTTCGGAGAATGCCCTCCACCGCGACCGAGGGGGTCTCGCCGAAGGAGACCTCGTGGTGGAAGCCGGCCAGATCCACGTAGGCCGAGGGGCCGGTGGTGCGCCGGGCGACCTCGAGGGCGAGCGACGACTTGCCGAAGCGCCTCAGGCCGGTCACCACCACCCAGTGGCCGGCGCGGGCCTCGGCGAGGAGCCCGGCCACCAGGCGCTCGCGGTTCCAGAATTGGCTCGAGCTGCGCACCGGCCCGCGCACCTCGAAGGGGTTGCCCCTGAGCGTGGTCGACTCCACCAGGTCGAGGAGGTCTTCGTCGCGGGTGGCCCAGGCGAGCCGGGAGAGGGCCAGGGGCAGCACCTGCACGGCCCGGGTGCCTCCGCGAGCGGCCCAGTCGAGGGTGGCGCGCACGGCGCCGAGGTCGGGCACCGCCGAGTCGGCGTGGAGCAGGAACACCACCCGCGCGTCATGGCGCAGGGCGATCGCCGCGGCGTGGTTCACCTCGGCCTCCCGCAGCGCGGTCAGCCCAGGAGAGAACACCGCGCAGGCGTCGGTGCCCCATCGTTCCCATGCCGGGGTCTTGGGCAGCTCGAGGCCGAGCGTGTCGTTCCGTGAAGGGAAGAGGAACCGGAGCCCGTCGATGCTGGTGGTGAGGCCCAGCCCCTCGAGGCTCTGGCGGACGGTCTCCATGGTGCGGCCGTACACCCGCTGCGCCCAGATGAGCCCCCGGAGCCAGAACGCCAGCGCGGTCAGCACCACCAGGCCCAGCGCCCAGCCCAGCGTCACCTGGCGGTAGCGGCTCCAGGTTTCCTCGAGCTCGCTGGTGAGCTCACAGTCGTAGCGGCCCGTCGGGTTCTGCCGGCACTCGTCGCAGGCGGCCTTGGACAGCCCGGCGGCCTCGCAGGCGGGCTCCTGGCTCACGGCATGGTGGAGCCACGAGACGAAGCGGGAGGCGTGCTCGACCCGGGCGCGCTCCAGCGGCCGTGTCCCGGTCGCGTCGAGGCGCCATGGCGAGGCGCTCACGGGCTCGCCGAGATCCTTGGCCACCGCGGCCAGCGCGAGCAGCCACTGCTCGAACTGGGCCCCCTCGCCGCGGCGCTCGTCGCAGGCGGTGCGGAGCTGGGCCAGCTCGGTGTCGGTCTCTTTGTCGATGTGCACCTGCTCGGCCGGCGAGGAGGGAATCTCGAGGGCCGCGCCGGTCCAGAGGAGCGAGGCGATCTTCTGGCAGACCTGGGCGTCGGGCGAGGCGTCGGCGGCCGGCGGCACGTGGGCCCAGGCGCTGATGGTGGCGAGGGTCTCGGGTCGATCGATGGCGCAGCGGCTCACCTCGAGGCGTTGCATGGCCCGCACCGCGCGGCCGCAGCGATCGATGGCGTCACCCTCGCGCACGAAGCGGGCGAAGTCGTCGACCAGCGGCAGGGTGCGCGGCTCGAGGTGCGACGGGTCGGGCATGCGCTTGGCGGCCCACTTGGCGTACGAGGCGTCGCCGTCGTCGTCGGCCAGGTAGCAGAGGAACAGCTTGCTCTTGGCGGCGCTGGCGAGCTGGGCGACGGCGGCCTGCTTTTCCTTGCTGCGGCTGGTGGGGAACTCCTGCAGCCAGGCCTGCACTGCCTCGGCGTTGAGCGACTCGCAGGGCGTGGCCCACATCTCTTCCACCCGGCGGCGGACGATGAGGGGGCCGGTGTCGTCGAGGAGCTTCACCAGCTGCCGCGCCCGCCCGCATTCCCGCGATTCGGTGCGGCTCTCGCAGCTCGCCAGCTGGAGGTACGAAAGCGCCAGCCGCAGGGCCGCGGTCAACGGGGGGCCGGCGGGCCCGGCGGGCTCGGAGTGCTCGCCATTCACCTCGGCGATGAAGGACTCGGGCAGTGGCCCACGCGAGTCGAAGAACGAGTCGACCGCCAGCGTGCCCTGGCCCTTGAGTCGAGCCCAGGTGTTGGGGGCGGTCAGCTTGAAGGCCTCCACCAGCAGGCGGCGATTCCACAGCGGGCTCCCGGTGCGCTGGCCCAGCACTCGAAAGAGGTGCCGCTCGGGCTCGCTCTGGCCCACCACCTTCGGCACCACATCGCTCACGCCCGTCACGTAGTCGTCCACCTGGGCGACGACGCGGCTCACCGCGAACCAGGCCGTCAAGAGCGACTGGAGACGGGCCTGCGTGTCGCTCGGTACGCAGGTACCTACGCCGTGGGCCGTGCCCTGGAGCAGGGAGGTCGCGAAGCCCGCCACCTCCTGGCACAGCTGCTCCTTGGCCTGGACGCACGCCTCGACGCGGCCACCGGTGGTGCTGAGGCGCCCGGAGGTCTCATCGAGCTCGGCCTCGCAGCGTTCGCGCGCGGCGGTGTGGCTCCTCAGGTTCTCGTTGCAGGTGCTGAGGGCCCGCTGCGTCGAGGAGAGCCGCTGCGTCACCTCGACGCACGAGACTCCCGCGTCAGCAGCGGCGACGGCCTGGAAAGGCAGCAAGAGCAGCAGTGGAACGACCTTCATCACGGCGGACTTAGGGGAATGCCCTCGTTTCAGCGAGTTGGGAAGTGCCAAATCATCGCTGTGACCTGGACGTTACGGTAAGAGAGAAAGCGTGCAGTCCCCCACCGCTCACCACCCCACGCAGTCAAGCGCCCTTCGAGGTTTTTTCGCGGGCTTGGTCACGGTCGGTTTTCTCGGGGTGGCGTTGCTCCCAGCGCGCCTCGGGCGGGCCCTGGTCGGCCATGGTGAAGCGGTGGACCGGGTCGAAAACGCCCTGGCGGGGACGCTCCTCGACCTCTCGGGCATCGTCTACCTCTTGACTCCCATGGTCGCCCTGCTGGCGCTGGGGTTGCCCCTGGTCTTGAGGCCCCTCAGGGGCGCTCGCTGGCAGCAGCTCAGCGGGCCGTTGCTGACACTCCCCCTCGGTTTTGGCCTCTGGGTCTTGACGGTCGTGGTTCAGGAGGTGAAGTCGGAACGGGGCTCGTTTCCGACCATGTTCGACCTGGCAGAGGGAGGCAGCAACGCGGCATTTGTCGAAGGGTCGGTGGGCTTCCTGAAGTACGCCCGAATCTGGCAGCCGGCGGTGGTGGGCGTGGTGCTGTTGGGAGCGGCGATGGTGTGGCTGCGTCGGCGTCATGATCGCCGGGTGCTGCCGTGGAAGCCGTGGGCGGCGGGTCTGGCCAGTGGGTTGTTCTTGGCGACGGTGGTGGCGTTGGCGGGAGCCAAAGCCCAAGCGTCGGTCAACCGCTTCAGCCCTGCCGCGCTGGGAGATCCGCTCACGGGGCTGGTGGAGAGCTCCTTCGACCTCCTTCGGCACCAAGGTCCGGCGACGCCTCGGGAGCTGGTGTTGACCGCCGAGCTGCCGCCGAAGCTGGCCGCCACGGGCGCTCAATTGGTGGGTTGGCCGCCGTCGAAGGGGGGCTGCTCTCCGCACCCGTACCGCCGCCCGCTCGACCCCGAAGACGAGCCTGTCACGCCAGACCCCCGAGGGCGGGCGCTCCTCGAGGCGCTCGAGCGGTTGTCGTCGCTCTTGGTCAGTGGGAGCGACGCGCCCCTGGCCCTGTTCCAGCTGTCATTGGAGGGGTTTCGGGCCGACGACGTCCACGCCCTGAATCAGGCGGCCTCGCCCCTCATCGCCCCCTTCACCAGCCGGCTCTATGAGGCGCGAACGCCGGGAGTCTTGGTGAGCACGAAGATGTACCAGGCTGGCGTTCGCACGGTGCACGGGCTGGGGGCGGTGATGTGCGGCGTGGGGACCTTGCCGTACAACCTGGGGTTCATCCGCGACCTCTACCCGCTCGAGGTGCGCTGTGTCTCCGATGTTCTGGCCGACGCCGGGTTCAAGCACTCCTTCTATTACGGCTCCGACGCGAGCTTCGACCAGATGCGCACCTACCTCGAGGGCCATGGCTTCTCGCGCATTCGCTCGCAAGACGAGATGCCCAAGACGTTGCCCAAGGGCACCTGGGACGGGCTCACCGACTTCGCCGTCTTCGACCAGGCGGTGGACGACATGGCCCAGGCGCTCAAGGAGAGCAATGAGCCCCAGTTCTCCTTCGTCATGTCGTTGTCGAACCACTCGCCCTTCACGCCTCCGGAAGACCTCCCCGAGGAGGTGTCGGCCCGGGTGGACCGCGCGCTCAAGGAGTCGGTGAACCGAGGCGACTCTGACGACCGCCGGAGGCTCATCGCCTACTCGTACACCGACGCGGCCCTGGAGCGCCTGTTCACCCGACTCGACGCCGCGAACCTGTCGGAGCGAGCCATCGTCTTCTTGGCGGCGGATCACTCCACGGGCCACTCGTTCATCTGGGGGCCCACCGACCCGGAGAGCGACGCGGCCAAGGCGCAGATTCCCTTCGCCATCGTCATCCCTCCCGCGTTCCTCGAGCGCGTGGGCAACCGGAAGGCGGTGGAGGCCGCCCTGGCTCGGGTGCAGGCGCTCATTGAGGAGGCTCCGCTCTCTCAGAACGACGTGCCGGCGATGATGCTCGCGTTGCTGCGCTCCTACCCGCCACTCAAGGCGCTGCCCAAGGTTGCCCGGTGGCACACGCTGGGCGGGCAGATCACCAGCCCGTACTTCCGCCCTGGGGGTGAGGCTTCGTCGTATGTCATCGGCATCAACGGGGTGAGCGAGTTCTACGCGCTCGACCGCGCTGGAGCCCGGGTCGGCACCTACGAAGACTCGGTCTTCCTCAAGACGCGAGCTGATCGCTACCGGGTGACGCCGCACTTGATTCCGGTGTCGGCGACGATGATTGAGCTGCTCAGATGCGCCGACGCCCACGCCCAGGAGCGCGTGGCTCCGAGCCCGCCCGTCTCGGCGCAGTAGCCCGCTCACCCGACGAGGGCAGCTCCACGGCGCTCGACTGGGTGAGTCCCCACCAGGGCTCGGAAGACGCCTCGCAACGTCTCCTCGTCGAAGCGGATGCACACGTCGACGTCCTCGGTCACCGAGGCCGAGCCATGGACGATGGCCGCCATCCCGCCGACGAGGATGAACTCAACGTTCTCCTTGGTCAGCCGACGCAACAGTCCGAGGGTCGAAGCCATAGTGCTCTCTTCCCGCGGCGCGGAGCGCGCGGACCAGCGCGAGCGCGGCATCGTGCCGCTCCAGCCGCTGGGCGGGGGTGAGGGTTTGGAGGTACTCGAGCAGCGAGATGTCGAGGTCGGCCTCGGCGTCATCGCGCTCCGTCACCCCGCTTCTGGTTGGCTCGTCGAGCTCGGTGGGCATGGCGTGCTCCCTTCCCGAGCCTCGCGGGAAGCGCGGCGAGCCTAGGTCAAACGGCGGGTCACTGCCAGGCGTCCGATGTCGACCGAGCGCGCTCGGGTCGGCCCCTACGGGAGCTCCACCTCGATCACGTCACTCTCCGCAGTCAGGCTGAAGGGGTACGGGGCGCTGGTGTTGAAGTTGGTGAAGAAGTCCCCCCCGTCGAGCGAGTACTTGAACTGTACCTGGTAGGAGCCCGGCGGCAGCGGCACGTACCAGTTGCCACAGCCGGTGCTGACCTCCCCGAGGGGGTGCCAGGGCGGCAGGTCGACCGAGGCGTCGGGAGCGAGCCTGACCAAGTTCTCCGGGCACAGCTCGCTCTTCAGGTGCGTGCCGGACAGGACGCCGCCCTGGCAGCCCGAGACGAAGATGGTGGCATTGCAGGTGGTGCCGAACCACTTGTGCTGGGGCACCCACACCTCCGCGGAGCTCGCGTTTCTCAAGCGGAAGGTGACGTCGGGGCTGGACCCGGCGTCGAGGGCGAAGCAGGTGCCCGAGAACCGCTTCGCGGCCGCGGCTTGGGCCTGCTCCGAGCACGACCCTGCGTCGGCGTCGACACCTGCGTCCTGCTTCGAGCCGCCGCCACAACCCAGCAAGAGCAGGGCAACCACCAGCACTACCCCCGCCTGCGACCGGGAGACGCTTCGATCCGTTGCCATCTTCCCCTGCTGGTGCTTTCCGGCCCATTGTGCGTCGTACAGACGCCTGCAGTCGACGCGTAGCACCTCTCGAGTCGAGTACCAAAGACGCATGTGCTGGTGGCCGAGGCGTCACCTGGTGGTGGCGGAGGCCTGGCCGAGCTCGACGTCGACGCGAGCGACCAGCGGCGCCAGGACCTCGACGCCCACCAGGCCCTTCCTCCCCCACAGCGTCCACTCAGTGACGTCTCCATCGTCGGGCCGCGGGTCGACGCGCAGGGTGAGCGGGCCGGGCTCGAGGCGCGGCCAGGAGGCCACTCGTCGCCGCCCGTCGGGAGTGAGGCGGTGCATCGTCACGCGCTCCGACGAGACGGTCACCTCGTACTGGTCGGTCTGGTTCACCTTGAACGAGGTGTGGGCCCCGAGCTCGATCTCGAAGGGCTCGGCGATTGGCGTGCGGGCCCAGTGGCCCTTGAACCGAGAGAGCCGCTCGGGAAAGAAGACCTCCTCGCGGCGGGCGAACGACGCCAGCCAGTCGGCCATCGGCTTGGGCCCCGTCTGGGAGGGGTGCTGGCTCAGCACCTCGAGCTTCCACTTCGCGTCCACCGAGAGGCGCTCCCTGGCCGCGTACGTCTCATGGGGAAAGGGCAGGGGCGGAATGCCTCGCGCAGGAAGGAAATTGGTGACGCAGTCGCCGGGCCAGCATTGACCGGCGTGAACGACGGCGCGGTGAATGACTGGGGGAGGGCCTTCGAGGGCGTCGAGGGCCCGACGGAAGTAGACGTAGGTGGCGGCGTGATCCGGGTGCTCGTCGATGCCGTGGGAGATGTAGACCTCGGCCGGACGGAGGCGGGAGAGGAGGCTGGTGAGGTCTTCAACGAGGGCGGCCTGGGTCCACGGCGCCGCCACGCCGGTGCGCCGGGTGTGCTCGTCTTGGTGGCTGGCTCCTCGGTTGGCGTAGGTGCCCGAGCCCACGCCGCAGCGGCCCTCGGGCGTGGCGCGCTCTCGTGGCGGGAGCGGGGTCTCTCCCAGGCGAGCCAGGGCGCCGTCGGGGTAGCCGAGGAAGTGCACGTCTTCCTCGCGCACGCCGACGAGCCTGAGCCCGGCGATGCTCTCGGCCATGCGAGTCCACCCGTTGCGCTCACAGGAGAGATCGCCGTTGGTGACGATGATGATGGCGACGCGCTGCCCTTGCTTGACCGCGCGCTCGAGGACGCCAGCCGCCATCACCACCTCGTCATCGGGGTGGGGAGCGATGACGAGGAGATCGACGTCTTCGCGCGCCGACGACGGCCACCCGTGCGGGCACCCAAGCAACAGCACGAGCGGGAGCAGGCGGAGGACCATCAAAGGGTCCCGAGCTTCGCACACCAGACGGCGGCGTCACGAGGGAGTTTCGAGGTCGGTCAATTGGGCCGACGGAGGCCCAGCTTCCGCATCCGGCTGCGGAGGGTGTTGGGGTGGATGTTGAGGATCTTCGCCGCGCCTCGTTCGCCCTCGATCATCCAGTTCTTCTCCAGCAGCACCGACTCGATGTGGCGGCGCTCGAGCTCCTTCAGCGTTTCGTTCCGCCGGGCGGCCTCGATTGCCGGTCCCACCCGCGGCGGCTGGGGCGCGGCGACGGACAC
Organism: Myxococcales bacterium; assembly: GCA_003153055.1. The sequence goes on from PMBV01000027.1 coordinate 52,979, forward strand.
CGGGAGCCCGAACTCGGGGGCCAGTGACAGGACGCTCCCCTGTGCCAGCACGACCGCGCGCTCGATGACATTCTGCAGCTCGCGAATGTTCCCCGGCCAGGCGTAGGCCCGGAGCCGCTGCAACGTCTCCTCGGGCACCTGACGCACCGGTCTGCTCAGCTTGGCGGCGAACTTCTGCACGAAGAACTTCACCAACAGCTCCACGTCTTCCGGCCGGACCCTCAGCGGGGGCACGGTGATGGGGACGACGTTCAACCGGTAGAAGAGATCACCCCGGAACGTGCCCGAGCTCACCGCCGCGGGCAGGTCGCGGTTGGTGGCGGCGATCACCCGCACGTCGACCTTGAGGCTCTTGCTCGAGCCCACCGGCTCGAACTCCTGCTCCTGGAGCACCCTCAGGAGCTTCACCTGCGCCTCGAGCGGGAGCTCCCCCACCTCGTCGAGAAGGATCGTGCCGCCGTCGGCCAGCATGAATCGACCATCCCGGGCTCCGAGGGCCCCCGTGAAGGCACCCTTGACGTGCCCGAAGAGCTCGCTCTCGACCAGGCCGGCGCTGATGGCTCCGCAGTTCACCTTGACCAGCGGCCGCGCCCGTCTCCGGCTCCGTTCGTGAATGGCCCGCGCCACCAGCTCCTTGCCGCTGCCGGTCTCTCCAGAGATGAGCACCGTCGAGTCGGTGGTCGCCACCTGATCGACCTGCCGCATCAGCTCGCGCAGCGCGGCGCTCGAGCCGACGATCTCAGAGTGGTTGTACTCCCCGCGGATCTCCTCCTGGAGGTACTGGTTCTCGGCTTGGAGCCGGGCCTTGAGCGCGGCGATCTCCTCGAACGCCCGCATGTTCGAGACGGCCATCGCCACCTGGGCGGCCACGTCGCCGAGGAACACCTCGTCGGCGGGAGCGAACTGCCCGGGCGTGGTGCTCCCCAGGGTGATGGTGCCGAGGCTCTTCCCTGCGAGGACGAGCGGCGCGGTGACGAGCGAGCGGATTCCCTCGTCGTGGAGGCGGCGCTCAGCCCCGAACTCCATCTCGGCGCCGAGGTCGCCTCGCAGGAGAGTGCGCTGGTGCTCGAAGGCCCAGCCGACGTGGCTGTCGTTCCGGTCGAGCGCCGCGCCGACCGGGTAGCTCTTGGGGGGCAGCCGGCCGGCCAGGGCGAGAATGCGCAGCGTGTCCGTCTCGGGCTCGTACAGGGTCAGCGCCGCCCGGTCGAAGGGCACGACGCGAAAGAGCGCCTTGGAGATCGCCTCGAGGAGCGCGTCTTGGGTCAGGCTCGAAATGATGGCGTTGTTCACTTCGAGAATGGCCCGCTCTCGAGCCTCGGCCCGGGCCAGCGCGTGCTCCGCTCGCGAGCCAGAGAGGAGGCAGGCGAGCTCCAGCCGCGCACCCACCTCGTCTCCCAGCGTCGCCAGGGCCTTCGCTTGGTCAGTCGAGAGGTCGCGAGGAGACGGGTCGAAGACGGCCAGCACCCCGAGCCGGTGCCCCCCGGGGCCCACCACCGGGACCCCGGCGTAGAAGCGGATGCCTGGCTCGCCGGTGACGAGCGGGCTGTCCATGAACCGGTCGTCTCGAGAAGCGTCGGGCACGACGAACAGCCCGTCAGACACGAGCGCCTGGGCACCCAGCGAGCCGTCGCGGGGCGTGTCTCCGAGCTTCACCCCCGTGCTGGCCTGGAAGACCTCCCGGTCCTCATCGAGGAAGCTCAGCGCCGCCATCGGGGCGGGGCAGACGCGCGCCGCCAGGCAAACCAGGGCGTCCAGGCTCCGTGCCACCAGTCCGTCGAGCGCTGCCCGGTAGCGCCGCACCGCGGCCAGCCGCGCCGCCTCGTCGTTCGACACCCGAGCTCCCGTCATGGGCGACCCTCGCCTGGAGGTGGTCTCTCCACCTTGAGATTGCAAATCGCAATCAGGGTAACGACGGTCTCACCGGGGAGCCCGACGACCACCATCCCGAACGGCCGGGCGAGCGTCGCGGCTGGTCTTCCCCACGAGCAGCGGCATCCACAGGGCTCCCAGGAGGGCGCCGATCGCCACGCCTCCCCCGTGCGCCAGGCCGACGTGGGCCGCTCCTCCGTAGGGGCACAGGCCGTGCAACACGAGCCCCGACAGCGCTCCGCCGGCGGCGCCGATGGCGGCCCCGAGGCGGGCGAGGCTGGCGACGGCCACCGGCCTGAGGGCGAAGGCCCCGACCAGCACCGTCGGCACCGTCACCTTGAGGCCGAACGACACACAGTGCCACCAGAGCCTGAAGAAGCCCTCCCAGGTGCTGGAGGGGACGATGGTGAAGCCCGGCGCGTCGACGGTGAAGAAGAGCCCCACCAACAGCAACGTCAGCGCGGAGAGCACGGCCGCCCGACTCGCCCTCGTCCCGTCGGGGAGCACCTGGCCGCTCCGGGGGACCAGCGCCAACCACAAGGGCACCACGAAGCCCGCGGCCCAGACACCCGCCACCGCGACCAGCCACGCAGCCGGGAGCGCCGAGAGATCGCGGCGCCAGGGGTAGACGGCCACCGCGCCGAGCGGGAACACCCCGGCCGCCGCGGCCACCACCAGCAAGGCGCGAAGTGGCGCCCGAGTGCGGACCGGCCCCATCGATTCGACCTTCGCCACCAGCGTGGGCGAAGGAGGCGGAGGCGCCGTTGCCTGGAGCACGTGGAGCGATCGCAGCTCCTCGATCTCGAAGTCACTCATGACGGCGGCCGCTCCAGCGTGAGACCGGTCGAATCCGGCAGACCGAGGGGTTGTGTTCGAGGTGCTGCCAGCTTCCGCCGGAGCGCCACGTAGCCGCGGTGCGCCCGCACCTTGATGGCCCCGACGGTGGTCCCGAGGATCGACGCGGCCTGGGCGGTGCTGTGGCCCTGGATCTTGGTGAGCAGCACGGCCTGGCGTTGCGTCTCGGGCAGGCTGGCCAGCGCGGCCATGCCTCGGGCGATCGCCTGCTCGTCCACTTGAGGGTGTGGCTCGGCCGAGCCGGTGATGTCCGTGGTGGGCTCGAACGGCAAGGTCCCGTCGACGCTGACCCGAACCTTGGAGCGCTTCTGCCGGCGGAGCTCATCGAGGCAGGTGCGGTGGGCGATGGTGTAGAGCCAGGGAATCGGGTTGGCACCTCGCACATACGCCGAGCGGGAGAGGTGAAGTTTCAGGAAAGTGTGCTGGAGCAGGTCCTCCGCGGTGGCCCGGTCGCCCAAGAGCCCGATGAGGTACCCGAGGATGCGGGGGGCGAGGAGCGCGTAGATTTCGTGAAAGGCCCGGGCCTGACCATCGCAGTACCGTCCCATCAGCTCAGCCATGCGGGCCGATTCGTCTCCGGCCGCCGACGGTGGGTCATCCAACGTCCTGGTCCTCGTCATCATCGACTCCGATCAGCGCTGCCAGAAAGCCCGAGCACCCCACGAGCTCCACCCCGGAGTCGCGGAGCTGCCGGAGGTACGCCACGCCGGCCGGGTCCGCGAAGGTGAGGTCGCCGAGCTCGACCGACGTGGCTGCTCCATCACCGCTGAGGCGATCCGCCCCCGCGACCTGGCGCAGCTCTTCGACCCATGGGCCGACCAGTCGGCCTTCGAGGACGAGGGTGCCGTGACCTGACGACGGGGTGCGTTTCGTGATTCTCAGCATGGCGCGAGGGCGTCTTGAGCAAGCCCTGGGCCCACGCGAGGCCCGCGCCAACACTCAAGCTTCGCGGGGACCCACGAAGGCCCCCACCTCAATCTCGTGGGCAACCACGACGGGTCGTGGGCGTAACCAATCGGTGCGAGGTGCGTAGACGCGGCGAACCCCAACCGCCCGGTGCTTCACCGGGTCCCCCAAGCACCTCAAAATAGACAGGCAAGGAGCAGAGACATGACGATCAAAGGAGCGATGATTGCGGCTTCAGTGGCAGGGCTGTTCGCGGCTGGCACCGCGGCCGCCCAGTCAGAGAAGAAGAGCGACGAGGTGATGTGCAGCGGCGTCAACTCGTGCAAGGGCCACGGCGCCTGCAAGGGCGGCGGTCACTCCTGCGCCGGGAAGAACGGGTGCAAGGGCCAGGGCCTCACCAAGACGACTCAAGACGACTGCACCGCCAAGGGCGGCAAGGTCGCCGTCGCCGAGAAGAAGTAGCGACGCAGGTCCCGCGTCGGGGCCGGGGGAGCGAAGGGCTCCTCCGGCGTCGTCGTGCTTCGAGGGAGCCCACATGACGACTCAAAGCGGAGCAGCGCCGATGTTCCCCCAGCTGGGCCGAGGCCTGGGCCTCCGGCGCGAGCATTTCCGGCACGTGGTGGAGACCCGGCCGCCCATCGGGTGGTTCGAGGTCATCTCGGAGAACTTCATGGTCCCCGGGGGCAACGCCCGCCACGTCCTCGAGGCGGTCCGTCGCGACTACCCCGTCGTGCTTCACGGGGTCTCGCTGTCCATCGGCTCCATCGATCCGCTGAACCTCGAGTACTTGGCCGCGCTCGACGCGCTGGCCCGGGCCGTCGAGCCAGCGTGGGTTTCGGACCACCTCTGCTGGGGCTCGGCGCACGGGGTCTACGCGCATGACCTCCTCCCGCTCCCTTACACCGAGGAGGCGCTGGCCCACGTGGCCGCCCGAGTCGGCGCTGTCCAGGAGCGGCTCGGCCGGAGGATCCTCCTCGAGAACCCGTCGACCTACCTGACGCTCGCCGGCGCCGAGATGACCGAGTGGGAGTTCCTCGGAGAGATCGCGCGACGGGCCGACTGCGGGATCCTCCTCGACGTCAACAACGTCTTCGTCAGCGCCCACAACCACGGGTTCGATCCCCGGGCGTACCTCGCCGGCTTGCCGGCCGAGCGCATCGGGCAGATTCACCTGGCCGGCCACTCGGTCGACGGCCCGCTCCTCATCGACACCCACGATGGGTACGTGTGCCCCGAGGTCTGGCGGCTCTACGCCGAGGCCGTCGCCCGCTTCGGGCCGCGCTCCACGATGATCGAGTGGGACGCCAACGTGCCGGCGTTCGAGGAGCTCGAGAAGGAGCTCGATCGTGTCCGCGAGGTCGATCTCACGGCGGTGAAGGGCGCGGAGGAGCGTCGTGCAGCCTGACCTCTCGAGGGTTGAAACCGAGCTCCTGTCGCTCATCACCGGGCGCCGGTTCGGGGCCGAGGAGCCCGAGCTCGACTCGCTCATCGTCGGAGACGCGCGCGCCGCCGCCGCGGACCGACTGGCGGTGTACCAGCACATGTACGTTGCTCGCCTGGTGGAGGTGACCGAGGAACAGTTTCCCCACCTCGCCCGGGTCCTCGGGCCCGTCGAGCTCGAGTCACTCGTGGCCGCGTACCTCGCGGACGAGCCGTCGGTGAACCCGTCGCTCCGCTTCCTCGGCGCACGCCTCCCTGGCTGGCTGGTCACCCACCGGCCCGACGCGCCCCGCCTCGCCGGCCTCGCGCGCCTCGAATGGGCCCGTGCCGACGTGTACGACGTCAGCGACGAGCCGGTGTTGACGATGGAGGAGCTCCGCGCCTGGCCGACGGAGGGATTCAGCTCGCTCCCGTTGAGGCTCATCGCCGCCCATCGCCTCCTGTGGGTGAGGGCACAGACGGCGCACCTCTGGGACGTCGCGGGCCAACCGGAGGCCTCTCCTCCTGCTCTCGCCGACGAGGGGCACCGGGGCGAGGAGTCGGTGCTGGTGTGGCGGCACGAGCTGGCCGTCTACCATCGACTCGTCGACCAAACGGAGCGCGTCGCCCTCGAGCTCGCGGTGAACGGTACCTCGTTCGGCCTCGTGTGTGATGGCCTCCTGTCGGTGCTCGGCGAGGAGCAGGCCGTCTCCACCGCGTTCTCGTGGTTGTCGACCTGGGTCACGGACGGGCTCATCGCCTCACCGCGCGGATGAATTGGCCCGCCTCGTGGTCCCGATGGCCGCGGCTTCGTTCCATCGGCGGTTCGAGCTACTCCTGTGGGCGCAGCCGAGGCTTGGGCAGCTCGGCGTGGTTCGCCTGACGAGCGTGGAGCCGGGCCACGAGCCCGTCGAGCGAGAGCGGCCCGGCCCCGGCCACCGCCAGCCAGAGGAAGATGACGAGGTAGCTCCACTCTTCGAAGCCGAGGAGCGAGCCGACGGAGTCGATGGACTCCCGCTTTGCCGTGAGGATGGCGACGATCATCGTGAACGCCAGCGGCAGCGAGGCCAGCCTGGTCGCCAGCCCCACGAGGAGCAGGACGCCCCCGACGAGCTCGGTGGAGGCGGCGAGTCGCGCCTGGAACGCGGGGAGGGGAATGCCGAGGCTGGCGAAGTACTCGGTGACGTCGGGCAGCGAGTGGAGCTTTGCCCACCCCGTTCCGATGAACACCACGCCCACGGTCAGCCGGGCCAGGGTTGGGCCCATGAAGGCGAGCGTGTCTCCGATGCTTCTCAACTGATCGAGCCCGCGATTGATGACGTTGTTCGACATGGTCTCTCCTTGTGAGGGGTTGAGGTGACGCGTTTGGCTACGTCTCCCGAGGGCGGGCGGTTACTGGGGTAGCTGAAGGAGGAACTCTCGCCGTGAGCGCCGCACGAATGCAGGAGTGGCTCGAGACCGACGCCCTGGGCGGGTTTGCGTCGGGCACCGTCTCGGGCCTGCGCACTCGCCGGTACCACGGCCTCCTGGTCGCCGCCACGACGCCCCCGACCGGCCGGAAGATGCTCGTCAGCGGGGCCGACGTGACAGTCGAGACCCCGAGCGGCCGCTTCTTCCTCTCGACCCAGCGCTACGCGCCCGACGTCATCGGAGGTGACGGGGAGCAGCGGATCGAGCGCTTCGGGCTCGAGCCCTGGCCTACGTGGCATTTCCGTCTGCCCGACGGCACGCGGGTGGTGCACCAGCTTTTCATGCGGCCGGGTGTGCCGCAGGTGTTCCTCTCGTGGCGGCTGCTGCGCGCACCGACGGGGCCGACCTCGCTCTCGGTTCGCCCGTTCCTCGCGGTGCGCGACTTCCATGCCCTCATGAAGGAGAACACTGCCTTCTCGTTCGAGGCCAAGCGCGATGACGGCGCCCTGAGGTTCCAGCCGTACGCGGGGGCACCGGCCATCGCCGTCTCGTCGAGCGGGGCCTACTGGCCCGAGCCCTGCTGGTACCGCCGCTTCGTGTACGAGGAGGAGCGCCGCCGCGGCCTCGACTTCGAGGAGGATCTCGGGTCGCCCGGGGAATTCCGCTTCGACCTGGTCGAGGGCGAGGCGGCTCTCATCTTCGGCGCGGACTGCCTCGAGGCCCCATCGCTCCCCGCGCGCAGGGCCATGGAGCAGGCGAGGGCCTCGGAGCGTGGCCGGCGTGCGAGGCTGGGCGGTCCACTCGAGCGGGCGGCCGACCAGTACCTGGTGGCGCGTCAGGGCGGCCGGAGCATCATCGCCGGCTACCCGTGGTTCGGCGACTGGGGCCGCGACACCTTCATCGCCGTGCGAGGGCTCTGCCTTGCCACCGGTCGAGTCGCCGAAGCCGTGGAGGTCCTCTCGGCGTGGGCGGGCGTCCTCTCCGAGGGGATGCTCCCGAACTTCTTCCCCGACGGTCACGGTGGGGCGGAGTTCAACTCGGTCGACGCCTCGCTCTGGTACGTGGTCGCCGTGGCCGAGACGATCCAGGCCGCTGGCGGCTCGCTGGGGAGCGGCGAGCGGCGTCGGCTCGTCGAAGCGGTCGAGGCCATCGTGTCGGGGTACGCCCGGGGAACCCGCTTCGGCATTCACGCCACCGACGACGGCCTCCTCGCCGCCGGTGTCCCGGGGCAGCAGCTGACCTGGATGGACGCGCGCGTCGGCTCGCACGTCATCACCCCGCGCATCGGGAAGCCGGTCGAGGTCCAGGCCTTGTGGCTCAACGCGCTCCACCTGGCGGTCGTGCTCGGCGCCCCGTCACGCGCTCGCTTCTCCGAGCTGTTGGCGCGGGGCCGGTCGAATTTCGAGCGGCGCTTCTGGGACGAGGCCCACGGGCGGCTCTTTGACGTGGTCGATGTGGATCATCAGCTCGGCGCGGTCGACGAGCGCCTTCGGCCCAACCAGCTCCTCGCCGTGGGCGGGCTCCCGCTGGCGCTCCTCGAGGGCGAGCGGGCTCGTCGGGTGCTGGCCGCCGTCGAGGCGACGCTGCTCACGCCCCTGGGGCTCCGCTCGCTGGGTCCCGGTGAGCCAGGGTACCGACCCAGGTACCAGGGCGGGGTCGAGGAGCGAGACGGCGCCTACCATCAGGGAACGGTGTGGCCCTGGCTCCTCGGGCCCTTCGTCGAGGCGTACGTCCGCGTTCACGGTGGCACGACGGAGGCCAAGCGCTCGGCCCGCGACCGCTTCGTGGTGCCCTTGCTGGCACATCTCCACGATGCGGGCCTGGGCCATGTGACCGAGGTGGCCGATGCCGAGGCGCCCTTCACTCCCGGCGGCTGCCCGTTCCAGGCCTGGTCTCTGGGCGAGCTCTTGCGCCTCGAGCGCGTCGTCCTCGCCGAGTGTGGGAACGCGGCCAGCCTCGTGGCGTAGATCCGGCGGAGGAATCCGAGGATTGCTTCGCAGGCGGGCCCGGCGGCGAAGAGCTGCTCGGGTCAACGTGCCATCGCATTCGGTGAATCGGAGTGTGTGGTTTGCCCAGCGAGATGCCATACCATGCACCCATGCGTTCGATCCTCGTGGGCGGTTGTCTCCTCTTCGCGATTGCCTGTCAGTGCGGCCCTCCCATCGAGTCTGGCGGTGGCTTCGACGCCGGGGCGGGTGACGCCGGGTCGAGCGACGCCGCGGTGGCGTGCACCGACCTCACCTGGGCCGCGCCACCCGGCTGCACCGCGACCGACCTCGAGGGACGCCTCGGCTGCGTTCCAAACCTTCGTTCGTCTCGCGCCGCGACTTCGCCCGCGGGTTTCACCCAGTACAATCTCCTTCTCACCCAACCGGTCGATCACCTCGACCCCGACGCCGGTACCTTCGAACAGCGCGCGACGCTCCTCTTCGCGAGCGAGACCGCGCCGGTGGTGTTGTACACCTCGGGCTACGGTCTGCCCTCGTGGGTGAGCGAGGTGACCAAGACGTTCGGCGCCAACCAGCTGTCCTACGAGCACCGCTACTTTGCCGCGTCTCGACCGGTGCCGACCGACTGGTCGCGGCTCACCATCTCGCAGGCCGCCGCCGACGCGCACGAGCTCGTCAAGGCCCTCCGCTGGCTCTTCCCCGGTCGCTGGGTCAACTCCGGTGCCAGCAAGGGCGGCATGACGAGCGTGTACCACCGGCGCTTCCACCCCTGCGACGTCGACGCCACCGTGGCCTATGTCGCTCCCGTCACCTACGGCGCCACCGATCCATCTTACGGCCCCTTCATCGCCGCGGCTGGCGGGGCTGTCTGGGCTCAGTGCCGGGCTGACCTCACGCGCTTCCAGCGCCAGCTTCTCGGTGCTCGAGGCGCGCTCGTCCCCCTTCTCGCCTCCAGCCAATTCACCCGCATTGGAGGTCCCGACAGAGCCCTCGAGCTGGCCGTCGTCGAGCTCCCTTACGCTTTCTGGCAATACACCTCACCCGATGACTCGCTCCACGGTTGCGGCGCGATCCCTTCGCCCAGCGCCACCGAGGCCGAGATGATGGACTTCCTCCGCTACCACTCGGACCCCGAGATCCTCGCCAGCGACGGCGAGCTCGAGTTCTTCGAGCCCTATTACTACCAGGCAGCCACCCAGCTCGGAGGTCCCGCCCCCTACGAGGCGCCGGTGGCCGACCTCCTCGCCTACCCGGGGCTCGACGTGGCCGCGACCTACGCCCCACCCGGTGTGCCCCTCACCTTCGACGCCTCGGCGATGGCCGATGTCAACCAGTGGCTGGGGCAGTACGGCGAGCGGGTGATGCTCGTCTACGGCGCCTTCGACCCCTGGAGCACCCACCAGATCCCCCTCGGCGGAGCCAACGATTCGTTCACCTACGTCGTCGAAGGAGGCAACCACACTGCCAGGCTGGGCCTGCTCTCCACGGGGGATCGAGAGGCTGCCCTCGTCACCCTCGAGCGCTGGCTCGGGCGAACCCGGGTCAACACACCCCACCTGCTCCCCGAGCGTGATGCTCCCGAGCCCCGAGTGCCTCGATGACGCTCCTCCACCCTCGCGCGAACGAGCTCATCTCGGCCCTCGAGCTCACCCCTCACCCCGAGGGCGGCTACTTCCGCGAGGTCTTCCGCGACGCCGCACAGGTTCGCCACCCCGTCCACGGCGAGCTCCGCGCCGCCATGACCCACATTCACTTCCTCCTCGTGAGGGGCTCCTTCTCCGCGTTCCACCGCGTCGCCCAAACGGAGCTGTGGCACCACGTCGAGGGCGAGCCGCTCGAGCTGACATTGCTCCGCGAAGGCCCCGCCGAGCCGACCATCGAGAAGGTCCTCCTCGGCCGAGGACCCGGCTTCTGCCAGGTCTACGCCGTTCCCCCGATGGTCTGGCAGGCCGCCTCGCCCCTGGGCGACTTCGCGCTCGTGGGGTGCACCGTCGCCCCCGGCTTCAGCTTCGCTGACTTCGAGCTCCCTCCACGGTCGGTGCTCCTCGCGCGCTTCCCCGCCCAGAGCACCCTCATCGAGGCGCTCACACGAGGCTGAGGCAGCCGCAGGGAAGTGACGACGCCCGGACGCGCCGATGACCCGTTCGGTCCGGAGCATGCGTCTTGTCGGCGGCAGAGGCTTCACCACAACCCAAGGCGGTCATGGCAGGCCGTGGCCGCTCGCGGAGCGACGATGAAATTCGCCGACCAACGAGACCCAGAGGGGGCTGGCAGATGTGTCTGAGGCGATCGCCTGCATGGATCCTGGGGGCGCTCGCCGCGCTCCACACCGGGTGCGTCGAGTATGCGGACGTGGCCGCGGACGCGGGACAGATCGTTCGAGGCACCGATGCGGGATCCTCGGCCGGTGGAGGCTCGACCGGCGGAAGCTCGGCCGGCGGCGGGGGTGGATCGCCGAGCGACGGTGGCACCGGGGGCGGGAGCTCGGCTGGCGGTGACGCCGGGATCCCGCGGCAGGTGGCCGCTGTGTTGGATGGTTTCGCCATCCTCAAGCCCTGCAATGGGTGGAATTTCAGCCACCAGAACAACGCCGGCGATTGCTGCTGCGAGGAGACGGCCGCCAATGAGAACCAGCACATCACAAAGCAGTTCGGCGGCGACCCCAGCGTGACTTATCTCGTGAAGGTGCGCATCGCCGGCGTCGCGGAGCGTTACTGGTACTCGGGTGGCATGCTGGATCAGACCAGCAAGCGCTTCTACGCGGGCGGCCTACCGACCATCCACGGCACCGCCGCAGCGAACAACAACCTCCAGCCGGGCCAGGGGGCGTGCAAGATTCACCCTCCCGAGACGGATAGCCAGTTCGGTTTGCCCTTCAGCGTTCCACCGGAAATCAGACCCTCCGATGGCTGCTACAATGGCTTCAACCTCTTTGCCCTGACCGTCTCCTCGCCAAAGCAGACCTACTACCTCAATTACACGACGGACTTCGACGGCGCCGACCGGCAGCCGCACAGCGCCTACCTGACCGACTACA